>JAYPCW010000115.1:0-1543 GCA_038124905.1 Candidatus Nanopelagicales bacterium | reverse complement strand
CAAGAAATTGGTGAAAATTTTGTTACTAGAGTGAAAGTTGTGGGTCCATCAAAAAGTGCTCAAAAACATCAATGGAGAGCGCCTAGTATGAACAAATTTTACGACCAGTTTTAACTAGATCAAAAACCCCGCATTTTAAAAAAGTGTAGAATTGACAAGACATTTTTAAAGATTTAACCCCAAAAGAGGTAGCCGCTAGATGACTTATGACGCCAGTGCGATTCAAGTTCTGGAGGGTCTAGATGCGGTTCGCAAAAGACCAGGAATGTACATCGGATCTACCGGTGAACGCGGTTTACACCACCTAGTTTATGAAGTTGTCGACAATTCTGTTGATGAAGCGCTAGCGGGCTACGCAAATGAAATTTATTGTTTTTTAGAACCAAATGGTTGGGTCACGGTTATCGATAACGGACGCGGAATACCAGTTGACGAACACCCTGTTGAAAAAAAACCAGCTTTGGAAGTTGTTTTAACTGTTCTACACGCTGGTGGAAAATTTGGCGGAGGTGGCTATTCGGTTTCCGGTGGGTTGCACGGCGTAGGTGTGTCAGTAGTAAATGCTTTGAGTTCAGAGTTAAAAGTTGAAGTAAAACGCGACGGTTTTTATTGGAGCCAAAATTATAAAAAAGGTGTTCCAACTGCTGCTTTGAAAAAAGGTAATAAAACAACTGAGTCTGGAACCAAAGTTTCATTTAAAGCAGATGGTGAAGTTTTTGAAACTACTGATTACAACTTTGAAACTCTTTCTACTCGATTTAGAGAAATGGCATTCTTAAACAAAGGTTTAAAACTTTCTCTTGTTGATCAAAGAGAAGGAAAGCTTGATGATGAAGGCAATCCCAGATCTGTTACTTATCAATATCATGGTGGGATAATCGATTTTGTTAACTTTTTAAATAAAGCAAAAGCTGAAACTGTTGTTAATAAAGAAGTTATCTACATAGAGTCAGAAAATACAAAAAGAAAAATTTCTGGCGAGGTAGCTTTGCAATGGAATTTAGGTTATCAAGAATCTGTTTTTACTTTTGCTAATACCATCAACACCCACGAAGGTGGCATGCATGAAGAAGGTTTTAGGGCAGCACTAACTGCAACAATTAATAAGTACGCAAAAAACTGGGGAGTCTTAAAAGAAAAAGACCCGAAACTCACCGGTGAAGACATTAGAGAAGGTTTAACAGCAATAGTAAGTGTAAAAATTAGTGAACCTCAATTTGAAGGTCAAACAAAAACAAAACTAGGTAATACTGAAGCAAAAACTTTTATCCAAACCATGACTAATGATTTATTGTCGAAATGGTTTGACGAGCACCCAGCAGAAGGTAAAGAGGTTGCTCGCAAAGCTGTGTCAGCTGCGACAGCAAGAATTGCAGCTAGAAAAGCTCGCGATTTAGCAAGATCTAGAAAAGGGTTACTTGGCTCATCTGGCCTTCCAGGAAAATTGAGCGACTGCCAAAGCACCAACCCAGAAGGGTGTGAACTTTATATCGTTGAAGGTGATTCAGCGGGTGGATCAGCAAAAAACGGTAGAGACCCAAAA
>JAYPCW010000114.1:0-1606 GCA_038124905.1 Candidatus Nanopelagicales bacterium | reverse complement strand
TGAGCTTTTGGGGATTTTCTGGGTAAATCGCATCACCAACAAAGTTAAGCGACAGTTATGAGTTGGTACTTGATTTTAATCTTGGTATTTTCTGCAACTTTTTTACTAAAAAACCAAATTGGGTCAAGATTGCGAAATCTAAAAATTCAAGAGTTAGATCGCGAAATAAAGAGTTTGGCGCTTAAGTCACCAACCCAAATCGATCAGGCAATGGTGCTGAGCATTATTTCGAGCTCGCTGATAGCAGGTGTAGCTCCCAATCTCGCTATTAATGCCGGCTTAAGTTACCTACCAGAAGAGCAAGCAAGAAAATATTTAGCGCTCCTACAGGGAGTCAGCGGCGAGCAAGAAGATGATTTTTTACTAAAGAATCTGAAGTTTTTACGCTCCAGCGTAGATGACGGCAATCAAGTAGCTATTGCACTACAAAATAGAGTTGAAATCTTTCAAAATAAGCACAAATTGCAAATTATGACGGCAATAAAAAAAGCCGAAGTATGGATGCTGGCGCCTTTAGGCATTTGTTTTTTACCCACGTTTGTCTTATTGACAATCATTCCACTCCTAGCTTCCATGCTAGGAAATTTTTTTAATTAATATCCAGAATTGGCTTTATCCACAGTTTTTATTCGAGACTAGAAAAATTTTTTTAAAAAGCGCAAAGTAGTACTACGCAAAAAGCGTCAAAAAAATTAAGGGGAAAAATGAAAGATCAATTACTCAAAGTACTTTGCAATGTTCAAGGTGCAACTACGGCTGAATACGCAGTAGCTACGGCCGCTGCCTGCAGCATGGGTGGAGTTTTATATAAATTGATTACCAGCCCATCTGTGCAAGCCTTGTTAGCAGATTTAGTGCGATTTGGTTTAAGGATAGTTTTTTAAGATGAAAAATTTAGGGCGTAATTTAAAAAAATTTTTTTTCATGTTGCGCCCTATTAAAAATAATTCAGGCGTAGTTACAGCGGAAACTGCGATTAGCTTGACAACTTTTAGTAGTTTTGCAGTACTTGCAATTTTTATGATTAGTTACGTGTCGAATGCTTTAATGATTACTGATGCAGCAAGAACAGCTGCTCGATTAGTTTCTCGCGGTGAATCTCAAGCTGTAGTCGTTAATGCAGTTGAAGTTTTAGCACCAGGTAGCACGGTAACGATTTCTTATGGATTAGAAACTGCACTAGTTGAAGTACTTGGCCCAGAAAATCCAAAAGCAATTCGCTATTTACCAAGAATTAAATCTTCAGTTGAAACATATTTAGAAAGTACTTGGTGAATGAAATACTTAAAAAATGAAAATGGCGTAATGTCAATTTTGTTAATAGCCATGGTGTTTCTTTTATTAACTTTGACGAGCACGGTAATTGTTTATGGGTCAGTTTTACAAAAACACAGACAAGCAGGATCCATTGCTGATCAAGCTGCGCTAGCTGCCGCTAACCAGTACCTAGATCAGGAACAAATGTGCCCCAAGGCGGCAGCGATGGCATTTTTAAATCAAGCCCGCCTAACTAGGTGCGAAATTCTCGATATTGGAGTTGAGGTTGAAATTTCGCTTCCTTTGAATCCAATCCAGCAACAATGGCTATTTTTCGTGGGAAATCCCC
>JAYPCW010000113.1:0-1642 GCA_038124905.1 Candidatus Nanopelagicales bacterium | reverse complement strand
GCCCCGACGGGATTCGAACCCGCGCTACCGCCTTGAGAGGGCGGCGTGCTAGGCCACTACACAACGGGGCCGTGTGACGAGCACCCTCAAGTTACTTTGAAGGCCTAGCAACTCGTCGAGTTGAATCGTAACGATAAGGATATCGCACTGCTAACGAAGCCTAACTCGATCCGGAGTGAGCTCGGCTAAAGATGTGATCCCCATCAACCTCATATTGGTTTCTATTTCTTTTTTAAGGATTTCTACTACTCTCTCTACGCCTTTTTGGCCTCCGGCCATGATTCCGTAAAGATAAGCCCTTCCAACAAATACCGCATCAGCTCCGAAGGCAATCGCTGCCAAAATATCTGAGCCGCTCATGACGCCACCATCAAGAAAAACTTTCAACTTCTTGCCGACCGCTTTTTTCACTTCAGGTAGTAGTTCTAAAGGCACTGGAGCTTTATCTAACTGCCTACCGCCATGGGTGGAGAGAATAATCCCGTCAATTCCAGTCTTCATAAGCATTTTTGCATCGTCCACGCTCTGCACGCCTTTAACCAAAATCTTGCCGTCCCAATTTTTTCTCAACCATTCGATATCTTTTACGTTTATTGACGGGTCAAAAATTTTATTAATTAATTCTTGAACGGTGCCTCCACTATTTTTTAGTGAAGCAAATTCCAAGGGCGCGGTTGTTAATAAATTCATCCACCAGTGCGGATGACGAGCAATATCAAAAAGTGTCTTACCGCTTAATTTAGGCGGAATAGTTAAGCCATTTCTTACGTCTCTAAATCTTGAGCCACCCACTACCGTGTCCACTGTCAAAATTATGGTTTCGTAACCCATTTTTTTAACGCGGGCCACTAACTCTTCATTAAGCTTTGTATCCCGACGCATATAAAGTTGAAACCAAAGTCTCGCCCCGGGTACCGCCTCGGCCAAATCTTCTGGAGACGTTGTTCCTAAGGTTGAAAGCCCGTAAGCCAATCCATATTTCTCGGCAACTTTGGCGACAGCTATCTCTCCTTGATAGTTCATCATTCTGGTAAACCCAGTAGGAGCAAAAGCAAACGGTAACGAATTTGGTTTTCCGAGTAAATCTATTGAGGTATCGATATTTGTCACGTCTCTTAATACCCTTGGGGAAAACTCAACCGAGTCAAAGACTTCTCGGGCTCGATTTAAACTTGATTCACTACCTGCAGCGCCATCGGTGTAATCAAAAACTGCTCGCGGAGTTCTCTTTAGCGCAAGTTTTCTAATGTCTTGTAAATCTGCAGTTTTTGCTAGGCGCGCTTCGTTTCGCTTAAAAGAAGGCAAGCTAAAACCAATTAAAGGAATAATTTCTGACGGCCTAGGAAACCTGCGCTTTGTCATATCCATCCTTCTTTGGTCGAAGCTGGGGTACTAGGACTCGAACCTAGACAAACAGATCCAGAATCTGTCGGGCTGCCAATTACCCCATACCCCATCGGTAAACAAAAGATTAGACCATTAAAGCTTTTTGAATTCGAGATAGGCATGATTGCTTGCCCAACAACTCCATGGATTCAAACAATGGTGGTGAAACTCTGCGACCAGTGATTGCAACCCGCAAAGGTGTAAAGGCTAACCGTGGCTTCAAGCCCAGCTGTTGAACTAACAATTCATTTAATTC
>JAYPCW010000112.1:0-1696 GCA_038124905.1 Candidatus Nanopelagicales bacterium | reverse complement strand
GTCAAGAGCCGGAGACAGTTGATGATCTTCTTGATCAAATAGATGGCCCGGCTCTAGAAACTAAATTTGGAACTCACGTAATGACCGCAACCAGCGTTGCCAGCAATCTCCTAGCTGCAAAAATTAAAAATCTCGAAGCTTATGAATTTTTTGCTAAACAATTAAATCAATCTCCGACTTTGCCAATGCCGATGGTAAATATTATTTCTGGAGCTGCTCACGCCCAAGGCGCTATTGATATTCAAGACATACTTTGCATTCCTAATGGTGCAAAGAGTTTTTCTCAAAGTATTCATATGGCAAACCAAGTTAGAAGAAAAGCCAAAGAACTGATGCAAAAAGAAGGTTTTAATGCTGGGCTAATTGCCGATGAAGGTGGTTTAGCTGCGAATTTTGATAGTAATAGAGCAGCAATTGCTCTAGTAACCAAAGCTATTAAAGATTGTGGTTTTGAACCACTAAAAGATGTGAGCATCGCAATTGATTTTGCCGCAAATCAATTTTTAACAAATGAAAATAAATATCACTTAGCTCGTG
The DNA here is from genome assembly GCA_038124905.1 of Candidatus Nanopelagicales bacterium. GTDB lineage: Bacteria > Actinomycetota > Actinomycetes > S36-B12 > UBA5976 > ATZT02. The sequence goes on along the minus strand of JAYPCW010000112.1, from coordinate 1,159 downwards.
AAGGTGTAACGATTTCAGGCCCTGAATTAGCTCACTTAATAAACACTTGGGTTGATGAGTTTCCAATTATCAGCATTGAAGACCCCGTCGCAGAAACAGATGAAGCAGGCTGGCAAGAAGTTAAAAAACTCTTACTAAATAAAATCCAAGTTATAGGCGACGATCGCTTTGCTACTGATGCTGCTTTAGTAAAAGCTGGTATTGAGAGAAGTGACGCAAATAGCGTTTTAGTAAAGCCAAATCAAACCGGCACTTTAAAGCGAGCTGCTAAATCTCATGAGCTTGCGAGAAGCGCCGGCTGGACGACTGTAGTTTCTGCAAGAAGTGGTGAAACTGAAGATTCTTGGCTATCAGATTTAGCAACTGGTTGGAACTCAGGCCAAATTAAAGTTGGTTCAACAATGCGAAGTGAAAGAACCGCTAAGTGGAATCGCTTGCTTGAGTTAGAAGCAACTACAGACCTTCCTTTTGCAACTGAAAAGATTTTTGAAAAAGTAGTTAATCGATGAAAGCACTTCGCTGGCACGCACGGGGGGATGTCAGGCTAGATGAAATCCCAAACCCTCCTGAGCCAGAATCTGACGAAATTCAACTTGAAGTTCTCTGGTGTGGAATCTGTGGCACCGATGTTGAAGAGTGGCAAAACGGGCCTTATTTAGTTACCAATGCGCCATTAACATTAGGCCATGAAATCTCAGGCAGAGTTTTAAAAATTGGCAAAAAAGTTACTGAATTTAAAATAGGCGACCGCGTTGGTGTTGATGGGCTATCTGGTTGCGAAACTTGCGAATTTTGCCTGGCAAACAAAGTAAATCTTTGTAAAGATCTTTCTGCAGTTGGCTTTATGAGCAATGGTGGCCTTGCTGAATTTTTAAATGTCTCAGCAAATGTTTGTGTCAAAATCCCAGACAATGCACCAGATGAAGCTGGCGCTTTAGCAGAAACTCTTTCGGTATCAATTCGCGCTCTAAAGAGAGCAAAATTTAAAGCAGGTGAATCTGTAACAGTTATAGGTGCTGGTGCTGTTGGCTTACTGGCAGCTCAAGCCGCAAGAGCACTAGGCGCTAAAGATGTAATCATTTTTGAAAAGCTAGAAAATAGAAAAGAAATTGCTAAAGAGCTCGGGTTTAATAAAGTCTATGACCCAACCGAATTTAAT
>JAYPCW010000111.1:0-1753 GCA_038124905.1 Candidatus Nanopelagicales bacterium | reverse complement strand
TTAACTTCTGAACAGCAAACTCTTTCGTTGGTTCAATCGGCGGTGGTTTTTACTGGATTTCTATTGGTCTTACTTTTGTTGGTTGTAGTTAGTTATGTAATTAGAGAAGTTTTACGACCAGTTCGAAATGCTGCTCAAGCGGCAGAAAAACTACGATTGGGATTGCTGAGCGAAAGAGTTCCGGTAACAGGTGAGGATGATTTAGCTACTTTGGCCTTGAGCTTTAACTCCATGGCCGAGTCCCTGCAACAGCAAATTATGCAATTAGAGCAGCTTTCAAGCATGCAAAGAAGATTTGTGTCTGATGTCTCTCACGAGCTTCGAACCCCCTTAACCACCGTGAGAATGGCTGCAGATGTTTTATTTGAAGCGAGGGGCAGTTACCAAGGAGAGCTCGCCAGAAGCGCTGAATTATTGATTAGTCAATTAGAGCGATTCGAATCTTTATTGAGTGAATTACTTGAGATAAGTAGATTTGACGCACAGGTAGCTGAGCTTGAATTGAGTCAAATAAGTTTAGAAAAAATTACAGAAGAAGTTGCAAAATCACTTTCTGGTTTAATCGAAAAGCGTAAGACTCCACTAAAAATTTCAGGATCTGCTCCAGAAGTATTAGCCGATGCTCGTCGAATCGAGCGAATTATTAGAAACTTGATTTCAAATGCGGTTGAGTATGGCGTTGGAAAGCCAATTGAAATTCAATTTGGCTCAAATGCCGAGTCAGTGGCGATGGTGATTCGAGATTTTGGGCCAGGTTTAAAGCCTGAAGAAACTAGGCTGATATTCAATAGATTTTGGCGGGCAGACCCCGCGCGTGCGCGGGCTAGTGGCGGCACCGGGTTGGGGCTCTCTATTGCCTTGGAAGATGCTCGGCTTCATGGAGGTTGGATAGACGCCGCTGGAGAGAGTGGAACCGGTGCCATGTTCAGATTCACCTTGCCTAAGGAACTGCATCAAGCCATAAAAACTTCGCCATTAGCCCTAGGTTTTAATGACGAAAAGACCTTTGAAATCAATACCACTTTTAGCGTTAGTGAAAAACTAGAAGAAGTTGGGAATTGAAAGTGCTCAAAAAACTGTCCTGGATTATTTTAGTTTTCTCGTTGACTGGTTGCGTGGGTATTCCAAGCGAAAGTGCCATTTTTGAGGCAGACGAGATAGAAAATCAAAATTCTGGCTCTGTGGTCAGAGTAATCGCAAGAGGGCCAGAACCAGGAATGAATCAAATAGAAATCGTGCAAGGGTTCTTAGATGCCTCTGCTTCGAGTGAAAATGACTTCGCTATTGCTAGGTCTTTCTTATCTCCAGTGGCTGCAAATAACTGGCTTCCTTCGCAGTCGATTCAAGTTTATGAAGGCGTAGGCAGGTTGAGCTCAAGTGAGATTGATCTAATAAATTTCACCGCCCCAAAGGAAGGTGAGATAAATTCTAGATACAGATATAAATTAGCCGCCTCATCCGATAGCCTCACTCAAGATTTTCGACTAGTACAAATTGACGGGGAATGGAGAATTCGAAATGCGCCAAGAGGGCTGTTAATTTCGAAAGCAGATTTAAACAGAAGTTATCGTTTTTACCCTTTGTGGTTTCCAGATCTTTCTGGTCAAGTTTTAGTTCCAGATCCAGTAGTTGTTCCACAAGCTGTTAGCGGTACCGCAACTTTGTTGATTCAACTTTTACTCTCAGGGCCGAGTCGCGAATTAGCTGCTGGCGTAAAAACTTCATTTCCTCAAGGTGTTGATTTATCTCTGGC
>JAYPCW010000110.1:269-1801 GCA_038124905.1 Candidatus Nanopelagicales bacterium | reverse complement strand
ACCAGTGGTAGACCCACGCCCAACCGAATACGTTTCGTTGGCGACAGAGTTCAACCCGATACAAAACTTCAACCTAGAAGACAGTTTAATTAACGCCTCTCGTGCTCTTAGAAACTTTAGTTTAATGTCTTCTAGTCTTAAAGAAGAACATTCCAAAGTACTTCAGAAAGTTGGAGAATGGTTATTAGAACATTCCGATCAAAATGTATTGCTTACGGGACACGCCGATAATAGCGGTACCGATGAAATTAATTCCATGCTCTCTGAAGCTAGAGCTACCTCTGTTGAACTAAGCTTAATAGAGTTTGGTGTAGCACCGGAACGAATACTAATGCAGTTTAAGGGTAGTTCAGTACCGCTAGAAAATAATGAAATTCAAAACCAGGCCTTTAATCGATCAGATAATAGGCGGGTTGAACTAAGTACTTCCAATAGCAAAGAAATACAGCCCCTTGTGACTAATGCTGAAGTCTTTACATGGAATCCGGGTATTAAAGAACAAGTTCTATTACGCAGAGATGACATTTCTTTTGATTACTTAACATTACGAGATACCACGAGCGCTCTGAATCAGTTAGCTGGAATCGCGTCCTTATTACAGAATGATGAGTATTTAGATCTTTGGATAATTTCGGGCGCAAATTACTTAGGTAGCGGGGTCGATTTTATTAATGAAATTGTGAAAGCTAGAGCTCAAAAAATTGAATCTATGCTGTTGCATTTAGGAGTAAATCACGAACAACTAAAACCTATTATATTGTCTAGTTTCGAGCACGCAGGAATTCGCGAAAAATATCTTGAATCTTCCAGATCCGAACAATTAGTTTTAGTTTTAGTCAATAACAATCCGGAATCACTGCCACCTATAACCGGTGGTCAAGAACCTAAAAAAGAGGTTGAATCTGGTGAAGCCAAAGGAGCAGAGTTCGAAGGCAATCAGCCTGATAAGGGGCCGTTTATTCTTGAAAGTGAAACAGAAGTATCGATCGTGGAACCAAGAAAAGTTGATGATACTTCAGATAGTAGAGAGCAGGAGGTTTATGACTTGTTCCGAATAAAAGTTAAGGAATCCATGAGCGCTTATAGTTTAAACGTCGCTGCTTTTAAAAATCCTACGAATGCAAAGAACTATCAGAAGAAATTCCAAGACATTGGTTTTGTAACCAAGCAACATGAAATTTCAACGCCTACAGGTAATCTAAAAGGCGTTTTAGTAGGTGAATTTGAAAATAAAGAATCTGCGCGATTTGCAGCTAAGGCTCTAAAAAAATGGATGGATATTGAATATCAAATTATCCAAAGTCTGACTGTTGATGAAATCTATCGATTATTTAAGACACCTGTTCAAAGCGACCAAAACAAATCTACTCATTACACAGTTGTAGTTGGTGCTTTCAAAGACAGTGATAATGCTAAAAAGTTCTATCAAGAATTTTCAGACAAGAGCTTTATCACCAAAAGTTTTGCGATAACCCATCCAGAACTAGGCAAGCTAAATGGAGTTTCCATTGGAGAATTTACAAGTGTAAATG
>JAYPCW010000110.1:0-259 GCA_038124905.1 Candidatus Nanopelagicales bacterium | reverse complement strand
TATCTTTTGGTTCACTATTAATAATTCGTGAATTAAAGCCGCATGCAGCAAAAAAAAGTAATCTCTGGAATCCAGCAAATTGGGATAGGAAATACCGATGTTCTAGCTACCACAGAATGGTATCGCCGATATTTTGGCATGGACATCCAGGTGTTCGATGATGAGGCAACTGCTGATCTTATGCTCCCCTACACAGGCGGAAAACCTCACGATCGCCGGGCCATCCTAAGTCTTAGCATGCGGGGAGGCGGCGGCTTTG
>JAYPCW010000109.1:0-1881 GCA_038124905.1 Candidatus Nanopelagicales bacterium | reverse complement strand
AGTAGGCCCAGAGCGGTACCCCAAAAATAGTTCCGTCGTGCGCTTGAACAAGAAGTTCTTCTCTGCCATTAAAAAAGCCCAATGCTTGCTGTTGAGAGATTCCGTATTGCAGCACCCTAAAGAGAGCAAAGAAGATTGGAGCTTGGAGTAAAATTGGAAAGCAGGAAGCTAGGGGATTTGTACCCGTCTCTTTATAGAGTTTCATCATTTCTTGACCGAGCTTCTCTCGATCGCCGGCGTATTTCTTTTGAAGCTCTTTCATGCGAGGTTGAAGCACTTGGAGGTTTCTCTGACTTTTTACTTGCTTTACGAAAAGTGGGATTATCAAAATTCGCACCGTTACAACCAAGCCAACAATTGCTAGCGCCCAGGTGGCACCCAGGGTTGGATCCAGAAACAAAGAAAAGGCACTGTGCCAAAAAACTAGAACCGCACTAATTGCGTATTCCAATGGCGACAAAATTGCCAATAGTGAATCCATCACTACTTACTCCAAAGTCTTTAAGTTCTCACACAGTTAGAGGTAAATCGTCCCATGTAATTGATTTGATGTCTAGGTCAGGGTCAAGCTCTTGGTGATCCATCAGTTTTTATGTTTGGTAACCATTTACCTTTGTCGGGTACTGGGTCTAACCCACCTTCAGTGAACGGGTTGCAGCGCACTATCCGCCAACCACTCAAGATTAAAGCTTTGAAAATGTTATGGGTTTTTAAACTTTCTAGTGTGTAGGTGGAGCAGCTTGGCCAATACCTACATCTTGGCCCAAGTAGGGGTGAGAGGGTTTTTTGATAAAGCCATACCAATCCAATAAAAAAGTAGTTTGGAATTTTTAAAACCTTATTTATAAATAGTTTAATTTTCAACTACTTTTCTTTCCAATAATTTTTTTATCGCTAAGTTAAAATCTTTCTCAATTTGTTCAAAGCTAGGGTTTTTAAATTTAGTTGAAAATTTAACAACTACATCTAAACCTGTAGGGTGGTTTAATAAGAATTTTCTAAAGATCTCTCTGGTTCTGCGAGCTAGTAGATGCCTCATCACAGCGTTACCGGTTTTGCGGCTGGCGATCAATCCTAAGCGGCTTGGATTAGAAGTGTGATTGATAAAAACTGTGATTGATTTTTGATAGTCCTTCAATCCAGAATTTAGTACTGATTGAAAATCACCTTGGGTTTTAATTCGATTTGGTAAGGGCAGCAAATCGCACCCCTCTACTTATCAGTGCTTAGGCAGAAATGCGCTCGCGGCCTTTGCGGCGGCGGGCAGCCAAAATGGCTCTTCCGGCACGAGTGCGCATGCGCTCTCTGAAGCCATGGGTTTTGGCACGACGGCGTTTGTTTGGTTGGAAGGTACGCTTCATGTCAAAACTCCTAAATAAATATTTCGACCCCCAAGATTATCTGATCGAGTTGTGGATGTTGCCAGGGGGATAGGTGATGGTTTTCCACAGAAAATGACTAATCCAGTTGTCAAAATGGTTCGCTTCGGTGTATTGTCCACAGTTCTTAAAGAAAAATCCAATTTTTGTGTGGTCCTCTCCACACCTGTGGATAACTTTGTGGATATTGGGGGTTAGGTGCTTTCTGAGAAAGAATTGACAGGTGTTTGGTCTCAAGCTTTAGAAAGCCTCGGGGATGGGACTCTCACCCCTCAACAGAAAGCCTTCGTAACTCTAACGAAGCCTTTGGCTTTGGTGGGTGAAACTTTTTTAATCGCGGCGCCCAATGAATTCACGAAGGATGTGCTTGAAACTCGTTTAAGGCCTTTGGTTACCACAGCCCTAAGTGAGGCAATAGGTGAAGAAGTACGCCTTGCAATAAGTGTTGATGAAACCATTGCTCCAGATTTAGACGATGCTACCGATGAACTAGCTGACGCCA
>JAYPCW010000108.1:0-1895 GCA_038124905.1 Candidatus Nanopelagicales bacterium | reverse complement strand
AGACCCAGCCCTCACCGCAAACCCAAACCTGCCAGTAGTTTTTGTATTTAACGAGCCAGCTCTTAAAAAACTTCAACTCTCATCAACCAGACTCGGCTTTTACCTAGAATCCCTTAAAGACCTCAGTCAACGAAAAGATCTAACCGTATATCTCTCAAACCCTTACGAATTTGCCAAAGACCACAAAGTCGCAGTCACCTATGCACCAGTTCCATCATTTAAGAAATTCACTAACCTTGCCCAAATCCACCCTTACCCATGGTTCAAAAAACCAATCAGCGCCTCAGTTAGAAGCTATTCCTCATGGCGAAACAAAATAGATCGTTAAGACTCACCTATTCTTGAGCCATGGCTAAGCCAAACTTGCTTAATCGACCATTCGATAATCCAAGGCCGAGTGAATACACTCCAATCCCACAGGCCATCTCGCGCAAGGCTGCTAGAAAACTCCAGCTTCCTCCCGGCCCAAATCCTGCGTTTAGTGATATTCAAACTCTGACATTTCTTTATAACACTCCAGAATTTCTACGTAAAATGCAAAGAAAATATGGCGACATCTGCTCATTTTTTCTCTCCAGAGAATTATTTATTGGAGTTTTCTCGCCCCAAGGCGTTTATGAAGTAACAATCTCAAAGCAGCACCAATTTGTTAAGGGTGTTGGCTTTGCCCGTATGCGCAAAGTGTTAGGCGAGGGCCTTTTAACAAATGAAGAACCAATACATCTGCAGCATCGACGCATCATGCAACCACCTTTCCACCACGGAAACCTTGACTCTTATGTAGCTCTAATGCACCAACTAATCAAAGACCGACTTACTACTTGGCAAGACCAAATTGAGCTCAACCCTGAAATGATGGCCTTAACCCTAGAAATTGTTTCTCAATGCCTTTTCGGACTCGACTCACAAAAATACACATCGCAAATTGCTCATTCCATGGAAGTTGCAATAGACCGCATCGAGCGCACCATGCTCCCAGGCCTAGAAAGATTTGATAAAACTAACCTCAACTACTTCAAAGCTTTTCGCCAGTCTTCTGACGACTTAGTGGACATCGCCGAAGAAATCATCGATAACCGCATTAAATCAAATACCACCAGAACCGATGACCTTCTAGGAATCCTTTTAAGCATGCAAAGTGCCATATCCCTTGACCACATCCGTGATGAAGTTTTAACGCTAATACTCTCAGGCCACGAAACCACAGCAAATGTTTTATCTTGGGCTTTTGCCTACCTTTCTCAAAACCCCTCTTGGCAAAAAAAACTACAAGAAGAAGCTAATTCTCTTGATCTAACAAATGCTCCGACCTATCAAGAATTAGAAGACAATTCGCCAATTGCATCTGCAATTTTGTGGGAGGCATTGCGCCTTGCGCCACCAGTTTGGGTAGCTCCTCGAATTGCAACAGAAGACGTCACAATTGATAACACACCAATACCAAAAGGCTCTCATGTTTTGGTATCACAATTTGTAACTCAAAGAGACCCAAGACACTTCACGAACCCCGACACCTTCAACCCAGAGCGCTGGTTTGATCCTAATTTTGAAAAGTCACTACCTAACGGTGCCTACTTTCCATTTGGAGCTGGCACGCGCAAATGCCTTGGAGAATATTTCGCTCTTGCTGAATCTCGCCTGATTCTTCTCATGACCGCAAAACAATTCACCCTTAAAACCAAATTCCCAAAGGCAACCCCAAGAGCTACCTATAGACCAAAAGGAAAGGTCCTGACCCACTTAAGCCACAATCAGTAGATGCTTTAAATATTTTTATAACATAAGATTATTTATTAAAATCAAAATTGATTTCAATCACAAGATTTTCCATCTTCAGGCAAAATATCTCGAATCAAATAATCTGAAACAACTTCAACCAAGGGACGAGTTTATTC
>JAYPCW010000107.1:0-2055 GCA_038124905.1 Candidatus Nanopelagicales bacterium | reverse complement strand
CTGCGCAAAGCCATGTAAAAGTATCTTTTGAAATACCGGACTACACAGGGGATATTTCTGGACTTGGATCATTGAGAATTCTTGAGGCACTAAGAGCTTCTAAACTCGAATCTAAGTTTTATCAAGCTTCTTCTAGTGAAATGTTTGGCAGCACGCCGCCACCTCAATCCGAAACTACTACTTTTCATCCAAGAAGCCCTTACGCAGTTTCTAAGCTTTACGCTTTTTGGTCAACAGTAAATTATCGAGAAGCTTATGGAATGCATGCAAGCAATGGAATTTTGTTTAATCATGAATCACCTCGGCGTGGTCAAACATTTGTCACAAGAAAAATAACTTACGCAGTTGCACGAATTGCTGCTGGTGTTCAGAAGAAACTTTACCTCGGAAACCTAGATGCGGTAAGAGATTGGGGTTACGCAAAAGAGTTTGTTGAAGCAATGTGGCTAATGTTGCAGCAAAAAGATCCTGACGATTACGTAATAGCCACCGGAAAAGCCGCGACAGTGAGAGATTTTGTTGAAGTTGCCTTCAAAGAAGCAGATTTAAACTGGGAGGATTATGTTGAAGTTGATCCTAGATACTTCAGACCAGCAGAAGTTGATGCCCTAATTGGAGATTTTTCAAAAGCTAAAACGAAGTTAGATTGGCAACCAAAAACTGATTGGAAAGACTTAGCCAAATTAATGGTGAAGGCTGATATTGAATTAGTAGACAAAGAATTAAATGGTACTAAATCCTAAAGAATGTTGTGTGGTAATCGCCGCTTACAACGAATCAGAGAATATCGTTAAATTTTTAAAAGAGTTAAATTCTACAGATTTTAATGTTGTGGTGGTAGATGACGGAAGCACTGACGGCACAAGCGACTTAATCGAGAAGTTCGATGTTTATAAAATTAAACACGATCTAAATTGTGGTCAAGGCGCTGCGCTGCAGACCGGGTTAGAATTTGCTAGAAAAAATAAAGACATAAAAGTTTTTATTACGATGGATGCCGACGGGCAACATCAAATTAAAGACTTAGAAAATTTAATTAAACCAATAATTAATGGTGAAGTAGACGTTGTTTTTGGTTCTAGATTTCTAGATAAAAGAACAAAGCTAAGTTTAATTCGAAAAATTGTCTTAAAAGCAGCGGTGGTATTTTCTAAACTTTCAACCGGATTGCCGTTGACAGATACTCACAATGGCCTAAGAGCATTTAGTAGAAATGTAATTTTTGAGATTAATATTAAAAGAGATGGCATGACACACGCTTCTGAAATTGTAGAAATTGTTGCGGAAAAAAATCTAAAATTTAAAGAAGCTGCTGTTGAAATTTTGTATCCAAAATTTAAATTTAAAAAGGGTCAGTCTTTGTGGAACAGCGTAAACATACTAAGCGATCTATTCTTCAAGTGAGGAATTATGTTAATTAGAGTTATACTAGTTGTGTCAACCATTGTGTTTTCTTTTTGGCTACTAAAAAAACGAAACTCTGCACGAGCTAGAGCCTGGCAAAAATTGTTAATAATAAATTTCTTAATTGGCGTTATACTTCTTACGGTTTCACAAGATTTAGCAACACGCTTTGCATTATTTTTCGGCATCCCTCGCGCTACCGATGTAGTGCTTTATTTGACGGTGGTCATCTTTCTTTTTGTCGGAGCAAATTTTCTCTTGCGGCTTGAAGAAGTTCAAAAACGGTTGACCACTTTAAATCGTCAAATTGCATTAAATTCGGCCAAAGCGCAGTATCCAAACTGGGAAAAGTAGTTATTTGAGATCCAAGTAGAGTCTGATCCATGAAAGCTTTGGTCTTGGCTGGCGGCGCTGGCACCAGATTGCGTCCGATTACGCATACTTCCGCTAAACAACTAGTTCCCGTAGCAAATAAACCTGTACTTTTTTATGGCCTAGAAGCAATACGTGATGCGGGTATAACTGAAGTTGGAATCATTGTTGGCGATACCGCAGCAGAAGTAGAAGCAGCAATTGGTGATGGCAGCAAACTCGGGATTAAAGCAACTTATATTCCCCAGGATGCCCCTAAAGGTTTAGCGCACGCAGTTT
>JAYPCW010000106.1:0-2058 GCA_038124905.1 Candidatus Nanopelagicales bacterium | reverse complement strand
GTTCCACCACCTAAGTCATAAACCAAAATAAGTTCTTCTTTACCAGCTTTATCTAATCCATAAGCTAAAGCAGCTGCAGTTGGTTCGTTAATAATTCTTAAAACATTTAGGCCGGCAATTTCGCCTGCTTCTTTAGTCGCTTGACGTTGCGCATCATTGAAATAAGCGGGGACTGTAATTACCGCATCGGTAACGGTGTCACCTAGATAACTTTCTGCATCGCGCTTTAACTTCATTAGAGTTCTGGCGCTAATTTCTTGCGCGGTATAACCCTTGCCATCGATATCGATCTTCCAGTTAGTGCCCATATGACGCTTGACTGAGCGAATGGTGCGATCTGGGTTAGTTACGGCTTGGCGCTTGGCGACCTCACCTACGAGAACTTCACCATTTTTGGCAAACGCCACCACTGATGGGGTGGTCCGAGCGCCTTCGGCGTTGGCGATAACGGTGGGGTCTCCACCTTCTAAAACTGTGACAACTGAGTTGGTAGTACCTAAGTCAATTCCTACTGCCCGGGGCATGTAGTGCTCCTTCTATTCGTAATCTTGAGTGTCAAGGACTCAAGAGTGCCTGATTTGAGCTTGAATCGCAACTTTTTTGAGTCGACTCGACTCAAGTCTCATGAGGCATAACGACTCAATGAGGTGAGTTATTCCCGAGTTTTGGTTATTTAATTGGGTCTTGGATGAAATTTAGATGAGCTTTTGAGGCGGTAGGGCCTCTTTGGCCTTGATATTTAGAGCCATAAATGGCGGATCCGTATGGATGCTCAGCTGGGCGTGAGAGTTTAAAGAGGCAAAGTTGGCCAATTTTCATACCTGGCCAGAGTTTAATTGGCAAGGTGGCAACATTGCTGAGTTCGAGGGTGATGTGTCCTGAGAAGCCTGGGTCAATAAAACCGGCTGTTGAGTGGGTTAAAAGGCCGAGCCTTCCAAGGCTGGATTTGCCCTCGAGGCGTCCGGCTAAGTCATCAGGAAGGCTAACTACTTCATAAGTGCTACCAAGCACAAATTCGCCAGGGTGAAGAATGAAAGGTTCATTTACCGGGGTTTCTACAAGTCTGGTTAATTCTGGCTGATCTTCGGCTGGATCAATATGGGCGTATTTGTGGTTTTCAAAAGTTCTAAAGAATTTATCTAGCCGGACATCAATGCTTGATGGTTGAACCATCTTGGGGTCATAGGGCTCGAGGTTCACTCGGCCTTTTTGGATTTCGGCTTTTAGATCTCTATCGCTAAGTAACACGAGATGGAGCCTACTGGTTAATTACTCGATCAGCGAGAACCGGCATCTTTTCGCGAACTTGATTTGCCTTCTGAATATCGATGTTGGTGAAAAGGATTTCTTGGTTTTGATCAGCTTGAATTTGAATCTCACCCCAAGGATCAATGACTTGAGAGTGCCCCCCGAGTTGATTATCTATTTGCTCGCCTACTCCATTGCAGGCAATTACATAACTTTGATTTTCTATGGCACGGGCTTTGAGTAAAGCATTCCAGTGGCTTAAGCGTTTTTGTGGCCAGCCCGATGTTATTAAAAATGAATTAGCACCTTTTTGAACCATGGCACGAAATAGCTCAGGGAAACGTAAGTCATAGCAAGTGGCTAAGCCAGTGATTCCAATGGGGGTTGGAACAACCACAATTTCTTTACCTGGTACTAAAAGACTTGCTTCACCTTCATCAAATCCAAAAAGATGAATCTTTCGATACTTTGCGACTTCTTCACCGCGATCATCTAGCAGGTAAGAAGTGTTATAAGTGCCAGCTTGAGTTTCTTCAAGAAAAGAGCCGGTATGAATCCAAGTTTCATATTCTTTAGCGAGTTGTTTTAATTTTTCTAATGTTGGCTCTAAGAATTCTTTCGCTTGAGATTTAGTTTGTTCAACCATAAAAGCGCCAGTAGCCCAAAGCTCAGGCAGCATGACTAATTTAGGTTTTTCTTTAAGAGCTATTTCAAGGTTGCTTAATGTTTGGTCAATTCGAGTTTGTATTGGTGTTGCTGCTGAAGAGTCGACTTGCAGCAAAGCTATTTTTGTTAAATCCACAACTTTAC
>JAYPCW010000105.1:0-2078 GCA_038124905.1 Candidatus Nanopelagicales bacterium | reverse complement strand
CAACAACATTTGCTGAGGCAATAAAAGTTTGTGCAGGAACGATAACTTCATCGCCCGGCCCGATATCTAGAGCTAGAAGCGCAGCAACTGCACCGTTAGTCCAACTATTTACCATTTTTGCGTATGAAACCGAAAAATATTCTTGAATTTGAGCCTCTACCGCCTTACATTGCGCTCCAGATGTCAGAATTGGTGAGTCAAATACATTTGCAATTAATTCAGCATCAGCTCGATTGAGCGAATGGCGATAGAAAGGTACTTCCATTGCGCCCATATTAGGCGAAACTAATGGAATTATTTGAAGGGATGAGCGTGAAGTTGACCCAAGTTGGTGGATTTACCAGATCTATTGGCTTGTTGGTTGGATTTGGGTTTCTTTCCATTATTTCGATTTTGGTCGCCGGAAGCCCGAAACAGCAAACCGGCTTAGCCTTAATTTTTGCCACCATCTCAATTTTGGTGCCTGGATTTTTATTAATGCGGGCACTGAGTGCTTTCACAAATGACTATCTTGCTGAAATAGTTTATGGAAGTGCTGTTATCACTTCTTTAATTATTTTGATACATCCAATTTTATCTAGATATGACCTAGGATTTCTTACCTTAACCGTAGTGCTCTTAATTGGAGTAGTTAGTTTTGTTATTTCTTATAGAAAGAATTTAATTAATGAGCCAAAACTCGTTAATATCAAACAAATATTTCTTTTTCTACCGATATTAATTATTGTTTCAGTTTGGCTAGGTAGGCAAGCTGCAGCGGTGCCAGCTTCTAACTTAGATCTTTCGGTGGTTCCACCAGACATTTATCACCACATGGCTTTAGCGGCGGAAATTACTCATCATGGCGGGCAGATATTCCCTTACGTTGCTGGGTCGCAAGTTGATTTGATTTATCACTTTGGCGCTTTTTCCCTAGGATCTTTTTTAAGTTTTAATGGATTTTTTACTTTGCCAATAGCCATGTATCGAATTGAATTTATTTTAATTAGTTTACTTTTTATATTTTCTTTATTTGTCATGGGCAAACAAATTGCCACGAGAAATCTTGGTGGTTTTGTTGCGGTAATCGTTGGAGCTTTTACGCTTTTTCCGGCTTTTGAAGTTGCCGACGGTCTTCGGGTTGCCACTACGAGAACGCTTTCGATTTCACAATTAGTTGGAAGCGCTTTACTAGTTACTGGCCTCGGGTTGGCGCTTAGAGTTGCTCAGTCAAAATATGCCTCTAGCGCAACTTTATTTTTTATAGTTTTGATCAATGCGGCCACAACTTTAAGTAAAGGCCCGACTGGCGCGATGCTAGTTGGTGTACTTTTTGTTTTAGCAATAAGTCAAAGACTATTTGAAAATACTTGGGTTTCATTAAAAACATTTTTTGCCAGTTTGATTGGTTTTTTTATAGTCTTTCCATTTATCTTCGAAATTGGTTCGTCGGGGTCTAACGGGGTTTCACTTTGGATTAATCCACTCCACACAGTGAGAGTGGTACTTGGCTATCAAGGAATTGAAATAAATCAGACAAATCTTTTAATATTTTCAGCTGTGCTATTTTTTAGTGCAATTTCCCCGGCAATTATTGCTGTAACTTTTTTAAATGAAAAAATTTATCGCGCTAGAATTATTGCCCTAGGGGCAGGCGTTATTGCCGGCACAAGCGGTTTGATGATTTTTGAAGCTTGGGGAAACTCTCAATGGTTCGTTTATTACCCAATAATTCCCCTAGTAGCCGCGCTATACGCAATCTTGGCAAAGATTATTTTTGAGAAGAATGCAGTTTATTCACCGCTGCTGTATCTCGGATTGGGTTTGATCGGGCAACCAACCTTACAAACGATTTTTAGAAGATGGCTAGAGCCATCACAAATTGCTTACAATGCGCTGTGGTTGGTAAGCGTATTAATTCTTATCTTTATTGGATTCTTAATTGCATTAATTTATGAAAACACCTCCAAAGTAACTGCCTTACAAATGGCGGCGGTTACTTTGGCCGGCGTTGGCTTATTTTCAGCTCTATCAACTAACGACATTCGCCCAATGCCTGTTGGAAATTATGAACACCCTTGGTCAACCACGATTGGGAC
>JAYPCW010000104.1:0-2084 GCA_038124905.1 Candidatus Nanopelagicales bacterium | reverse complement strand
TTCAGTTCTACCAGCCGCAATGGCATTGAGTGTTCGAAGATCTTTAAGTCGTGGAGATTTTGATTCAGAACTATTGGAATTGACTAATAAAAATAAAGACGCAAATGACTCAGTTACTGCCAATAAAGAGGCGCTTACTGGAACACTAGCAATTGATTCTTTTGTTTCTCTGTTGCCAAAAATGCAAGAAGCTCGCGATTTTGTCCAAGCAAAAAGAAGAAAAACAGATGCTGAGCTTTTAAGTCTTTTTAGAGAAGCGATGGAGCCGGCATATCCATGGCCAAGATACCTAGAGGGATATCAAAAAATTGTTGATGCTTTCAAAATAGAGCAAAACTTTAAAAAAGAAAAAAAACGTATATTAATAGTGACCGGTGAGCCTTTAAGTGAAAATTTAGCCGGGCCAGCAATTAGGGCTCTAGAAATTGCCAAAGCTTTAACTGGTGAGTTTGAGTGCTTGCTAGCAACCACGAAAGCAAATGATTTAAAGCATCCAGAAGTTTCCACCATAAGCACGAGACACCGTAGTTTAAGAAAATTAGTTACCTGGGCAGACATAATTGTGTTTCAAGGTTTGCTAATTTCAGAAAATCCCTGGATTGCTGACACTGAAAAAATCTTAATTTCTGATTTGTATGACCCATTTCATCTAGAAGTTCTAGAACAAAAAAGAAAATCGTCAATCTCATTAAGGCTCCGCGGCAGTCGCGACACTACAGATGCGTTAAACAGGCAATTGAGAAGAGCTGATTTCTTTATTTGCGCCTCAGAGCGTCAGCGAAATTTCTGGTTAGGCCAACTTGCCGCTGAAGGCAGAATTAATCCATTTACCTATGACGCAAACAATGACTTATCTCGATTGATTGATGTAGTGCCCTTTGGAGTTAGTGATAAAGCTTTAGAAAATCAAACTGATCCCATTAGAGAGATTTTTCCAAGCATAAAAAAATCTGACACCATCGCGCTTTGGTCAGGTGGTGTTTATGACTGGCTAGACCCCTTAACGATTGTCAAAGCCGTTGCAAAATTAAATAAGCCAAACCTAAAGCTTGTTTTCATGGGACTTTCTCATCCAAACAAAGAAGTCCCAGAAATGAAAATAGTCAATGAGTTGAAGTCGCTATCAAACTCACTCGGTTTAACAAATAAAAATGTATTTTTTATTGATAACTGGGTTAATTACCAAGAGCGCGGAAAATACCTAGCCGCTGCAGATTTTGGAGTAAACGCTCACTTAGCTCATATTGAAACAACCTTTAGTTTCAGAACTAGAATTTTGGATCATTTTTGGGCAGGTCTTGCAACTATCACCACCAAGGGGGACGCTTTAGCTGATTTAATCGAGAGCAATTTTGCTGGCCTAGTTGTCGATGTTGCTGATGTAGACGGTTGGGTTAAGGCTCTTGATAAATTATTAACAGATCCTGAATTAAAAAATCAATATGCTAAGAATGCAAAATCTTTGGCCAAAGAGTTTTATTGGAATAAAGCACTAATGCCGTTAGTCAAATTTATTCGCACTGCAACTCCAGCCGCAGATCGCATCTTGATGCCAGATTTATTAGGTGAAAGAAGATTTAGTAACCCTTATCTAGCAAGCTTTCCTCGCTTAGCAGAATCAAATTTAATCACCGCAGCAGCGCTACTTAAAGACAAAGGCCTTAAAGCGTTCTTAAAAAAGGTTGCTAAAAAAATTTTAAGGCGCCCCTAAGGTAACGCTTCGTATTCTTTTAACACCGTTTCGACTTCCCCTTGAGACAGCAATGATCCGTGACTCAAAAGCACTGCGCTATCACAAAAATCTCTAACAGTTTGTGCGCTGTGAGTTACTAAGATTATGCTTCTACCCTCATCTTGCATTTGCTTTATTCGTGATAAACATTTCTTTTGAAATGGCTCATCCCCTACTGATAAAACCTCGTCTACCAACATCAGCTCTGGATCTGTATGAATTGCAATAGAAAAGCCTAATCGTGCATACATGCCGCTGGAATAAAACTTAACCGGTGTATCTATAAATTCTTCTATACCAGAAAAGTCAATTATTGAATCCAATTCTTTTTGTGTTTGTTTTTTAGCTCGAC
>JAYPCW010000103.1:0-2091 GCA_038124905.1 Candidatus Nanopelagicales bacterium | reverse complement strand
GTGAATCGCGAGTCACGATGTCAACAACTCGTGAGTATTCAGGCTTAGTTTCACCGGTCATGATTCCTGGGTTATCACGGAATTGACGACGAACTTCAAATACGACTGCTCCTGCTGCGCGACCTACTGCACTAATTGCAAGTCCGCTAAAGAAGAACACCACCGAGGCGCCAATGATCAAACCAACTAAGTTACGTGGATTTGAAACATCTAGGAATCCAAGGTATTGACCAAGGTTTTGTAAATCAAGTAGTGCGTCGTTTGCAACCAAACCTGCGCTAGCAGCAGCTTCGGTGATGGCATCTCGATAAGCACCGAACAATGCAGTTGCCGCTAATACGGCAGTTGCAATGGCAATACCTTTAGTGATTGCTTTGGTGGTATTTCCAACTGCATCCAAGCTAGTTAGCACTGTGGCACCTTGACCATGAACGTCACCGCTCATTTCAGCAATACCTTGAGCGTTGTCAGAAACTGGGCCGAAGGTATCCATCGAAACAATTACACCGACTGTGGTCAACAATCCGGTTCCAGCTAAAGCAATTGCAAATAGCGAAAGCACGATTGAACCTGAGCCAAGTAAGTAAGCACCAAATACCGCAGCACCAATTAAGAGAGCTGAGTAAACCGCAGATTCCAAACCAATTGAAATACCAGCCAAGATAACTGTGGCCGGGCCGGTTTGTGAAGAATCAGCAATAGTGTCAACTGGCGTGCGATTGGTTTCAGTGAAATAACCCGTCAAGAGTTGAATTAAGGCAGCAAGCACAATGCCAATTAGCACCGCACCAATTGCAATAAATCTTGGATTAATCGCATCCATTTCAGCACTTGTTAGGCCAAGTCGTTCAGCGACATAAGCAGCATCAGCTAATTGAGAAAAACTGCTGGGTAGGACATAGAAAGAAACTAGCGACACCAGAACTGCACTTGCCGCGGCAGAAATAAAAAAGCCTCGGTTAATTGCGTTCATTGCGTTCTTATCGCTCTTACGCGGGCTGACGGCAAAGATACCGATGATTGCGGTCAACACACCTATTGCCGGAATAACTAGTGGGAAGACCAAGCCCAACGAACCCAGGGCGGCTTTACCCAAAATTAAAGCAGCCACCAAAGTAACTGCGTAAGACTCAAACAAGTCTGCAGCCATACCAGCACAGTCACCAACGTTGTCACCAACGTTGTCTGCGATGGTTGCTGCGTTCCGAGGATCATCCTCTGGAATTCCTTGTTCAACTTTTCCAACTAGGTCAGCGCCAACGTCAGCTGCCTTAGTGAAAATACCGCCACCAACACGCATGAACATGGCAAGCAAAGCGGCACCAAAACCAAATCCTTCAAGAACTCGTGGAGCTTCGCCTGAGTGAACTAAAACTACAATTGCGGCTCCAAGTAGACCTAAGCCAACAGTTGTCACACCTGCAACGCCACCGGTGCGGAAAGCGATCTGGGTTGCAGCTTGTTCATCGCCATCTTTAGCGGCAGCGGCTACGCGTACGTTTCCTCTAACGGCTAACCACATACCTAGATAACCAGTGAAAGCACTAAATAGTGCACCAATTAAAAAGAAGACTGATCGACCAATTCGCTCAGCTTGAGAGTTTGCGGGCAATATAAACAGTAAGAAAAATACGATTACAACGAAAACACCGAGTGTTTTAAATTGTCTAGCAAGATAAGCCGAAGCGCCTTCTTGAACAGCGGCGGCAATCTCTTGCATTTTTGCGGTTCCTTGACCAGCCGATAACACTTGGCGAACAAAGACTGCTGCAACAATCAAAGCAGCAATGGAAATCGCAGCTACTAATAAAACAGTATTGCGACCTTCAGCCGTCAGTGCGACGTCAGCGGCGCCAGCGGCAATCAAAACTTCGGACACGGTTTGTCTCCCTTAGGGTTCGTTTCTGATGGAGTCTAGACAGCAAGGTGGCCTGACAACCGCCCGGTCCAACCTGACTCGGACTTTAAGGTAACACCCGCCCCATAAAGAACTTAACTAGCCCATCCGGCGCGCGAAGAAATTTTTATAGATTCTTGGGGATTTCCCACGAAAAATAGCCATTGTTGCTGGATTGGATTCAAAGGAAGCGA
>JAYPCW010000102.1:0-2147 GCA_038124905.1 Candidatus Nanopelagicales bacterium | reverse complement strand
TTGGAGGTGTTCTTAGTCTATGGAACGCAGTCTGATTGAAATTAGACCCTTGAGCATAACTGAAATAATCTCTGCCAGCCTGCGCTCGCTATCTCGCAATCCAGGCGGTACCCTGCTAATTTCACTGAACTTCGCGGTACTGCTGGGCTTAATCTCTCTTTTTGGATTTTATCTAGCCCCCATAGAAGATAGTTTTCTTGGCGAATTGACTTCTTTAGATTCCCAAGCTGCAGCAGATCCATTACTGTTACAGAATCTACTCAATCAGGCTTTGCCTACAATAACTTTTTTGGCGAGTTTAACTTTTTTGCTATATCTCTTTCAAGGTGTTGTTACCGGAATCATTGCTCCTGTGATCGGTTTTCTGGTAACAGGTAGCAAATTAACAAGAAATGAAGCTTGGTTAAGAGTTAAAAATCAAATAGGTAGATTATTGGCACTGTCATTTATTATTTTAATATTAGAAATTTTTACTTTTTTTGCACCACTGTTTTTAGCGGCTATAGTCTCAAGTGTATTTCCACCAGTAGTAAATGGATTTCTTATTTCTCTTAGTTTAATAATTGCAATTATTTTAGTTATTTTTGTATGGACCAGCCTATTATTGGCTCCTGTAGTACTAGTTTTAGAAAATACCACAATAAAGCTAAGTTTGATACGCTCGCGTAGATTAGTAAACAAGAATTTTGCCAGAATCTTGTTCGGAACAATATGGGCTTCAATCATTGGTCAAGCTCTAGCTTTAATTGGGCAACTCCCCTTTTCAATTATTTCGCAAAGTAGTAAAACTGGAGACCAAATAACTACATTTTCAACTTTTACCGAAACTGTTGGAACCATTGTGGGATACAGTTTATTACTGAGTTTCATTGCCAGTTTTCTTTGCTTGCTCTACACAGACCAAAGAATTAGGCATGAAGACTTAGCAAACAATCTCAAATTGGCACGGGGCCAGTAGCCAAGAATAAAAACCCCAGCGCACCTGGTGTGTTATTGACCATATGGGCAACAATAGGCGCTCCTAGTGAATTTGTTTTTGCGCGCAGGTAACCCAAAATTAATCCAGTGATAAAAATTAGAAAGATTCGCTCTATTTCTAAATGAATCAGCGAAAAAACAAATGCAGATCCTGCGATAGCAATTGCTTTGCTATTAAATTTTCTAAGTAACGCGCGATACCACATTCCCCGAAAAGCAACTTCTTCGACAAAAGGCCCCACCAAGCTGACTAGTAATATAAAAATAATTAATAATCTAAAGTTCTCTAAGAATAAATGTGACGCCATCGCAGCTGCAGAGTTGAACTCCCCAAATAGCATCATCTGAAAAGTTGCTATCAAAAGGGCAATAAATATCATTAGCAATCCATAAATAAATCCCAGTCGCAGGTCTGCTCTTCTAAAGTGAAGGTTGAAGTCAGATCTTGGGCCATTGCCTTTTAAGTAAGAAATTGTAAGAGGAACAACTAATAACCCTAATGCTTGCGCAAGTAGGCTCCAAAGTAGCGTTTCGGCAGTTGGTAAAGCCAAAAAACGAGAAGTAAATTCAGCAACCGCTAATGCCGAGGCAACGGCAACCAGCAAGCTAAATATTGCACTGGGAATTCCCCATTGCACTTGCTTCATTTAGTAGCGATATTCATCCGACTTGTATGGGCCTTCAACCGCCACTCCCAAATAATCAGCCTGATCTTTGGTGAGTTCAGTTAAATTTGCTCCTAGTGCGGTCAAATGCAAGCGCGCAACTTTTTCATCTAGGTGCTTAGGCAAAGTGTAAACACCTGTTGGATACTGCTCATTTTTAGTGAACAATTCAATTTGTGCCAGGACTTGATTGGTAAATGAATTGCTCATCACAAATGAAGGGTGTCCAGTAGCATTACCTAAGTTCAGCAATCTACCTTCACTCAAAAGAATTATTGAGTGACCATCTTCAAAAATCCATTCATCAACCTGCGGCTTGATGTTATTTCGCTCAGCATTCTTCATTTTGCTTAAGCCGGCTACATCAATTTCATTATCGAAATGTCCAATGTTGCCAACGACCGCTTTATCTTTCATCCGACTCATTTGCTCTGCAGTTATAACATCCTTACATCCAGTTGCTGTAATAAAAATATCTGCATACGGCAAGACATTTTCTAAAGT
>JAYPCW010000101.1:0-2156 GCA_038124905.1 Candidatus Nanopelagicales bacterium | reverse complement strand
GTGCTTGAAGAAATCTCAATGCATGAAGATGAGCCAGGTGAACTCTCATACGATCGCTTTAGTCAAAAACTCCTTGGCGATCAGCCAATTGGCCGGCCAATTATTGGCACCAGAGAAACCATTACCAACATGACCCGCGATCAAGTAAATGGTTTTTACCAAAACTTTTATTCACCACAAAACACCGTAATCAGCATGGCCGGTAACTTCAAACACGAAGAAGCCGTTGACTTAGTAGTTAAATCTTTAAACAACACTCGTTGGAACACCCAAAATCCACCAAAACCAATTAGAGATAAGTCACCACTTTCAGCAAATGGTAAAGGCGTAACACTGGTATCTAAAGACACTGAGCAAGCACACTTAGTTTGGGGAATGAAAGCATTAGATCGCCATCATCCTGACCGCTTTGCGCTAGCTGTATTAAATGCCGCGCTTGGTGGCGGAATGTCATCAAGATTGTTTCAAGAAATTCGAGAAAAGCACGGCCTGGTTTATACCGTTTATTCTTTCGCTCATCAATTCACTGGTGTTGGAATGTTTGGCGTTTATGCCGGTTGCATGAAAGAGCGCGTTGGTGACGTTGTCGGTTTAATCAGGCAAGAATTAAACAAAGTAGTTCAAAACGGAATAACTGAAGATGAATTAATTCGCGGCAAAGGTCAAATTCAAGGTGGGATTCTTCTAGGTCTAGAAGACACCAATTCACGTATGACTCGCATTGCAAAAGCAGAACTTGTGATGGGCGAGTATCAAACAGTGGATCAAGCAATCGAGAAGGTAAACGCAGTAACCCTTCATCAAACTCAACAACTAGCCGAGCAAATCTTCACCCAAGACGGGCTTTTATCAGTAGTTGGCCAATTTGATGATGCTGGTGAATTAGCAGGGCTAGTAATCTAATCTTCATGACTATTAAAACTTCTGTCGTTGGCGCAAAAGGCCGCATGGGTGAAACCACCAAAGAGGCTATTGAAAAAGATTCTGAATTAACCCTTCATGCTGCAATCGATGTAAACGATGACATCAATCAACTACTTGGCTCTGAGGTATTAGTTGATTTCACCACTCCTGAAGCTGTGATGAACACTTTAGAATTTGCTATTAAAAACAACATTCACGCAGTTGTCGGCACCACCGGTTTTAATGATGACAAACTAAATAAAATCCAAGAACTTTTGAAAACCTCAAAATCTTCGATCCGAATAGTTTCTAACTTTTCAATTGGCGCAATCCTCATGATGCGCTTTGCCGAAGAAGCTGCCAAATACTATGAATCAGCAGAAATTGTAGAAATTCATCACCCTTCTAAAAAAGATGCCCCAAGTGGCACCTCTCAATCAACTGCCAAAATAATCGCGGAAGCTAGAAAAAAACACAACCTTCCAGCTCAACCCGATTCCACCTCAACCGAAATCCCCGGAGCGCGCGGTGCCAATGTTAATGACATAAAAATCCATGCCCTAAGAATTGAAGGATCAATCGCTCACCAAGAAACTATTTTCGGCTCCAAGGGCGAACTTTTAACAATCAGACATGATTCTTTCGACAGAGAATCTTTTATGCCAGGTGTAATCCTTGCTGTTAAAAACGTTGCTAAAACCCCAGGCTTAACCCTTGGCATCAACGATTTAATCAATTAATCCACAACCTCTACTTATCCACATTACTTCCAAATAAAAATCACATACGATCCAAAAATGTCACGATAGATAACCCTGACAAAAGGTTGTCTATAATGAGATAAAAATAAGGAGGTGAAATGAGTAAGCCAGCTAGAAGATTTGAGACCGAAGAGGAATTATTCGAATATTTAGATAAATCGGGTTTAGGTGAAAGACTTCATAAAGGCGAAATAGAAGCATTTAAAGAATATTTTGAGTTAAATGGCGCAAAAATAACTCGAATATCAGATAGACAACCTGCCAAGAAGTGATCAAGCACCCGCATTTAGCGGGTCTTAAAAAAATACAAGTCATTGAAATTCGCATGGGCGGCTGGCCAAGTGCCGTGATGAGCGCAAGAATAGGCGTTGAATTTAAGGATGGAACATTTCTTGAGCGCGACTTAGATTATGCTCCAAACGGATTAATCTATGAATCCTTCATTTTGGAGGTAAATCAATTAGTTAAATATCTATCAAGCGATAATAATTA
>JAYPCW010000100.1:500-2173 GCA_038124905.1 Candidatus Nanopelagicales bacterium | reverse complement strand
GAGTTAATTGATACATATCTCTTGCACGTTCATGACCGACTAGTTTTCTTGCCGTGTGATAAAAATCGTGAATTCCAGCAAGCAGTAACCCGCCATTGCGGCCGCCAGCACCCGCGGCAATTCGGTCAGCATCAATTGCGATTACATTTAGTCCGGCTTGCGCTGCCGTTAGCGCTGCACTTAGTCCGTTGCCACCAAGTCCAACAATGCAAAGATCACATTCAAGTTCTCCCGAAACTTCAGGGAAGTCTGGCCTAGCAACATCTAGGTCCCAAAGAACGCCACCAATTTGCATACTTAATACCTTAAATTAGGAATTTTTAGTTCTTGGTATCAGCATAGGAGTTATGAATCACCAAGACGGCGAAGAGCTAATCAGCGAAGATACAGCTGAAGCAATAAAGGAAAAGAATCAAAAACTTCGCGCATTACTTGATGGTTTAGATCTCACGCCTGAACAAACCAAAGATGACAGTTCTAGGTCATCACATCGGGATTCTGAAATATTAAGAGATGTACCGCCACATCACGGTCATTAATTAGGTAATAGCGCAAAAGTAAAAGTTCCGTTTCCAATGTAGGCCGCTATTGCCGCTGATTCACTTTGGTTAACCGCCAAGATTAAAGATCTTTCACTAGAACTATCAAAACTAAAAGCACTAGAAGCGTTCTGGGGGATAAATAACACCACAGCATTAAATGCAACTAGTTCTGCTGCCATTCCAGATTGTGCTGCATAAACATTTATGTGATTACCACTTGTTAAGAAAGCTTCACTTCGATTTGCGCCAAGTGGAATAGAAATAGCTATTTTGTTTTCGCTAAATCCAGCCAAAAGATCAGAGCTAATTAAATCTGACTTACTAATTGGCTGTCCTGCATCAATTGCGTGACTAGTTACCTTTCCAACAATTAGTTCTTGTTTTGAGATTATTCCTGGCCAACTAAGTGAACTTGGAATTTTAGTTGTTCCAAAATCATTTGCAGATAACTTTGATCCAGCCGGCAGATCAGAACTTGCCACGAATACTGGAACAGTTGGACTTAAAGATCTAATAATCGATACCAAGATCAATATTCCAAGTCCTGCCAAAACTGCAGAAATTTCTCGCCGATAGCGAATTATTAGTATTCGGTATTTAGTTTCCATAACTGGTGGAATTTAGGCGATCTAGCGATTAGACGTCTTAAATTTTCCACAGGTACGATTGCATTTAGTCGAAAGGAAGACATGCCTACCTACCAGTATCAGTGCGATGACTGTGGTGCTCCATTAGAAGTAGTGCAGTCTTTTTCTGACGATGCTTTAACTCAGTGCCCAGCATGTGGTGCTAATTCACTTCGCAAAGTTTATGGATCAGTTGGCGTTGTTTTTAAAGGTTCTGGTTTTTACCGAACTGATTCACGTTCATCAAGTTCATCAACCACAGCTTCATCAACCACGGCATCACCAACAACATCAACTTCAACGTCCACTTCTTCAGCCACTACGACTTCTTCGTCTACTTCAACAACTTCAAGCACTCCTAAAACAAGTAGCTAGTTAGCATGAAAAAACTTGGCTTGCTAGCTGCCATTGGTGCAATTGTTGGCTCATGGCTTCGCTATCAAGTCGGCCTGATAATCGATAGCACTTCCTTACCTTGGGCAACTTTCACAGTGAATGTTATTGG
>JAYPCW010000100.1:0-490 GCA_038124905.1 Candidatus Nanopelagicales bacterium | reverse complement strand
GATTTATTCGTTTTGCCCTCGAGCATCGTATGCAACCAATTGGGAAAACTGGGTTTCCGCGCGCAACCCTTTATGTCAACGTTTCTGGTTCATTCTTACTTGGATTAGTTATTGCCGCACCTGACTCAATTCACACAACAATTGGAATTGCCTTTTGTGGTGCGTTAACTACATTTAGCGGCGTTAGCGCTCAATTAATGCGCCGACTCACAACTGGTGCGATTAGTGCAGCTTTGAATTACTTAGCAAGCACACTTGGATTTGGGTTAATTGCTGCGCTAATTGGAATTAAGTTAAGCGAATTACTTTTTAATTAGCAGTAATTCATTTGGCGTAATCACGCCATCCATCAACTGATCATGCTCTTCATGGGGAACTGAAGGCAGTAATTCGTCATCAAAAACTAAAACCATGCGAAGTGGGCCACCATCGGTTGATAGCGGGGTAGCAGCAAGTGCGCGATCGTAATAACCAGCACCCCGGCCAAGTC
>JAYPCW010000099.1:0-2184 GCA_038124905.1 Candidatus Nanopelagicales bacterium | reverse complement strand
ACCATAAATGCAGTAGCTCCTGCAGTAATTCGAACCAACATGATTACTGATCAACCCGATGAAGTACTTCAATACATGATCAACAAGATTCCAATGGGTCGAGTCGGTGAGCCTGAAGAAGTTGCTCAAACTATTGCCTTTGCGTGTTCGCCTGCTTGCTCTTTTACAACTGGATTTGTATTTGACTCAAGCGGTGGTCGTACCGTTTACTAATCTAATTCCACTTAAGGGGGTAAAACATGGCTAATCGTTTCGATGGCAAAGTGGTGCTAATTACTGGTGCCGGCAAGGGAATGGGTGAAGGCATCGCAATTAACTTTGCAAAAGAAGGTGCTGCTGTCGGTTTATTGGATTGGGATGAAACTGCATTAAATGAAACAGTAAAAACTATTACCGATGCCGGTGGTACTGCACTTGGCATTAAGGCAAATGTTGGTTTATTGGCTGATGTTGAAAAAGCAGTTAACGAAATCGTAAATAAATTTGGTGGTTTAGACATCATCATTAATGCGGCTGGCATTATTCGTTACGGAACAGCAGAAGAGCTCAGCGAAAAAGACTGGGATGACTTAATGAACGTAAACACCAAAGCCATCTTTTTAACCAGCAAGTTTGGCATCCCGCATATTAAAAAGCGCGGCAAAGGTTGCATTTTGAACTTTTCTTCAGTGCAAGCTTTTGTTTCTCAAACTCAAGTTGTTGGCTACACCGCCTCAAAAGGAGCAGTAATAGCAATGACCAGAACTTTGGCAATGGATCACGCCAAAGATCAAATCAGGGTTATTGCAATTGCCCCTGGTTCAACTGATACCCCCATGCTTCGTTTAGGTGCAGAGCAAGCAGCAACTGCCACAAAAACTCCGGATGATGTTTTAAAGCAATGGGCCAAAGACCACCCACTAGGCAGATTACAAACTCCGCAAGACATGGCAAATCTATGTATGTTCTTAGCTTCAGATGAAGCTAGCGCCATAACCGGAACCAGCATCACCATCGATTGCGGTTTAACTATGCAGGTAGCAGTCGCTTTAGAGCAATGACAAATACCGGCGAAGCAAATATTTTAAAATTGCTTGTCGATAATGATTTAGTCACTAATGACGCCACTGTTCAAAGTTTGGACGGTGGCGTTTCAAGTGACGTCTACTTTGTTTTTGATAATAATAAAAAAATTGTTGTTAAATCTGCACTTGCACAATTAAAAACTGAAGCCGAATGGCTAGCGGATACTTCAAGATCTATTGCAGAGGTAGAAGCTCTAAAGCTCCACAAAAGCATCACCCCAGATCACTTACCTGAAGTCTTAGCTTTTATTGACAACAATTTAATAATTGAAGCAGCAGATGAATCTTGGGTTGATTTAAGAAAATACTTGCTTGAAACAAAAGATATCAATCAAGAGTGGTTAATTGATTTAGTAAAAGACTTAGCAAAAACCTTAGCAACCTGGCATAACCAAACTACTGATCTAGCTTCATTACCAGAAATTTTTAACAACAAAGAACGCTTGAAACAGCTTCGCACTCACCCTTTTCATCGCTATTGTGCCGAGTTAAAACCAGAATTAAGTGAAGTCCTCAATGAATTAGCAAATAACCTTGAAACTAAAAGCAATTGCTTAGTTCATGGGGACTATTCACCTAAGAATGTATTAACCAGCACCACTGAGTCGAATAAATATTGGGTAATCGATGCAGAAGTTGCGCACTTGGGGCTAGCAGTTTTTGATCAAACCTATTTTCTAACTCATCTAATTCTCAAGGCCACCCACAAACCAGAATCAAGAGAATTATTTTTAAGAGCAGCACAAGTTTTTAACAATGAATATTTCTCTACCCTAAAGGGCGAATTAGCAGATAAATCCTGGCCCAATTACCTAGGGGCAATTCTTTTGGCAAGAGTCATTGGTAAATCACCAGCCACCTATTTAACGACACCGCAAAAACAAGCCGCAGAAAAAATTGCGATCTACCTACTTAATAGTTCCAGCCCAAATATCTTTGACGACATCAATTCAATATTGTTAGAGACTCAATGAAAATTACCCAAGCTCAAAGCTGGCTAGCGCTCGATTCACGCGGTGAGGCCACAGTTGCCGTGAAATTAACTGCCGCAGAGCACTCCGCCACGGTCGTAGCCCCAGCAGGTGCTTCCACTGGTGGCAAAGAAATCCCGCCCATAAGA
>JAYPCW010000098.1:0-2208 GCA_038124905.1 Candidatus Nanopelagicales bacterium | reverse complement strand
GCAATTTAGGCAAAGTCACTGGGTCACCGAGAGTAGTAATTTCTCGAACTCGTCCACCAGAAACGATGGGCCCAATTTTGGATGCGTTAGCAGAAAATTATGGCGGCGTTGAAACAATCCCACTTGGTTCGGTTGGTGCAAAAGTAGCCCAATTAATAATGGGTAAAGCAGATGTTTATGTGCACACCACTGGCTTTTATGAATGGGACGTGGCAGCGCCCTTAGCAGTGGCTGATCGATATGGGTTTCACATATCTGACACTTCTAATATGCCGCTAAAACTAAATAAAGAAAATACTCGAGTGGATAATTTATTGATTTGTCACCCGGAATTAACAGCAATTTTGCTGGCAGCTTTGAAATGAGTTTACAAGCTTTAAGTTATTTAATTGCTAGCTCTCAGCCTTGGATCAAAAGCCGAAATGAAATATTGCAGTCACATGAAATATACCTAAATTCAACTCCTGGTTTTGATAGTTTTTTAGTAGCAGACATCTCAAATCATGATGAAAGAAATAAATACAGTGTGGCTATTTTTGCTACAGATAGATTAGCTGAAAAATTTGAAAAAGAAATAAATAATTGGGATTCTAATTTATATACTCTTTATTTTCCGGCGCTGGAAACTCTGCCTCATGAAACTATAAAACCAACACTTGAAGTTATCGGAAGAAGAAATTTTGCACTACAGGAATTAACTACAAATAAAGATAAAAATTTCATAATAACAACATCTATTTCTGCTTTGATGCAACCAATTCCAATAAATGTAAAACAAACCAAGCCGTTAATTTTACAAGCAGGATTTAATCAAGATTTTTTAGAGTTAACTAAAACTTTGGTTCTTTTAGGCTACGAGCGTAGTGAATTGGTGCAAAGTAGAGGTGAATTTGCTGTACGTGGTGGAATCATAGATTTATTTCCGCCGCATTTGCCACACCCAATTCGTATTGAATTTTTCTCTGATGAGATAGAAGAGATTAGAACTTTTTCGGTAAGTGACCAACGAACAATTGAATTAATAAAAGAGAAAGTAGCTATTCCGAGTTTGGTTTATCAAGGCGACGATTACTTAAACTTTTTTGAATTTTTAGTTGAAAAAACTCGGGTATATCTATTTGATCCAGAAAAACTGAAAAGAAGAGCAGAAGATGTAATTAAAACTGATCAAGAATTCATCGAAGTTCACTGGCAAAAGCAAGCGGACGGAGCTACTGAAAATTCAATCAGCAGTTTAAAACTCTATGACTATGAAGATATTCAAGGATTTCTTACCCAAAGAAGTTTTGATTTGGTCTACTCGACTCAATTAGCGATTTTCGACTCCCATGAGATTCATGCTTTAAATCTAGGTGTAAAACCTATCTCTAATCAAAGTATTAATGTTCTAGAAAATTTTGAAAATTTAAAAGAGCAACTATCAAAACATAATCAGCTGGCTTTAGTAGTGGCCGGTTCAGGAACCAGACAAAGAATTTTAGAGCAAGCAAATGAGATTGATTTAAGCGCAAAAATACAGGAAGGGGCTGAGTTTAACCCTTTAGTTCTCAATATCTATCAAGCAGAACTTGACTCCGGTTTTGAATTTACTCCTTTGAAATTAAGTGTCTTATGTGAAAATGAAATTTTTGGAACAAAACACAAAGTAGGGCAAAAAGAAAAATTGCCAACCCGTCGAGGTAAGCAGATAGATGTTCTAAGTTTGCAAGCTGGTGATTATTTAGTACATGAACAACATGGAATTGGTCGCTATCTTGAATTAACCAATCGTAAAGTAGGTAATTCTCAAAGAGAATATTTAGTCATAGAGTTTGCTGCATCAAAACGTGGCCAACCAGCAGATCGGCTATATTTGCCAACCGATCAGTTAGATCAAATAACTAAGTACGTCGGCGCAGAGGTCCCTACATTAAATAAATTAGGTGGCTCTGATTGGGAAAAAACCAAAGGTCGGGCTCGCAAAGCTGTAAGACAAATTGCTGCAGAGTTAATCAGGTTGTATTCGATAAGACAAAGTAGTAAGGGTTTTGCTTTTTCTGCAGATACTCCGTGGCAAAAAGAACTTGAAGATGCTTTTGATTATGTCGAAACTCCAGATCAGCTTTCATCGATTCAAGATGTTAAGCGCGATATGGAAAAGCCCTTACCCATGGATCGAGTAATTGCCGGGGATGTTGGGTATGGCAAAACTGAGATTGCCGTTCGTGC
>JAYPCW010000097.1:0-2348 GCA_038124905.1 Candidatus Nanopelagicales bacterium | reverse complement strand
ATTACTCCTGCCGATATAACTTCAAGTGGAATCATTGGCTTGGTGTCAAAATCAGGAACCTTGACCTACCAAATGATGTATGAACTTAGAGATTTAGGTTTTACTACCGCGATCGGAATTGGTGGGGATCCAATCGTTGGAACCACTCACATAGACGCGTTAGCAGCTTTTGAGAAAGATCCTGAAACTAAAGCGATCGTAATGATTGGTGAAATTGGCGGTGACGCTGAAGAGCGTGCTGCAAAATTTATTAGCGAAAATGTTACTAAACCAGTGGTTGCCTACGTCGCGGGATTTACTGCGCCTGAAGGTAAGACGATGGGTCATGCTGGTGCAATAGTTTCTGGATCCAGCGGTACGGCAGCTGCTAAGAAAGAGGCACTTGAGGCGGTGGGAGTTAAAGTTGGCAAAACTCCGAGTGAAACCGCAAATTTACTCAGGAGTCTAATTAAATAGGTCGCATGAGCGACTTTCGCAAAATTGGCAGGGGCGCCTTATCTGCTGGAATTGCCGTGACACTGTGGTCAGTGGCGATCGGGTTTGGCACGGTAATTGTTCTTGCCACACTAACTTGGGTATTTTCGGCGGATCTAAATAGCTCTTTAAGCGACGTTATCAACTTTTCAGCTAGCGCTTTTTTGGTAATGAATGGAATCGATATAAATTTTGCTCAAGTAATTCTCGACTTGAGATTCACTGGATTTATTTTCTTTATCTTCTTTGTCCTCTACAAAGTTTTTAAATGGGCCTTTAGAAATAGCCTTTCTGAAGGTGATACGAAGCCCACGATTAGAGCACTGCTAATCCTTCTAATCGCAATTACTAGTTACACCGGCACCGTATTTGGAATTTATTTTTGGCAAATAGGAACCATCAGTCAAGTGATTTCAATTATTGCTTGGCCGCTGGCGCTGAGTCTGATATCGGGACTTTCGGCATTATTAGCTGTTGGAGGTAGTTGGACACTTATTAAAAATGGCCTCGATGTAACGAGTCAAAACATCATTAACGCGACAAAGGTTGCCCTGATAGCGATCTTTGCATCTTCACTTTCAATCTTGCTTTGGTTAGGGTTTAGAAGTTGGCAAGAAATTAGTGGTGTGTTTGTTGATTTGGGTGCAAACATCTTTGCAATCGCGATAATCATTTTATTGGGATTGGGTTGGTTGCCCAATTACTTAGTTTGGATCTGGGCAGTTCTAGGTGGCGTAACTTTAAATTTAGGAACCAGCTACATAAATCTTGAGACAACCAGGATCACCCAATTGCCCGCTTGGCCATGGTTTGCAGTGTTACCACAGGATTTGCCAGATTCAAGTCAATTCCTGATAGCGCTTCCGATTTTGATCGGGATATTGATTGCTATTTTTTCTCATCATCAAAATTATGCTAACTGGTTAGTTGGCAGTTTCTTTGCCAGCCTTATTTCGAGTGGAACTTTAGGAATATTGCTTTGGTTTTCAAATGGATCTTTGGGCACTGGAAACTTAAGTAAATTTGGCGCAGATGCGATTGAAGTTTTCCAAGAAAATTTCAAGTATTTTTTAATTGGTGTGACAATCGTTGTTGTATCAAAAATTCTTTGGCAAAGAGCTACAGCTCCCGAAGAAGCCCAGGCAGAAAGTAAATCAGATGAATAAGCCAAAGATAATAGTTATGGCTTCAGGCGAAGGAAGTTTGTTACAAGCGCTTTTAGATCAACAAAAGAACTTGAATTATGAAGTGGGTATGGTTTTAAGCGATAAAAAAGACGCAAGAGCCCTAGTTAGGGCACAAGCAGCCGGTGTGCCCACGCAAGTAATAGAACAAAAGGACTTTGAAAGCATTGATGATTGGCATTTTGAAATATTGCGGACTATTCAAGCCGCCAAACCAGCGCTGATTGTCTTAGCGGGATTTATGCGAATTCTCCCCGAGTTGATAGTCCATGAATTTCAAAACAAAATACTAAATAGCCACCCTTCACTCTTGCCGATGTTTCCTGGGCTAAATGCAGTAGCGCAAGCTTTGGCGGAAAATGTCCAAGAAACCGGGGCTACCATGCATTTGGTAGACCAAGGGGTAGACACCGGGCCGATCGTGCATCAGGTGACGGTTAAGGTTTTGCCTCAAGATACTCCAGAAGCGCTCCACCAAAGAATTAAATTGGCAGAGCAAGAGGCTTTACCCAAAGTTGTTGACTGGTTGGTTAACAAACAGTGGCAAGCTGCTGGCGGAAAGGTTGTGATTGATCATTAACGCAAATAAACCCAGAGCTTTGATTAGCGTCTCTGACAAGTCTGGCTTAATTGATCTTGCTCAAGCTTTAATTAATCACAATTATGAAATTATTTCGACAGGATCCACAC
>JAYPCW010000096.1:0-2372 GCA_038124905.1 Candidatus Nanopelagicales bacterium | reverse complement strand
CGCAAATGCCGGAGACGACCCACATCCCAATGACCTTTCGACCGCGGGGCGGCAAAACGGTCATCGTCTTGCCCGATGGATCGCGTGGTTTGGTGCGCCGCGAGGCAACGATCGACAACACCATGATCAAGGTGATTGCCCGCGGGTTCAGGTGGCAGCGCCTGCTTTATGACGGGACCTACGCCACCATCGAAGACCTGGCTGCCGCGGAGAAGATCAACCCATCCTACGTCAGCCGTATCCTGCGGCTGGCCTACTTGTCGCCCAAAGTGGTTCAGGCAATCCTTGACGGATCACACCCAGCTTGGTTGACCATGAGGGATCTGCTGGAGCCGTTCCCCATGGACTGGCAACTACAGGAAAAAAAGTTTCTTGCTCGGTTCGAAGAAAGCAATCTAACCTCCGAATACTAAGACGTCAATCAAACGACTCCGGCGGGTTCATTCAATGAGGAAACGTCAAGGTAAATCGAGTGATGCCGCGGGCAGAGCTGGCGTAGACGCTGCCGCCATGTGCTTCCACTATCGCCTTGGTGATGGCAAGTCCCAACCCCACCCCATCTGAGCCGAGATGCGAGCGCGCTTGGTCCACGCGATAGAAGCGGTCAAATAATCGTGGCATCAAGAGCGGATCAATGTCTTCGCCGCTGTTCTCAACTGAGATGTCGGTGCAGTTCGTCCGACTGGCAACAGTGATTTTTACGCAACTGCCTGAAGGCGCGTAACGTAGCGCATTCGACATGAGATTGCTCAATGCACGCCGGAACATAAGGCGGTCGCCCTGCACCGGGCCGTTCCCCTCCAGGGTTAGAGCAATACTCTTGTCGTCTGCCACAGCCTCGTAGAAGTCGATCAACGCTTGGACTTCATCTGCGGCCATGAAGTCTTCTTTGTGCGGTAGGTCCACCCTGCGTTCGGTTTTAGCCAACAGCAACATGTCAGACACCATGCGAGCCAGTCGCTGCAACTCCTCGGCGTTTGAAGCAAGAACATCCTTGTAAACCTCGTTCTCACGCTTGGAAGTCAAAGTAACCTGAGTCTGAGTGAGCAGGTTACTGATTGGCGTCCGAAGTTCATGAGCCAAGTCGGAAGAGAACTCAGACAATCGCTGAAAGTCATCCTGGAGCCGCTCTAGCATCTGGTTGAGCGTCTTCGCCAAATCAGCCATCTCGATTGGCACAGACTGAACCGGCATGCAAGGCTGCAAACGCTGGGCGGTTACGGCAGCAGCATGCGCCTTAATGGCTCTTAGTGGAGCGAGGCCGTAATAGACCGCTGCCCATCCAAGCAAACCGCTGACGACGATTGCTGCTAGCGCATACAAGCCTAGTGCGTTCAAAAGCTCATTTAGAAAATGCTGATGGTGGGCCGTATCCATGGCAAGGCTGACCGTGAGTTGAATTCCTGGCGCGTACTGCGCCTCTGCCTGAAATTGCTGATGTCGGAATTCCTGCTGTCCGCGACGCCACCACATCAAAGCCATTAAAGGATTCACATCTGGAGGCAACTGCAGACGATCAGCCGCAGGATAACCCTCGGTCTGAAAGAGGATTCGCCCATCACCACTGCTGACGCGCACGAAAAGTCCGTGGTGATGATTAAGCGATTCGTCGAGCCGGCGATCCAAATCTTTGGAGGATCTGCTACTTGCGATGATTTCGCCAATGAGATGTTGCTTGTCTTGCAGTGCACCGCGATCAAGGTCAACAAAGTGTTGATCCGCCGCAGCCATGAATAGCCCGCCCAAACCCAGCACCACGCTGGAGGCCACCAGGGTAAAAAAAAGCGTAAGCCGGTGGGTCAACGATAGACGAGGCAACACTCAGGGCTCCTGCGGCACTTCAAGCACGTATCCCATGCCCCGTACTGTCTGGATCAATTTGACCGCTTGCCCATCGTCGATTTTGATTCGCAAGCGTCGCATTGCCACTTCGATGACATTCGTGTCGGAATCGAAGTTCATATCCCACACTTGAGACGCAATCAAGGAGCGTGGTAATACCTCACCTTGTCGGCGCATCAGCAATTCGAGGAGACCGAATTCCTTTGCGGTCAGATCTATCCGGCGCCCACCTCGCGTAACGCGACGTCGCAGCAAATCCAGTTCTAAATCCGCCGTGCGCAGGGTGTTGCTATCCACTCCACCTCCGCGCCCACGGCGAAGAATTGTTCTCACCCGTGCCAAAAGCTCCGCAAAAGAAAATGGCTTGACCAGATAGTCGTCAGCCCCCAGTTCAAGACCCTTGACGCGATCCTCGACCTGGTCGCGTGCGGTCAAAAATAGCACCGGCATGTCCAACCCGCGCCGACGCAATGAGGCCAGCACCTGCCAGCCATCCAGCTCCGGCAACATCACGTCCAGGATCACCAAGT
>JAYPCW010000095.1:0-2682 GCA_038124905.1 Candidatus Nanopelagicales bacterium | reverse complement strand
AGCTCCTAGAGCTAGACCTAGTAAGTTGTAACGTTTGATGGCATCAAATGTGTAGTGGGAGCAAGATGGGTAGTACTTACAACGCGGAGCAAGACCTGGGGCAATAAATTTCTGCCACCCGCGAATCAAAATTAAAAATGGATAAGTTAATAACTTCATCGGCTAGCTCGTTTACTTAGCGCGGAAAATAATTCTGGGATTTCTAGATCTGCTGCTTGTTCTTTCTTAGTTGCTCGAACTACAACTAAGGAACTTTTTGGCAGAAAATGAATTGAGTCCTTTGAGGCATGTCGCAACTGTCGGGTAACTCGATGTCGGCGAACAGATCCACCAACACTTTTGGGAACGATAAAACCAATCTTTGGCGAATCAATTTCTTCATCGGCTAGCAAATAGCCGGTAAGTGATTTTGTTGTGGAGCGGATCGGGGATTTTGTTACACGCAGAAAATCTTCACGAGAGGTGAGTCGATTTACTTGAGCAAGCACAGTCGGATTCGTTCTAGCTAAAAGTTTTAAGCTGAGAGACGAGCGCGACCTTTTGCACGACGAGCAGCAAGAACTGCACGACCTGCACGGGTTGCCATTCGAGCACGGAAACCATGCTTCTTCGCACGCCGACGGTTATTCGGCTGGAAAGTCCGCTTCATGGGATTTTCTCCTTCATAAATGTCTCGCTTCTCGGCGAGAGCAGGGGGTAAAGGTAGCGGGGGTGGTCATAATTTGGAAAATTGTGGATAACCACTTGCTTTTATTGGGATTAGGTCTTACTTTCCGCCTCTATCCACAGGGTCGGCCCCAAAAAAGGGTTTTGTGAGGCTAAAGCCTTACTTTAGACCACAGCCTGTGGATAACTTTGTGGATTTAGGGGGATTGGGTGGCTACCACGGAAACCGACCAACTTGAAGGTCTCTGGAACGGGGTAATCGACTCGATATCCCAAGACTCCCCTCAGAACCGGGCCTTCCTAACCCTCACTAAACCCCTTGGTCTGCTCAAAAGTGAGGCTGGATCAAACCTCCTACTTGCCGCCCCAAATGGTTTTGCAAAAGATGTTTTGGAGAGCCGGTTAAAGAACGCCCTTAATGATGCCCTTTCAGCAAAACTTGGCGAGCGAATCAATATCGCAGTCACAATTGATGAATCACTTGATGTTCCAATTCAGGAAGTTTTGGAGCCAGAAGTTGAAACTCCACGAGCTGGAACCGGTCGTCAAGAGAGCGGCGCTAAACCTCAAGAGTCCACTCAATTAAATCCGCGCTACATCTTTGAAACTTTTGTTATTGGCGCATCAAATCGTTTTGCACATGCAGCTGCTGTTGCAGTCGCTGAAGCGCCGGCAAAGGCTTACAACCCGCTATTTATTTATGGTGAATCTGGTTTAGGTAAAACTCACTTGTTACATGCGATTGGTGCATATGCAAAGGAACTTTATAGCGGCCTTCGAGTTCGTTATGTCTCTTCTGAAGAATTTACCAATGATTTTATTAACTCAATTCGTGATGATAAATCATCGGTTTTTCAACGTAGATACCGTGATCTAGATATTTTGCTTGTTGATGATATTCAATTTTTGGAGAATAAAGAGCGAACTCAGGAAGAGTTCTTCCATACCTTTAACACTTTATATAACGCTAATAAACAGATAGTTATCTCAAGTGATCGCCCGCCAAAACAATTAACAACTTTGGAAGATCGACTTCGTAGCCGCTTCGAGTGGGGATTAATTACTGATATTCAACCACCAGAACTTGAAACTCGTATCGCAATTCTTCGAAAGAAAGCAGTGCAGGATAAATTAAGCGCTCCAGATGATGTTCTGGAATTTATTGCAAGCAAAATTTCTACAAATATCCGCGAGCTTGAAGGTGCGTTAATCCGTGTTACTGCTTTCGCATCCTTAAATCGCCAACCGGTTGATATGGGCCTTGCAGAAATTGTTTTGAAAGATTTGATTCCAGATGAGAGCGCGCCAGAAATTACCGCCAACACCATCATGGCTCAGACTGCTTCTTATTTCAGTTTAACTATTGATGATCTTTGTGGAACCTCTCGTTCTCGAGTTTTGGTTAACGCTCGCCAGATTGCGATGTATCTCTGCCGTGAGTTAACTGATTTATCTCTACCAAAGATCGGCCAGACCTTTGGTGGCCGCGACCACACAACTGTTATGCATGCAGACCGAAAGGTCCGCCAATTGATGGCTGAGCGCCGCTCAATCTTTAACCAGGTAACTGAGTTAACTAACCGAATTAAGCTCCAAGGTAGGGGTTAATTGTTGGGGATAACCTGTGGATATCTGTGGATAACCCGTGGATAGTCCGTTAAGCCCAGCAATTATCCGCAAGATATCCAGAGAAGAGAGGGTGGGAAGGTGAATAAAAAACCGGCGTTGAACTGGCTTTTTCATAGTTACACACACATTTCCACACCGCTTATTACTACTAGTTCTATAGATAAAGAATGGTTTGTGAGCGTACCTCGTCCACATCTCATTAAAACGAAACCGATAGGCTCATAAATATGAAATTCACTGTAGATAGCGCAACCCTTACTGATTCAGTCAACTGGGTATCAAGATCACTCTCAACGCGCCCCATCATGACCGCGCTACTTGGAATTGTTATCGATGTTCAAAAAGATGTGACTTTATCTGCATCTGATTTAGAGACCTCAGCTAAAT
>JAYPCW010000094.1:0-2832 GCA_038124905.1 Candidatus Nanopelagicales bacterium | reverse complement strand
TTCATAGCGTCTTCTTCAAAAACTTTTCTAGGTTGTTTAGGGTTTGCGTCAATTAAATTTAATTCAACTTCACTTAACTGCATGCCAGAAATTGGTTGTATTGCCTCTTCTGAATTTTTCTCTACCGGTTCAGAAGTTGGGATTAAGGCGCCTAAACCCCTGCCTAATCCACCGCGCTTTGCTGCCATTTTTATCCTTTTTGATTAATGTTTTTGAGCAAACTCTTTTGCTGCTTCTAAATAGGCTTGCGCTCCTGGAGACCCAGGGTCATAACCAATTACTGTTTGTTGAAAACTCGGTGCTTCAGAAACTCTCACTGATCTAGGTATTGGAGTGCTAAGAACTAACTCTCCAAAATGCTTTTTAACTTCTTCTGACACTTGGTTGCTTAAGTTAGTTCTGGCATCAAACATTGTTAAAAGAATCGTTGAGATTTTTAGGTCGGGGTTTAATTGTTTCTTCACTAAATTGATGTTATTCATCAATTGCCCCAAGCCTTCAAGGGCGTAATACTCAGTTTGAATTGGAATTAAAATTTCATCTGCTGCAACTAAAGAGTTAAGGGTTAGCAAGCCCAAACTGGGTGGGCAATCAATAAAAATGTAATCGATTCGTTTTTGATACTTTTGAAGATGTAAGTCTAAATACTTTTTTAATGCTTTTTGCATTCGATATTCGCGAGCAACAACTGAAACTAGCTCTATTTCTGCACCTGCTAAATCGATGGTTGCTGGCGCGCAATATAAATTCGAAAATTCAGGGACTTTTTGAACTACATTTTCAAATTCTTCATCATTTACCAAAATGTCGTAAACATTTGGAGTGCCAACGCGATGATCGATACCTAAAGCTGTTGATGCGTTTCCTTGCGGGTCACTGTCGATTACTAAAACTTCAAGATGGTGCTTCGCTAAAGCTGCAGCGAGGTTGACTGTGCTGGTGGTTTTACCAACTCCACCTTTTTGATTGGCGACAGTGATAACAGTGGTTTTGGCCGGTTTGTTAAGCGCTGGCAGGTCGCCAGCTTTAACTGAAACAGCTTTTTCGGCTGCTTGAGCTAAAGGTGAATTACTCATCTTCCGGCCAACCTAAAGGTTCTGAATTATTTGTGACTTGAGTCACATCAACAGGCCATCCAATTTGGTTATTCATTAGTTTTTCTCACCACAACTATTGACACCTCTGATTGAATTTCTGAGCCTGTTTTTACAACTCCGAGACTAGTAGCCCGCAATTCATTTATCACTTCTAACGCGTCATTTAGCTCTAAATTGGCTTTTGCGCCTTTAAGGGCAAGCAAATACCCCTCAGATTTGAGCAAAGGAAGGGCTATTTTTACTAACTTTTTTAAAGGAGCTACCGCTCGGGCGGTCACAAAATCAAATTTCTGCTTTTTAAAGAGTGC
This sequence comes from Candidatus Nanopelagicales bacterium, assembly GCA_038124905.1. Taxonomy (GTDB): domain Bacteria; phylum Actinomycetota; class Actinomycetes; order S36-B12; family UBA5976; genus ATZT02. Next base: position 1,427 of record JAYPCW010000094.1, on the reverse strand, counting down.
TTCAGCTCGTCCATGAAAAACTTCAGTGTTCTTAATTTCTAAGTTTTTGATGACAAATTTCAGAAATTCGGCCCTGCGCGCCATGGGTTCAATTAGGGTTATTTTGAGATCAGGTCTACAAATACTTAGTGGGATTCCTGGTAGACCAGCACCTGAACCTATGTCTGCAAGAGTGTTGTTTGGGGAAATTAGCTCTACGAGCGGCAAGCTATTTAGGATGTGGCGCTCCCAGATTATTTGGATATCCCTGGGACCTAATAGCCCCTTTTCTTCACCGTGTTGTTTGAGAAGAGCTTCGTAAGCTTTGAGTTTTTCTAGGTTTTCCTCAAGAGCCTTTTTAGAGCTTGTTCCACGTGGAACACTCCCCTGCATTATTGAGGAAGAACTACCACGTAACGGTTTGGCTCTTCGCCCTCAGATTCGCTTGTGAGGTTTTGAGAGGCAACGGCGTCGTGGATTATCTTTCTTTCAAATGGAGTCATTGGCTCAAGAGCTACCGCTTCGCCAGTCTTTTTGGCTCTGTCGCAAGCTTCTACCCCTAATAAAGTGAGGGCTTCTTTTCTTGCCGCCCTAAATCCAGATATATCGAGCATAAGGCGAGATTTCTCTCCGGTTTCACGAGTGGCAGCTAAGCGAGTTAGGTCCTGAAGGGCATTTAAAACATGTCCTTCTGGGCCCACTAATTGCGAGAGGTCTGCCCCAACAATGCTGAGCATGGCACGATCGCCCTCAACATCTATATCAATATCGCCATCGAGATCGGCTATGTCTAACAGCCCTTCAAGGTAGTCTGCTGCGGCATCGCCTTCAGCTTCTAGCTGTTTGATTCGCTCTAAATCAGTCATTTTTTTCTCCTTAAAAACTGGGGTTCCACGTGGAACGGATTAATCCTGAGGCTTTTTCTTATTGCGGTCTTTTCGGCTTTTTTTCTTGGGTTGTTGGCGCTTGGGAGGCTCTGGTTTTTGCTCTTCTTGGCTTGGGGAATCCTCAACTATGCCTTTTTTGGCTAGTTTTTCTTTCTTTCGTTTTTCCCAGGCATCAAAAGCTGGGGTTCCTGGGGTGGGGTTATTTCTGATAATCCAAAATTGCTGTCCCATAGACCATACGTTGGTGGTTGACCAATAGATCAAAACACCAATTGGGAACCCAACGCCACCTACGGCAAAAATAATTGGGAAGACATAAAGCAGAATTTTTTGCTGTTGAGCCATGGGGTTATCGGCAGCCATATTTTTGACCATTAGCTGGCGTTGGGTTAAAAAGGTGGTGGCTGACATAAAGACCACAAGAAATAAAGTCATAATTCGCACGGTGGTGAAGTTAGCTCCACTTGCAACCAGCTCAGGGCTGTTGGTGCCTATGGTGCCTAAAAAGTAGGCCCAGAGCGGTACCCCAAAAATAGTTCCGTCGTGCGCTTGAACAAGAAG
>JAYPCW010000093.1:2269-2857 GCA_038124905.1 Candidatus Nanopelagicales bacterium | reverse complement strand
CAACAGCTCCAGCCACTGCTTCCGTACAAAGTCAGAAATTTAAGAATTGCTCAGCACTTCAAAAAGTTTATGAAGGTGGTGTGGCAAAAAATAAAAAAGCGACTAATCGTAATACTAAGGGTCAACAACAAAGATCTAACTATTCTCCGTTTGTTAGCAAAAAGATTTATAATATGAATAAGCGATTAGATAGGGATAAAGACAAAATAGCTTGCGAGCGCTAAAACTACATTTAATACCCAAAAATACTTACGCTCCTAACATTGACTTCATTCTCTTGATCTAGAAAAAAGCTGGTTACTCGTTTGTCGACTCCCATGAAGATTTTTGTTCCCTTTGGGTTGCTTTTGGTTTGACGAATGATGGGCACCATGAGAAATAGATGGTGAGCTTCTTTGCAGATATGGGTTTTCCAAACGTCTAGAAGGTCCATGTTGTTTGCGTTGGTCTTGCCGCGTTCAACTTCAAAAAGTATTCCTGTGTTGCCAATTGGTTTGTAGTAGTCGGGCCGAAGACCTGCAACGTCATACTCTTCAAAAAGACCTTTCTTCTCACTAACAAATCCGAGTGATTCCATTTGCTCTAAAA
>JAYPCW010000093.1:0-2259 GCA_038124905.1 Candidatus Nanopelagicales bacterium | reverse complement strand
AAGCTAGTTGGTGTGAATTCCTATAGGTTCTGAGAAAAATGAGTTTTTGTAAAGCCGTTTTTTAAGAAAAAAACCTGGTTTGATTGGATTTTCGTTGCTAGGTTGTAGCTATGGCAGGTACATGGACTAACTGGGTTGGTAATCAATCGTTTAGGTATGAGAGCTTTGCTTCGCCTTCGAGTGAGAAGGAAGTTGTTAAGGCTGTTAAGGGTGCTTTAGGTAAGAAGCAGAAGATAAGAGTGTTGGCTACAGGTCACTCGTTTACTCCCATTGTTGAGACTGATGGATTGTTGCTTGATTTGAGGAAGATTAGAGGAATTAAAACTGTTGATGTTAAAAAGCAAAGAGCGTTTGTTGGGTCGGGAACTCCGATAAGTGATTTGGGCGATCCTTTATGGGAGAAGGGGTTAGCTTTAAGAAATCAGGGAGATATTGATGCGCAAAGAATTGCTGGGGCAATAGCTACTGGCACTCATGGGTCAGGGACTTCTTTTGGGAGTTTTTCTTCGATTTTGAAATCATGCAGGATTGTTACTGGTACTGGTGAAGTGATTGAAATTAATGAAAAGAATCCTGATTTATTGCATGCCGCGCAAGTTTCGGTGGGGATGCTTGGCGTTATGGTCGGTATGGAATTGCAGGTTACTAAGCGCTATAAGTTGAAAGAGCATATTTCTCATGAGCCTTTTTCAGAAGTTATAAAGAACTTTCATGAAAGAGTTAAGAAAAATAGAAACTTTTCGTTCTTTTGGTTTCCGAGTGAAGAGTCGGCGGCGCTTTATAACATTGAATTGCCTGAAGGGGAGAAGGCAACTGATACGTGTCATGTGAAGGTGTTTAATGAGTTGCCAGATACTGCGCCTGATTCAGATGTGCCAAAGCGAAGAGTAGATCGCTCTTATCGGATTTACCCAATGGTTTATTCGCCAAACTTTCATGAGCTTGAATACTTTATTCCGCTTGAGCGGGCAGTTGATTGCATAAATGAGATGCGCGAATACATGTTAAAGAGCTTGCCGTTAAGTGTTTTTCCGCTAGAGATTAGAACTTGCGGGGCTGAAGAAGGATTTTTGTCTTCTAACTACAAGCGAGAGACTCTTGTTGTTTCAGTCTCGGGTATGCCAGGGGTTGATTATTGGGGTTACTTGAAAGCGGTAGATCGAATTTTAGGAAGGTATGACGCAAGAGTTCACTGGGGTAAATTGCACTTTTTAACTAGAGAGCAGTTATATGAGAGGTATCCAAAGGCTCAAGAGTTTGTTTCAATTAGAAGAGTGTTAGACCCTAAAGGGGTTTTCTTAAATAAACACTTAAAGCCGTTGTTTAGCTAAAAAAATATCTAGTTAAAGCTGTAGTAATAGTTGCTAAGAGAACTGTGGTTATGAAGGAGCGTTTGAGGGTGAGGGTTATTACTGCAGTTAATAGGCCAGCAAGGCGTGGGTCGATGGTGAGTTGTTGTTGGTTGGCAAAGGTTTGAACGGCAACTAGAGCTGAGAGCATTGCTATTGGAATGAAGTTGTTGATTGATTGAACTTTTTTGTTGTTAAGGATTAGTTGCGGGGTTAAAAAGCCTGAGAGTTTTAGTAGGTAGCAGGTAATTGAGGCTACAAGAGTTGAGATGAGTTTTGATTCAAGCATTTTTAACACCTGCAATTACAGCAATGGTTGCGGTTATGAGGATGGGAACTCCTGGCGGGAGCAATGGCGTTAAGGCAATTGCGGTTAGAAAAGCTGTGATGAAAACTAGTTTGTTGGTTTTGTTATTTAGGCGCGGCCAGATTAAAGCTAAGAAGGCGGCGGCGATGGTGCCGTCTAGGCCGTAAGTTTTTGGGTCATCTAATAGCGATGCGCCGATTGCGCCGATGATTGTGGCGAGGTTCCAAAAGACGAAGACACTGATTCCGGTTTGCCAAAAGGCTTGTTTAGTTTTTGTTTCGTCATCGCGGTATTTCACGCTCATGCCAGTTGATTCATCGATTGTTAAGTGCGCGGCAAGAAGTTTTTTAAAGTTTTGTGCCTTTAGAACGTTAGTGAGGCTTAAGGCATAGAGAGTGTTGCGAGATCCAAGAAGGGCGGCAACGGCAATTGCAGCTAAAGCGCCACCGCCAGCTCCGATTACTCCGATAAAAGCAAATTGGCTAGCTCCGGTGAACATGAGGGAGGAGAGAAGAGTTGTTTCAAGAATAGAAAAACCATAAGTAACTGCTAAGGCTCCGAAAGAGACGCCATAGATGCCAACTGCGATTCCGATTGAAAGGG
>JAYPCW010000092.1:0-2865 GCA_038124905.1 Candidatus Nanopelagicales bacterium | reverse complement strand
CCTTGCAGAATGACGGATCGTGTAATTGTTTTCTTCAAGAACTTGAATCGTTCTTCTGTTGGCATTTTCACCCACATGCCAACTTCCAGTGCCACCGGAGCAAACTTCAATATCAATATTATTTCTTTTAAAGCGATCTTTGAGTACTACTTCACCAATAGGGGAGCGACATATATTGCCTAAGCAAATTACTGAAACTGATTTAACTTGCGAAATATTCACGAGACAATCCTATTTGGAGTCTCCACGCTTGAAAAATTAATCTAATGACCATCCAAACATTTAAAGCCGTCAAAATCATCAACAAAGATTCAGCAAAAACCAGCACTATCAACAACCCAAGTAAACCAATGGTTTGTACAAAAGCTAAAAATTTGTAGTCTTTTACACCCATCAAAATTCCATCAGTGACAAAAACTACGGCATTTAGGACCTGCACTAGTGCTAACAAAATCCAGATTGAGCGAATTAGCTCATGAACCTCAGAATTCTCGGTAAATAACTCCGGCCCAAAACTATAGACTGCGAGCAAGCCAAACATTAAGAACATTCCTAAATATATTGAATACTTAACCAAAGTTTTATTAGTTAAATTTAATAAAGATTGGTCTTTAGCTCCGAAGGCTTTTGCTGCTAGCACTTGCGCTGCGACCTCTAAAGAATCTAACACCAAAGCTAATCCCATCCAGATTGCAAGCATGACCTGAAAAGCGGCCAAAGTATTTGTGCCTTGTAAGGTTGCACCATAAAGCGCTGCAAGTAATGCAAGTCGCAACATCAAAGTTCGCCACATTAAAGCAACATTTTCTTTTAAGACTTCTATTAATGGAGCGAATGAAATTTCAATACCGCTTATAAATATTTTATGTTTACTACTTAATTTATAAAGATACAAAATAGAACCACTCATAGCTCCAATACTGGTGGCGATAGCAGATCCTTTAATTCCTAATTCAAAAACTCTAACTAGCAATAGCACTAGAACTACATTAATTAAGACACTAATTAAACTTACCCAAAAAGTAGTTTTAGTGTCGGCAACTCCTCGCAAGATGCCAACTAATGAGAGATTTAGAATCAAGAAAAACAAACCTAAGCTTGCAAAAATTAAGTACTCTTGCGCGTATGGCGCTGATTCTGCTGTTCCTAAAAGCAAACTCAACGGTTTTGAAAAAATAACTACTAAAATAGTTAAGATAATTCCTAAAATTAATCCACTTGTTAAAGAATTATTGATAGTCCTTCTAATTACCGCCTCATTATTTGCTCCAAAAGCTCTAGCAACTGACGTCGTTGTTCCAAAGGTAAGAAAAATTAAGAGCCCAGTAAAGGTCACAATGACTGCGCTAGCTGAACCTAATCCAGCTAATGGCTCCGCCCCTAAACTTGCCACAACCCAAGAATCAACCAACAGAAAAAGTGAAGGTGCAGCAAATGCACCAAAAGCGGGAACCGCTAGCGAGATAACTTCTTTTCTAATTTTCGCTTTTGTCACAGCGGCAACGCTAGAGGCACATCTTGAAAATATTTTTTTCACCCACAGGTTAGATTTAACGTTTTGCCTGCTCAGCGATAAAAACCCTGTAGAAATAACCTTTACTTTTCACAATTCATCCACAGCACATTTTCACAATTACCCCATAAACAAAGGTCTATCCCCTACTTATTCACAGGCTCATCCACAGGGCTCTTTGATAAAACCTAATAAAAACGAATAGATTTAGCCGTTGGGTTTATCTGGCAAAAATGTCATACACACATGAAATCCTTTAACTGGTTTCTTTTTATGTAGGAGGGGTAAGTGTCGGTCGCTGAATTTCCAAGGCCACAAGCAGACCCCACTCGCTTACCACCGCAAGACATAGCAGCTGAGCAAGGTGTCATCGGTGCGATGCTTTTAAGCAAAGATGCAATTGCTGAAGTAATCGAAGAATTAAAAACTCATGATTTTTATAAAACTCAGCATCAAACAATTTACGAAACAGTTTTAGATCTTTATGGTCGTGGAGAGCCGGCAGATGCTGTTACAGTCGCAGCTGAATTAACTCGGCTTGGTGAATTAAATCGAATTGGTGGCCCTGCTTATATTCACACGCTCGTAGCTTCTGTGCCTACTGCAGCTAATGCTGCGTATTACGCACGAATCGTTCGTGAAAAAGCAATCTTAAGAAGATTAGTTGAAGCTGGAACTCGAATCATAAACATGAGTTATGACGAACAAGGCGAAGTAGATGATTTAGTAGATCGAGCTCAAGTTGAAGTTTATGAAGTAACAGATCGAAGAACTAGCGATGATTATCAAAGACTTCAAGATTTATTAAATAATGCTTTAAGTGAAATTGAAGCTATCGCTAATCATGACGGCGCCCTAATTGGTGTACCAACTGGTTTTAACGAACTAGACACCCTGCTTAACGGCCTACAACCAGGTCAACTAATTATGGTTGCTGCAAGACCAGGTATGGGTAAGTCAACAATTGGTTTAGATTTTGCAAGAGCTGCAAGCATTAAAGGCAAAATGACTAGTGCCATTTTTTCTCTTGAAATGGCCCGCAATGAAATTGTTATGAGATTACTTTCAGCTGAATCTTCTATCGCTTTGCAATCGATGCGTAGCGGCAAAATGTCAGATAGCGATTGGCAACGCTTAGCAAGAAAAATGTCGGCTATTTCAGATTCACCATTATTTATTGACGACTCACCAAATTTAACTATTTCTGAAATTCGTGCTAAGTGTCGAAGGCTAAAACAAAAGCATGATTTAAAACTAGTAATTGTCGACTACTTGCAACTTATGTCTTCAGGTAAAAGAGTTGAAAGTCGTCAACAAGAAGTTAGTGAATTTTCTAGATCTTTAAAACTGCT
>JAYPCW010000091.1:0-2904 GCA_038124905.1 Candidatus Nanopelagicales bacterium | reverse complement strand
GAAATGGTAAAGGGTTGGATGCAAACCGTAGCCGAAAGAGCTCAATTACCAGAAGGTGAACTAGCTGAAGCTTTTTTTGTTGCTAACGCTTAAAACAAAACAGCAATTACGATATTAAGTATCGACAAACCGCCAATCGCGCCCCAGATTCCATTTGTGACGCTTTCTTTCTTGCGATTCTTAATTACTAAAAACGTGATAACCAGAACTACTATAAATTTAACAATCACCTTGTTGTAGTCAATATCTCTATCTACCAATTGAGCACCAACTAATCCGACTAGTGCCGATCCTGTTAATAATTGAGTAAGGACACCATGAAACATCGCGGCGTTAACCTTGCGGGGATTCGCTCGCATCTGTACTAAAAAGCCACCTACCAATGAAGCCAAACCAATAAAGTGAAGAACTACTAACCAGTCATAAATCATGTCCATGACTTAACTATGCCACATGTTTTTATTATTCCCACTCAATAGTGCCTGGTGGCTTACTCGTGATATCGAGTGTCACCCTATTTATTTCAGGAATTTCGTTAGTTATGCGATTTGAAATCTTTGCCAGCAACTCATAAGGCAACCTGGCCCAATCAGCTGTCATCGCATCTTCACTAGTAACCGGGCGCAAAACTACTGGGTGACCGTAAGTTCGACCATCGCCTTGCACACCTACACTTCTTACTTCTGCAAGCAGCACCACCGGGAACTGCCAAATACCTTGATTAAACTCTGAATTTGTTAATTCTTCTCTGGCTATCGCATCTGCTTCTTGCAAGATTTTTAAATTCTTTTGTGTCACTTCACCCACGATGCGTATTGCAAGACCTGGGCCCGGGAAGGGATGGCGTTCAACAATTTCGTTAGGTAATTTTAAGGACCTTCCCACCTTGCGTACTTCATCTTTAAAAAGAGTTCTTAAGGGCTCAACAAGTTCAAACTTCAAATCTTCTGGGAGTCCACCTACATTGTGATGAGATTTAATAGTGGCAGTTCCAGCGCCATGACCTGACTCCACTACATCCGGGTACAGGGTTCCTTGAACTAAATACTTTATTTCTCCGTCAGTTTTTGCTACCAGTTCACTTGCCGCATCTTCAAAACTTCTAATAAATTCTCTTCCGATTATTTTGCGTTTTTCTTCGGGATCCTTTACGCCGGCTAGTGCATTTAAAAATCTTGTGCTTTCATCCTTTACCACTAAATTGATGTTTGTAGCATTTACAAAATCTTTTTCTACTTGCTCTCTTTCTCCTTTTCGAAGCAAGCCATGATCAATAAATATGCAGGTTAATTGATTACCTACTGCTTTTTGCACAAGTGCAGCAGCAACTGCTGAATCAACACCCCCAGATAACCCGCAAATTACTTGACTTGTTCCAACTTGATCTTTTACCGAGGTGACCAAATCTTCTACGATATTGTCTACGGTCCAGGTGGGTTTTAGTTTTGCAATTTCGTATAAAAACTTTTCTAATATTTTTTGGCCATTTGCCGTATGAAGCACCTCAGGATGAAACTGCACCCCGGCAAAAGGCCGCAAGTTTGATTCAAATGCAGCAACCGGCGCCCCACTGCTAGTGGCCGTAACTACAAAATCTTCGGGGGCTTTAGTAACTGCATCGCCATGAGACATCCAAACTTCTTGGCTTGGTGCTAAATCCTTAAACAATTTAGATTTAACTTCTACGTTAACTATGGTTGAGCCAAATTCACGTTCTCGAGTGTTAGTTACTTCGCCCCCCAAGGCTTGCGCCATGGCTTGAAAGCCATAACAAATACCAAAGGTTGGGATTTCGCTCTCAAAAATTTCTTTATCAATTCTTGGCGCTTTATCTTGATAGACGCTTGATGGCCCACCAGAGAGAATTATTGCCGCGGGATTTTTTGCTAAAAGTTCAGACTTTGAAATTGTGTGAGGAACTAACTCTGAGTAGATTCCTGCTTCACGGACTCTTCTAGCGATTAATTGGGCATACTGAGCACCAAAGTCAATAACCAGTACTGTTTGCTCCACACCCACAGCCTACTAAGAATTTACTATTTAATATTTAGGGTCAATCACAACTTCAATTCTTTGAAGTTCTTTTAAGTCGCTATAGCCGCTCGTTGCCATAGCGCGCTTTAGCGCTCCAACAAGATTCATCGTGCCATCAGCACGAGTTGAAGGGCCAAAAAGTATTTCTTTCATAGAACCAACAATGCCTAGATCCACCATGGTTCCTCTTGGCAGTTCGGCGTGCGTGGCCTCAATTCCCCAATGCTTACCTTCGCCAGGTGCATCATTAGCTCGTGCTAAGAGGCTGCCCACCATTACTGCATCGGCACCCATGGCAATTGCTTTTGCAATCTCTCCGCTGGTTCCAATTGATCCATCGGCGATTACATGCACGTAGCGCCCGCCTGATTCATCCAAATAGTCTCTTCTAGCCGCCGCCACATCAGCGATTGCTGTTGCCATTGGAACTCTTACGCCCAAAACATCTTTAGTGGTGTGCGAGGCACCTCCACCAAAGCCAACTAATACTCCAGCAGCGCCAGTGCGCATTAGGTGCAAAGCTGCTTGATGCGAAGCACATCCACCTACTATCACAGGGACATCTAATCTCTTAATAAATTCTTTTAGATTTAGGTCATCACCATTTTGAGTCACGTGCTCTGCGCTGACAGTGGTTCCTCGAATTACGAAAAGGTCAACTCCCGCATCAATTACTGCCTTAGAAAGCGCATTGACACTCCCTGGCGAAAGCGAAGCAGCCACTAATTGCCCTGATTCTTTAATTTCCAAAATTCGCGACTTTACCAATTCGGGCTTTACCGGCTCAGAATAGATTTTTTGCAAAACCTTTATTGAGTCTTTTTCTCCACTGCGCAAGATTTCTTTGTATTGCTTGGCTGGATCTTCATA
>JAYPCW010000090.1:0-3052 GCA_038124905.1 Candidatus Nanopelagicales bacterium | reverse complement strand
CTTTAGGGCTTTACAGCAATTGGATTCAAAATAATTTTAAAAATAAAGATAATTTTGTAAATGCTTTTTCACTTCAAGCTGAAAACAAAAAAATAAAAGAACTCTTACTTGATTCTACTTATGAGTACATTGACAATTTGGAGATTAAAAAAATTATTGAAGAAAATCTTCCAGAGCCTTTAACTCCCCTTAGCGCAGTAATCGAACTAAACGCTAAAAGAGCTTTAAAAATTTTGTCACAAGATTTGATAAATAGTAATACCTTTGAGGTGTTATGGAATGAGTTGCTTAGCTCAATTCATCAGGAATTCACAAAAGTAATAATTGAAGACTCTCAAGGTTACTTTCGAGTTTATGCAGATGAGTTATATGCCACAAGCGCTCCGATAAAAGAGCGCTTAATTTTGAATTTATCAAGGGATCCCGCTTGGCAGAATTTTATTGAAGTACTCAATACCCTGGAGCCACCCAAAATAAGAGTTCTTGATTCCGAACAATTGCGTTTTGTAAATTTATCTTGGCAAGTAAGTTCTGTAGTAAATCAATATTTATGGCTGGTCTTGATTGTATTTGCCATGCTGCTTGTGAGTTTGCAGAAGTCGGTTTTAACCAGTTTTAAGTACCTCGGCCTATCAATGCTTATGGGAGGTTCGGTGACTATATTAAGTAATTATCTACTAGCTAATTTTCTAAGGAATAGATTAACCAACAACCTTGCCGAAGAGATGCTGGCAATATTCTTTAATACTTCTTCAAGAGATTTACAGTTTAATTCTGTCCTTACAATTTTAATTGGATTTGTAATTTTATTTATATTTTTAATCAATCACCTGAAAACAAAATCTAGAGCGGTAAATAACTAACTTTCTATATTTTGATGTGCCTTGGGCTTTTCGCGAGTAATCGCGAGTACAACTATTCCAGCAATCAACAAAAAGATCGACATAAATTGTGCGCCAGTTAAGCCATATAGTGTTTGATCGTAGGCTCTTAAGAAGTCGGTACTAAATCTTCCAATTGCGTAAGACACCATAAACAATCCGACTATTGCCCCAGGCGGTACTAGTTTCTTCTTATCTAAATAAACCAGAACGCCAAACAAAATTAAAACCCAGATCATTTCATAAACCGCAGTGTTGTGGTACGTAACGCCAACCGTTAACGGACCTTCCAGGGTATCTCCACCTAAATAGCGAGTGCCTAAAAAGAAATCAGTTTCATTGCCCATGTGCTCACAAACCGCGATACATCCACAGCGTCCGATTCCTTGACCCAAGGCCAAGCCCAAAACAGCCCCATCTAAAACCTGCCAGCGTTTCTTACCTTTGATTCTTCTAACTAAAAATGGTGCTAAAACTAAAGCCGCAATGAAGCCTCCAGAAAATTGCAACCCACCTCGCCAAACTGCAATTACATCAACAAAGTTATCAATTTGATCTAGATTTGTGATAACCCAAAAGAGTCTCGCTCCCACTAAACCGACAACTACCAAAATTAAGCCAACTTTTTCAGTGGTTGCTTGCGGAACTCCATATTGTTCGTTTCGCTTCGCAGCAAATCTGATTCCTAAATAAATTCCTAGGGCAACAAATAGGCCGAAGGTATTTAGAGTTAATGGTCCTATCGAAAAATTTGGAAACGTGTAGTAAGGAATTCCGGGGCCGTCAAACATTCTTTGATTCTATAGAGTGGCTAGCTCAACCAGAAATTGGCCACAAGCGCAAAACTTAAAAATCTCAATAGTCTTCCAAAAAACACCGATGTTGCGAAAATCACTATCCTTAAATTAACTGCACCTGAAATTATTCCTACTAAACCAAAGGCTGGATTTGGCGGCACTGCTACCAAAAATATCGCAAGTGGCGCCCGCCAACTACTTTTCATTTGCTCATAAAGCCAACGAGTGAACTTAGTGTCTTTAATTACCTCGCTACCAGCTTTACCAACAAGGTAGCCAGTTAGTTCTCCAATCGCTGAACCAATTGCGGCTAATAATGCGATCAGCCACGGAAGTGGTGCTAACTGTGTCATCGCCAAAATAATTGCGTTATAAGGAATCGGAACAATAACAGTTGAGTTTGCAATTAGCGCTAGTAAAAAAGCACCCAAATACACTAACTCATTTATTCTATCTAAAAAATTCTTACCAGCATCACTTGTTAGCCCGAGATAAGCGCCAATATTAAGTACCAATAAAAAACTAATTGCAAGAACGAGTTTAAGCCACTTATTTTTCAAGGCATCACAATTGTCAAAATATTTGTTTTGTTTTTAGAAATTAATTCAAGCTTTACTTCAAAACCTAATTTCTTTAACAGATTTTCTAAGTCTCTAGGTGTTTTTGGATTTGCCTGTGCTTTTGCTAGTGCCGCCACCAGTTTTCCTTTTGTTGCCTTATTGTGATGACTGACGACTTTGTAAACGGTCTTTCCATTAACTCTTTGTTTTTGAACAATTTTCCCAATGACAAAATTTTCTTTCAATTCATCACCTGGTTGCCAAGCTGAGGCGTAGACCCCAGATCTCAAATCTAAAATTAGATTTTTTTCAAAAGCTTTATCCAGCAACCTTCCTGAATTTTTTATCCAAAATGTCTTAAGTGATCCAGCCGTTGGTAAAGCTTTATCGCCACTAAGTCGATAGGCGGGAATTTTGTCAAATGCCCCAACCAGCCCAAAAAGTGCGGATGAGATGAAGACTCTTTTACCAATCCAGTTTTGCGCTGGTTTTGTTAGCTTCGCAAAATCTAGAGCTTCATATAAAACACCTGAATAAATTTCTATCGCTTTTGCCGTTGGGCGCTTTAATAAGTTTTTATTCATTTCCAGTTCAGGCAGTTGCTTTTTGCTTAAACCTAGAATTTTTTGCAATTTTGCAGGTTGTTTTTGAGCTAAATCAATGATTTCCTTTATTAGTTGAGCCCTGGAGGCTTTTAATTTTGGAAAGCTCAAACTCGCTAAATTTAATTTAGTTCCCTTCTCGCTTTCTGCTTTGCCTTCGCTAGGGGGTAAAAGAATCACCAAGCCTTGGATCATAAAAGATTTACTCGCCA
>JAYPCW010000089.1:0-3142 GCA_038124905.1 Candidatus Nanopelagicales bacterium | reverse complement strand
AAATAAGCTGTGATTAAAACAATTGTTAAATATATAGCGTATTTAATGCTATTTGTAATTTCAAAATAGTTAAGCATTACTCGAGAATTAATTAAGAGCACTGCACCACCGATCATGGCACCAAAGGGCGCATGAGGGAGTTTGCCAGCAAGTTTTGCCGCAATTGGCGCCATAATCACACCGCCAAGTAATAAGCCACCGACAACTTGAAAGTCAATATTTTGATTGCTCATTCCAAAAATAAATCCAGCGCTCGCAGAAATAGCAACAACAAATTCAGAAGCACTAACCGTACCGATAACTCTTCGTGGTTGAGTTTTTGTAACGGTTAAAAGTGTTGGAGTGGTAACTGGTCCCCAGCCACCTCCACCAGAGGCATCGATGAAACCAGCAAAGCTACCTAGTGGCACCAGTAGTTTTGAGCGAGGTCGACCAGTAATTGGAGGAATTATTGTGAGGCCAACTCCAAATCTAATCAACAAAATTAAACCTAAGACGAGTAAAAGGGTTGACATATAAACCCTGCCACTTGAGAGTGAAATTGAAGAGAGCAAAGTTGCCCCAAGAAATGCACCAATACCGCCAGGGATGGCAAGACGGATCAAGATTCTTTTATCAACATTGCCTGCAAGCCAATGAGAAGTTCCTGAAGCCAAGGTGGTGCCAATTTCAGCAAAGTGAACTGCAGCACTTGCGGCCACAGGAGTTGCGCCAAGCGCGATTAAAAGCGTGGAAGAGGTGATTCCAAAAGCCATACCTAAGGTTCCGTCTACCAATTGGGCGATTGCGCCAGCGATAGCAAAAATTAGAATTGAAAACACGTTGCTAAGTATCCCTTACTACTCGATGAATATCAGGTGACAGGCACTTAAATTTGAGTGTCACCTGTATCTTTAAAATGCAGCTCGTGTTACGGTAATTAAAGGATTTTGATTAATCCAGAAAGAGCGACATTTTTGAACAAAGCACGCAGGTTGTTTCTTGGTTTAGTTTCTACGATTTTAGTTTTAGGTGGACTTTCTGCTCCAGCGCTTGCTGAAGAAGTTGAGGTGCCACCGGCGGTTGAATCGCAGGCGGGATTAACAATTCTTTCTACTCCAATTGAAGTGGCTTCGGGTTCAAAATTTCGGATTACTGGGTCAATAGATCAAGCAAAAAAAGGCGTGGTTATTTCGCGGCAAGCGCGTCAAGGTAAGCGATGGGTCACAGTAGCAACTGCTAAAACTAAAGCTGATGGTACTTGGAGAATGAATATCACTGCACCAAACAAGAAGCAAAAATTACGATATCGAATTGTGGCAACAGGTTTAAAAAACCAACCACAAAGTAATGCTTTTAGAATTCAGGTAAAAAAGCCATCTTTTGTTTATCAATTAGAAAGCCCGACAGTGAAAGCTGGGCAAGCGATTAATTTAATTGGCAACATAACCCCAGCAGCAAGAAAAGCAACCGTGCAATTTCAAGTTTACAACAAGAAAACAAAAAAATGGAAAAGAGTTGCAACCACCAGAACTCTGGATGATGGAAGCTTCAACTTTTCAGTAGCGGCACCTACAAAATCAGACGGGTATCGCTATCGATTAGTGACAACAAAAGGTTTAGCTTCAAATATTCAAACTAAAAGAATTAATGTTCAAGTGGCGCCACTTATTGAAGCTTTTGGCCCTGGCGCAAGAATTTTAGGCTCTGATGTTTCAAGATGGCAGCACCCGGGAAATGCGCCAATTAATTTTCAGCAAATGTATAACTCTGGAGTTAGATTTGTTTTCATTAAAGCATCCGATGGCTTGCCAACAGATTTTCGAGATGCGCATCCTGTAGCAGTGAGATGGTCAAATGAAGATGTTCCAGCGGCACGAGCAGCAGGAATGCTAGTTGGGCTTTATCATTTCGCCTACGTACCAAATATTACGGACGATGCTTTAAATGCCGAAGCTGTTCGTCAAGCTGAATTAGCAATTGAAAGGCTAAATGCTTTAGGCGGCTATAGGCCAGGCATGATGCCTTTAGCTTTAGACATTGAAGCTTCTGGGGTTAGTCGAAAAGTTAAGCCAAATCAAGTGATCCAATTTTCTAGAGTTTGGTTAAATCACGTCGAAGCCAGAACCGGCAGAACTCCGATCATCTATTCAAATACTGCCTACTTACGCTCCCATTTATCCGATCGCAGTTTGGCAAGGTTCCCACTTTGGGTTGCCAATATTGCCGATACTTCAAACCCAGGGGCAACACGTGCCAGAGGATGCATACCAACCGTTTGGACCCGTGGAGGTTGTGATTTGGACTGGCAAATTTGGCAATACACCTGGACGGCACCTGGACAAAATTATGGAATTGCTAGCGGAAAATTAGATCTCAATGTTTATCGGGGTAGCGCAGAGCAATTATTAAAGTTTGCCGGGTACTAATCACACGTGTTGCTGGTGATACAAGAGTGATTTTGCTGTTATTTTGTTTAGTAAGTGAAAATTAAGGTTTTACCTAATCGCCCGCCTAAAAAAGCCTTTCGCGGGCGATTTGTGCTTGCTCAAATATTGATTCTTCTTGCAAGTTTGTTAGCAGCCAGCCCCGCGCAAGCCGTACCAAATGAATTCACCATCGTGGGTTCAGGCTGGGGACACGGAGTTGGCTTTAGTCAATATGGGGCATTAGGTCAGGCACGTGAGGGCAAAACATTTTCACAAATCTTGAATCATTACTACCCGGGCGTTGCCATCAGCGAGGTAAGTAATGATCAAAACATTCGGGTGGGACTGACTCAAGGTAGAAATGCCGTTTTTGCTCGAGCTGAAAATTCTGGAAGCGATAACGCTTCACTTGAAGTATTAATAGATGAAAATCCGGTAGCTAATTTGTCATTGAATGAAATACTTCGAATTGAGCACAATGGATCTCAAGCAGTCGTATCAAGCGGTGGAGAAGATGGTAGAGCAAATCAATTAGGTGCCGGTGGAAAAGTAACTTTACGCCCTACGGGAGATGGAAACATTATGAATGTGGTTGGCAGTTCACCACAAAATAATCCAAATTCGGCGCTTAAGACGGCAGGTCACCGATATCGCTATGGAGTTATTGATGTAATTTTTAGAAATGGTAGCTTGTTAGTTGTAAATGATTTGAAATTGCATAGTGAATACTTATT
>JAYPCW010000088.1:0-3151 GCA_038124905.1 Candidatus Nanopelagicales bacterium | reverse complement strand
CTATTAAAGGAGCTTTCAAAAATAAATAACTTAGCTTGGATTCGCTTAAGTTATCTTCAGCCTGCTGAAATGCGGCCAAGTTTGTTTGATGCCATCTTGGATACTGAAAAGGTAGTGCCATATTTTGACCTTTCCTTTCAGCATGCCTCTGAGAGCGTTCTTCGCAGAATGAAGCGCTTTGGCTCAAAAGATTCCTTTTTGGAGATGACTGGGCAGATTAGAAGCAAAAACCCAAAGGCGGGGATTCGCAGTAATTTCATAGTGGGATTCCCGGGGGAGACTGATGCAGATTTTGATGAACTATCTGATTTTTTGGATAGAGCAGAGTTAGATTCCATTGGGGTTTTTGAATATGCCAACGAAGATAACACTGCTGCTTTTGATTTTGAAGGTCAAATTTCAGATTCTCTTAAGCGCGAGCGCTTCAATCACCTTAAATCGCTGGCGGATGAATTAATTGATCAAAAAGCCGGATCGCGAGTCGGTGAAAGTAGCCAAGTCTTAATCGAGGGGCATGAAGATAGCCAGTATTTTGGCCGTAGTTTGCACCAAGGCCCAGATATTGATGGAACAACTCACTTACCCAAAGGTAAATATAAAATCGGTCAATTAGTTAATATTTCTATCCAAGGCAATCTGGGTGCGGACTTAATTGGCGAGGAGGTTAAATGACAAATCAACTGCCTAACCTCTTGACGATTTTGCGCCTGGCGTCGGTTCCGATTTTGGTTTATTTATTGTTTAGTGAAGATGCTCTTGAGCCAACAAATCGCATCATTACCGCGGTAATTTTTGTGATCGCTTCTCTAACCGACATTGCAGATGGGGCAATTGCCAGAGCTTGGAAGATCGAATCAGACTTTGGAAAAATCGCTGACCCAATTGCTGACAAAGCTTTAATCGCTGTCGCGTTGGTGGCTTTGGCTTATTACGAGTTAGTAGCTGTTTGGATTGTCGCAGTTATTTTAGGTAGAGAAGTATTTATTACCCTACTTCGATTTTGGGTTATCAGAAAAGAAATTATTGCCGCTTCAAATGGCGGAAAGCTAAAAACTATCACTCAAATTGTTGCAATTACTGCCTTCATTTTGCCGTTACCTGAAATTATTGCCTTTATTGCTCCAGTATCAATGGCGCTCGCTGTGGCACTTACGGTAGTTACTGGGATCGATTATGTAATTAAGGTAATTACTATCAGCAAAGAATCTTCAAATTGAGCGCGCAAGAACTAGTTAAAATCTTACAAAAAAAACATTTATCTATCGCTACGGCAGAGTCGCTCACCGCAGGTCTACTAGCAAATAAAATTGCTGAGATACCTGGTGTTTCAAAAACACTTCGCGGTGGGATCATTGCTTATCAAAATGAAATAAAAATTGAAGTTTTAGGTGTTAATGAAAAGATAATAAAAGAGCATGGCGCAGTTAGCTCTGAAACAGCGACCGAAATGGCAATTGGCGTCGCAAATCGATTGCAAAGCGATGTCGCGATATCAACTACGGGAGTTGCAGGCCCAAAAGCCAGCGAAGGTAAACCAGTTGGAACGGTATTTATTGGGGTGTGGATCTTAGGTAAGACTTTTGGTGAGCAGTTTCATTTATCTGGCACCAGAGAGCAAATCAGGCAGGCAACTTGCGGGCTAGCCTTTGAGTTCGCACGCGACAAACTGCTTGAAGTGTAAATCCGGATAAATAGAGTAAACTTGAGATTCGTTGAAAGGAGTACTTTTGTCTACGCTTAGAAAAGCACTAGGTAAGGAATTAAAAGCCCGTCGCAAGGCGCAGGGTTTGTCTTTGCGTGCTTTAAGCGCTAAAGCAAAAGTCTCTTTAGGTTTCTTGAGTGAAATCGAACGTGGTCAAAAAGAAGTCTCTAGCGAGTTATTAAATGCAATTTTAGAAGCACTCAATACTCCTTTAAGTGAAGTAGTGCTTAAAGCCGGGGCCTCGATAGCCGCCCAAGAGCGCAACGCAGTAGTTGTGAAGATGCCGGTCAAAGACCAGCATCGCGCGGCTTAATTTTTTATAATTCTTAAAATCCGCAATCGGTTATACCTTTGCACCAAAATGCAAGGTAAATTCCCAAAAATCAACAAGATGGCTACTGCCCAGACTGCCCAAGGTGGGTTGAACCAGAGCGTAAAAACCCAAGCGAAAATTACGATCCAGTGAACGATTTCAGCTCTTCTAGTTTCAATCAAGAACTTATTTAATCCACCTAGTTCATCTTTGGGTAAGGATTTTTTGCTGGTGCCCTTGCCAAACATTATGCCTTTTTCAGGTAGGTATTTTTTAACTTGATGAACCCGTAAGTACTTTTGAAACCACTTTTGGGTTTCGAAATCTCTCAAGCGAGTAATGAAGTTATCTTTTTCGAAGCGACTGTCTGCCACATGATTAAAAAGATAGCCCACCAAAATTGACCAAATAATCCAGATCGAGGTGTTGGCGAAGATATAAAACCAAGCGGGGTAGGTCATGTGTTGCTTTGCACCTCTCTGCCCTTCCAGGTGACTTTGCCTTTTGAAGTTTTAAATACTGAAGTGAAAAAAATGATCAAAAAGAAAGCAACTTGTATCGGATACCAAATAATTGCCCAGCCAAAATTACCTAGCCGTTTGGTCATCAAATAAAACTGTAAGCCAAAACCAATAGTCAAGATGTATTGATACAAGCTAGGGGCTTGCCCAGTAAACGGCCAGGCAAGAAATGCGAAAGGTAGCTCCCAAGCCGCTGCTGCTAGTCCACTAAACCAAGCAAATAACAAAACAAACGGCCAAAAACCTAACCCCACTGATCCTTGCGCCATGTTCTTAATGAACCCTTGCGAGAGTGATTTAACTCCATCTGGATACATGCGAAAGGAAATTAAATCCCCGCCTGCTAGGGATCTAACCGGTATTCCCGCTTCTTGAGCTTTTAGCCCGAGTGCGCGGTCTTCTAAAACTTGGTCTTTGATCGCCTCATGGCCACCAATTTTTTTATAATCTTCGCGGGAAATCATCAAGCAAGGCCCAAAAGCTTGGCCTGAAGGTTTTGAGAGCTTGGCTCCAAGTGCTCCAATTAAGTTAAAGACTGAAGCGAGGTTTTCATAAGCTTTTTTAGTTTTGTGATAAGGCTGAAGAGAGACGATCCCTTTCGTTTTTTCATATTCA
>JAYPCW010000087.1:0-3195 GCA_038124905.1 Candidatus Nanopelagicales bacterium | reverse complement strand
TCATCTTGCCCTTAGGCCCAATGACTGCACCAATTTGATCGGTTTCAATCTTCATGGTGATGATGCGTGGGGCGAAATGACTCATTTCACCTGGGCTATCAATCGCAGATTGCATAACCTTCAAGATTTCAGTGCGAGCTTCTTTAGCTTGAGTTAGCGCTTTAGCTAAGACGTCAGCTGGGATGCCATCTAACTTGGTGTCTAATTGCAAAGCGGTAATAAATTCAGAAGTACCGGCGACTTTAAAGTCCATATCGCCTAGCGCATCTTCTGCGCCCAAGATGTCAGTTAGTGCTACGTATTCGGTTTTGCCGTCTACTTCACCACTTATTAAGCCCATGGCGATACCACCAACTAGTCCTTTTAGCGGGACACCTGCGTGTAGTAGCGCCATAGTTGAAGCGCAAACCGAAGCCATTGAAGTTGAACCATTTGATCCAATTGCTTCAGAGACTTGGCGAATTGCGTAAGGGAATTCTTCTCTTGATGGAAGAACTGGCACTAATGCTCTTTCAGCAAGCGCACCGTGACCTACTTCGCGACGCTTTGGGGTTCCAACTCTTCCGGTTTCACCGGTTGAATAAGGAGGCATGTTGTAGTTATGCATATAACGCTTGGTGTTTTCTGGAGACAAAGTATCTAACTTTTGTTCCAAGCCCAACATGTTCAAAGTGGTTACACCCAATACTTGGGTTTCACCGCGATTAAACAATGCAGAACCATGAGTTCTTGGTAAAAGATCTACTTCAGCTGAAAGTTCTCTCAACTGGCGAGGGTTTCTGCCATCGATACGAATCTTGTCTTTCAAGACTCTATCGCGCATAACCTTTTTGCTAATTGAGCCAAAAGCGGCAGAAATTTCTTTCTCTCTTTCAGCAAAAGTTTCAGCTAAGTGAGCCTTTACCTCTGCTTTTGCCGCATCCAAGGCGTCTTGACGCTCTTGTTTTCCTGCAATTTGCATGGCTTTATTGATGGCGTCAAATGAATAAGCTTTAACTGCTTCATAGACATCCTCTTGATAATCCAAGAAGATTGGAAATTCTTTAACTTCTTTATTCACTAATTTTGCTAGCTCTGCTTGAGCTCGGCACAATTCTGAAATGAACTTCTTGGAGGCTTCTAAACCTTCTGAAACAACTTCTTCGGTTGGAGCTTTTTGCCCTTCTTTGATCAAATCAATTGTTGATTCTGTGGCTTCGGCTTCCACCATCATGATTGCCACATCACCATCTGGTAAAACGCGACCTGCAACCACCATGTCAAAGACTGCATCATTTAAGTCAGCATGCTTTGGAAACGCAACCCAAACTCCATCAATTAGTGCAACTCTCACTGCACCAACTGGCCCCGAGAAAGGAAGCCCGGCAATTTGAGTTGCAGCACTTGCTGCGTTAATTGCCACTACGTCATATTGCTCTGCTGGGTCCAAAGACATCACAGTAATGACAACTTGGATTTCGTTTCTTAAACCATCGGCAAAAGTTGGTCTTAACGGGCGGTCGATTAAGCGGCAAGTTAATACTGCTTCTTCAGATGGTTTTCCTTCACGACGAAAGAAGGATCCTGGGATGCGACCAACCGAATACATTTTTTCTTCGACATCGACTGTCAAAGGAAAGAAGTCAAAAGAATCTCTTGGTTCTTTTGAAGCTGTGGTTGTGGCGAGCAACATAGTCTCGTCATTTAAATAAGCGGCAACTGCACCGCTTGCTTGTTTGGCAAGTTTGCCAGTTTCAAACTTGATTTTTACTTTTCCGAATGGTCCATTGTCAATAATGGCTTCGGCTGATTTAATTTCTGACCCACTCATCTGTTGAGTCACTCCTCTTTATTAAGGGGTAATAAAAAAGATTTTTATTTTTGGCGGTCGTCAGTAGAAAGGCTCAGGAATTATCCTGAACGTCACTACCGAGGACCGACTTAATGTCCTTTTTAATACCCGATTGGGTTAGCGACGAATACCTAAGCGCTGAATCAATTCGCGATACTTGTTGATGTCTTTTGCTGCCAAGTAGTCGAGTAAACGACGACGACGGCCTACCAACAACAACAATCCGCGACGAGAGTGGTGATCTTTTTTGTGATCTTTCAAGTGCTCGGTCAAATGATTAATACGATCGGTCAAAAGTGCAATTTGCACGTCTGGTGATCCAGAATCGTTTGGATTGATTGCGTATTCTTTAATGATTGCTTGCTTTGCGTCTTTGGTACTCATCTTTGTCCTTGTTTCTTCTTAGGTGCACACCCAGCACCTTGCTTGGGTGAAGGAGTCGCGGCAATCGGGCACCTAGCTGATTACCGTCGTCCTCAAGGTTAGCAGTGAGGCTAGTTATCACTGGTGAGACGTCGGGTTTGCTCTACGTCTTCGCCCATTTGGTCTAGTAATTGCTCAACTGAGTCAAATTTCTCGGTATTACGGAGCTTTTTCAAGAATTCAAAAGTGACTCTTTTGCCGTAGAGGTCTAAATCAGTCTTATCTAAAACGTAAGCTTCAAGCGATAGATGTTGTTGGTCGAATGTTGAATTGGGCCCAACGCTTATTGCTGCCGGCCATCTTTCTTTGGTTATTTCATTAATTACAAAACCGGCGTAAATGCCAAGCGCAGGTAAACAAGAATTTTCATCTGCCTTTAAGTTCGCAGTTGGGTAGCCAAGTTCTCGGCCGCGATGATCGCCATGCACCACTTCACCGCAAACCCTTGGCAAGCGACCTAAAACTTCTTGTGCTTTAGTCATCTCACCTGCTTCAATTAATTTTCTGGCGTTGGTTGATGACCAAACTTCGCTAGATGAGAGTTTTTTGACGACACGAGTTTCAAAATTATAAATTTTGCCTTTTTCGATTAATAAATCTGTACTGCCAAGCGCCTTATAGCCAAATCTAAAGTTT
The DNA here is from genome assembly GCA_038124905.1 of Candidatus Nanopelagicales bacterium. Classification (GTDB taxonomy): domain Bacteria; phylum Actinomycetota; class Actinomycetes; order S36-B12; family UBA5976; genus ATZT02. The sequence continues at coordinate 305 of JAYPCW010000087.1, read as the reverse complement.
TCACCCACTACTACATGTTTTGCTTTTAAAGTATTAACTAAAACTTCTAGAATGAAATCTTCGGCTGATTGTTCGCTACGTTTTTTGTCAAAAGGCATAACAAAAACTGCATCTACTTGGTTTTCAGCTAAGAGTTCTAAGCGATAGCTGAGTGATGCCAAATGCGGCGGGTTTATATTGAAAATTACGCTACGTGGGTGTGGGTTAAAAGTTATTACTACTAATTGAGTGTTAGCTAGCTCAGCTAAATTTCTTGCCTCTTTTAATATCGCTTGGTGGCCGCGGTGGACGCCATCAAAAACACC
>JAYPCW010000086.1:0-3262 GCA_038124905.1 Candidatus Nanopelagicales bacterium | reverse complement strand
TTTATCACCACCCACCGAAGAGCCGGGGAGTTTACATAATTCTCGGGTTGTTTTTCGGCTTGTTAGGGATTCACAACTTTTACGCTGGTTATCATGGTCGCGGAGCCGCACAAATCATATTAAGTCTTACAATCTACGGCGCCATCGTCACCGCATTTTGGACGTTGATTGAGTTGCTGACGGTGGTTAAGGATGCCAGCGGGGTCAGGATGACGTGATCAGCCCGGATCTTGTAACGGTGGAAATGTATGAATCAAAAACCTTCAGTTGAAACAATCGCTCAAAAAATCTAACCCGGATGCTGATCTGCTCCTTGCCTGGACTCAGCAAGACATCGAGAACCGCATTGGCTTCAAGGGAGGCCGCTACACCGACGCCAACCATACCTGTGCCTTTGTGGGCGCCGTGGTTCTTTTGGCCTTCGCGTATGTGCTTGCGGTATTTGTGCTGAAGAGTTTCCAACTGACTACTCCGGTTGCAGAGATGTTCCTTCGGCCGGGAAACCAGTTCGCCGTCATTCCCGCCACCCTGCTGTTTTGCTGGGGAGCTTGCGCCCTGTTCCTGAAAAATCAAAAGCTGAAATATCAGACCAAGGCACTGAACATCTCCGCAGTCCCCATGCGGCCGGAGTTTGTTCTCACGGAAAGCACGGCCCCGACGGTACTCAACCGCATTCATGCGTTGGTGGACCACCCGCGGCATTTTATTCTGCTCAACCGCATCGACCGCGCCCTGTCAAACTTAAAAAACATCGGACAGGTCAACGACGTTTCCTCCATTTTGCGCGCACAAGCAGAAAACGATGAAGATCAGATTGCTTCCAGCTACGCGTTGTTGAACGGCTTTGTGTGGGCCATTCCGGTGTTGGGCTTCATCGGAACCGTCAAAGGACTGAGTTCCGCCATCAGCAAGTTTGGTTCCACGTTGGAGTCGGCTGATCTGTCGATTATCCGCACATCGCTCCAAGGGGTGACGGGTGGGCTGGGAACGGCATTCGAGACTACGTTGGTGGCGCTGGTTTATGCCCTCGTGCTTGTGTTGTGGATCACCTTTCAACAGAAGCGTGAAATGTCCTTTCTCGATGAGTGCAACGACTATTGCCAATCACATGTGGTGGCGAAACTTCGGCTGAACAATTCTGAACCCGCGGCCGACAAAAACGCTTCCTGAAATGGCAAGCCGCCTTCGTCAATCGTCGTCACCAAAGATTAGTTTCTTCGCCTTTCAAGACATCATCACTGCTGTCAGCGGCATTCTCATCCTCATTGTCCTGATGCTAGCCGCCGGTCTCGACAAGGATGCCGCAGTGGCCACGAACGAATCCAATCCCAAGCTTCAAAACCGGCTGGCAGAACTGCTCGCCGAGCAAACGCATCTGGAGATTGAGACTTTACGACTGCGCGAGACCCTGGCCATGGCTCATTCACTTCCCGACACTCACCAGATTTCAATCGAGGTAGATGCTCTTCGCATACGGCTGCAACAAACCAGGCAGCGCACCGCGGATCTGAAGACTGAGGCCCAAAGGCAGGAAGCTGCCACGCGCCAACAGGACACCTTGCTTGGCCTTGCCGACCTGTGGTCCATTCTAGACAAGCTCAAACGGGACGCCGACGACGTGGAAAAGAAAGTATCAGCAGCCGCAGCCATCAGGCACCAGATGGAAGAGCAAGTCCGGAATGCTCAAAGTAAATTACTGATGGTGAAAGCGCTTGAAGGGCAGTTGTGGCTGGTTCCTGGTAAGGACACTTCCACAATGGAGCCAGTCTTGGTCACAGTAAGTGGCAGTGGACTGCTCGTGGATCGATTTGATAAACCAGCGGAACGGGTCGCCATTAATGCTTCTTCTGCTCTCGCTGGCATCGACAGGCAACTGGAGAAGTTCAACAAAGCTAATCAATACCTAGTTTTTCTAATTCGTCCATCTGGTATCGAGTTGTTCGAGGAATTATCCGAGGCCGTGCGCGGAAAGGGATTCAGCATTGGATTTGATGCTATCGCCGAAAGCAAGGTTGTACACTTCTCGAAGCCTAACGAATCCGACTGGTTTGGCGGGACGTCGATCCCGAACCCGCCGTTGCCGACAAACTCGAAGCCGGTTCTGGCGGGCACCAATGCTCCACCCAAAGCTACTGTGAAAACCACCACGCCAACTGCCGTTCCGAAGACTGATTCGTGGTGGCGAAGACTGCTCCGCACACTTGGTTTCTGAGACATGAGCCTGCGCCATAAAAAACCCGCTGACAGTCTGGACCTGTTGCTTGACACGATGTGCAACGCATTCGGCGGCATTATTCTCATGGCAGTCCTGCTGGCATTACTAAGTCAGCGTCAACCGCAGAATACCGCTGCGGCGGCGACTGATTCGGCGGAAATCCTCCTCCGGAGAATTAAGGTAGCAGAAACCAATCTGGTATTAACTGCAAAGAAGCAAGCGGACTTGATGGCCTCAACTAACGATAAGAAAATAGCGGAGCGCCACCGATTGCTTCAAGAGCAGAAACAATTGCAGGCTTTGCTAGCAGAAGCTAGGAGCGAGGCGGACTCAAAGCAGCAAACCACCAACACCAGACGCGCTTCCGATCCTGCGGAGCGTTTGAAACAGATCAAAGATGAGATGACGGCTGCGGCGGCAAGAAAAGTTGAGCAAGAAAATGCGCTGAAGGCTGCCGAGGACAGCATCACACGTTTGAAATCGCGCCTAAATGACATTAACAGGCAGATCATAACGGTCCAGAACAAAAAAGTACAAAAGCTGCGACTGCCCAAGGAGCGAAGCACCACCAAAAGCGTATTTAATGTGATCGTCCAGTACGGAAAGGTTTACCCACTCCAATTTCCGCGAGACGGTAGAAACGATAAGTCTATCGATTGGACCATTCTGGAAAGCTCCGCAACTCCTCGGCCAATTCCTGGTGAAGGGCTGGACCCTGTGCGTGACTCGACAGCATTGGGTCTGCTTTTTAGCCGATTAACGAGTAGCAACACCTACGTTGCCTTCTATGTATTTGAAGATTCTTTCGATAGCTTTGCCAAGGCGAAGGAAGAGGCTGTCTCCGCGGGACTAGACTACGGCTGGGAACCTTTACAGATGAAAGAGGCCCCTCTTTCTTTCGGTGCTACGGGTAGCAAACCCAAACCGCAATGATTAGATCGTGGGTTCAGAACGGTGTCCAAGGAGTCGGAGTTCTAGCAGGAAGGGTTTTACCCTCCTGCATTGCCCAAGCCATCTGCTCGTATGCAGCGACCTCCATTTCCTCAA
>JAYPCW010000085.1:0-3473 GCA_038124905.1 Candidatus Nanopelagicales bacterium | reverse complement strand
AATTACTTTTAGGTGCGCATCGCCACAGGCACTTTTAACTCTTTGAATATCTTCAAAAATATCAAGGTAGTGGCCTTCTAAAAAGGCACCGCGATCGATCACCATGTCAATTTCATCTGCACCGTTTGCGACGGCTTCACGAACATCTTGCACCCTGACCTCTTTGCTAGCCCTACCTGAAGGAAAGGCAGTTGCTACCGCTGCAACTTTGATTGATGAGTTAGTTAATTCTTTTTTTGCATAAGGGACCATGTCGCCATAAACGCAAACTGCTGCAACACTTGGCACACTGCTATCTAGTGGATCTGGACGTTTTGCTTTAGCGCAAAGTGTTTTGACTTTGCCGTGGGTGTCCATACCTTCAAGAGTTGTAAGATCAATCATTGAAATTGCTAAATCAATGCCTTCATTTTTTGCATTATTTTTTATTGATCTTGTTGCTAAAACTGCCGCCCGGGAATCAGCGCCAACTTTGTCTACTTGCCTAAGGCCATGTAAAAATTTTTTTAAGGCGCTTTGACTGGCTGTAGCCTCACTAAAGTAGTCAGGCATGGCCAATAGGTCATCAGTAAACACGAGTTAAGACTACCTCTAAAGCTATGAGAGTAACTGGGTCATGGCAATTGATAATTCCTTTAACCGTTTTTCTTGGGTTGATTTTGTTGAATAGTCACCGTTTACCTCTAGGTAGCACTTGATTTTTGGTTCTGTTCCACTTGGTCGCACAATTACCCTGGCTGAAGCTAATTCAAAGACCACACCCACACTTGAAGGTAAGCCTTGAAAGCCTTGCTTCATATCGATAACAGAAGTTATTGCTTCGTCTGCCAATAATTTTGGTGGATTTGTAATAAGTTCTGTAACTTTCTGCTTGGCGATATCAATATCAGCTAAACGAACACTCACTTGTTCAGTTAGGTGTAGCCCATAGGTTTGATAGATCTCAGCTAGCACTTCTGTTAATGATTTATTTTCACCCTTGGCCCAATCCATAATTTCGATAGCTAAGAGTGCTGCAGAGATTCCATCCTTATCGCTGACTGCTTCTGGGTCTACGGAATAACCAATAGCCTCTTCATAACCAAAACTCAAGTTTGTAATGTGGCCCGCCCACTTCATTCCGGTCAAAGTAGTTTGCCCGATAAACCCATTTTCCTTAGCCATCTTCGGCACTAGTGAAGAGGAAACTATTGAACTAGAAAACACACTTTGCTTATCAAGATTTGGTTTCTGCATTATCCACCAAGCAAAAAGGATTCCTAATTCGTCTCCTTTTAGCATTCGCCAATTACCTGAATCGTTAATTCCAATTGCGCAGCGATCAGCATCTGGGTCATTGGCAATTGCTAGATCTGCATCAACCTTCGTGGCTAATTCAATTAGTAAATCTGTGGCACCGGGTTCTTCTGGATTAGGAAAATTAACGGTTTTAAAGGTTGGGTCAGGTTGCGCCTGTTCAGCAACTACAAAAACATTAGTCAAATTTAAATTATCAACCGCTTGCATAAATAATTCTTTGCCAACGCCATGTAGCGGAGTATAGGCAATTTTAAGATCACGATGTTCAATCTTTGGAACAACGATTTTCAGTCTATTTAAATATTCTTTTTTAGTGTCAATTTGTTGCCAAGTTAAATTATCAGCTATCACTAGGGGTAGTTGTTGCTTAGAGATTTGCAATGAAATCTCTTCGTCAACCGGGGGAATGATCCCAGCGCCTAATTCGTCATAAACCTTGTAGCCATTATCTTGCGGAGGATTATGGGATGCTGTGATCATTACTCCGCAATCGGCATTGAGCATTTTTACGGAATACGCTAAAAGGGGAGTCGGCACATTACTGGGCAGTTGCTTTACTTCTATTTTTAAATGTGTGGCGACGCTTGCGACTTCGTCAGCGAATTCTTTGCTCATGAACCGGGCATCGTTTCCCACAATTAAAACTGGGGTTTTACCATTTGATCTAGCTAGCAAGAATTGTGCTAATCCTGCGGTTGCTTGACGCACTAGCGCTAAGTTCATTCGGGATTCACCGGCGCCCACTTCACCGCGAAGCCCAGCGGTGCCAAATTTTAAAAATCCAGAAAATCTATTTTGTAAATCAGCCAGAGCGTCTTGATCACCCTTGGCTTTAACTATTAATTCAGTTAGTTCTTGTTTGGTATTTGGGTCATGATCATTTTCAGCCCATTTTGTAGCTTTGGCAAACAAGTCATTCATTTACAAATGCTCGATTACTTGTTTTAACAAGGTACCCATTCTGCCGGCTGCGGTTTTTCCAGCAGCTAAAACTTCTTCATGATTTAGTGGCTCATCAGTTAACCCTGCACCAGGGTTGGTAACTAAGGAAACTCCCAAAACTTCACACCCAGCCTCTTTGGCAGCGATTGCTTCAAGGGCAGTGCTCATCCCAACTAAATCACCGCCAAGGGTAATTGCCATTTTGACTTCAGCTGGCGTCTCATATTGCGGCCCATGAAATTGCACATAGACGCCTTCTTTTAATGCTGGATCAATCTGCTTGGCAATTTTCCGAAGTCGGTGTGAATAGATTTGTGAAACATCAATAAATCTTGGTCCAATCAATGGGGTAGAGCCAGTTAAATTTATGTGATCAGAAATCAGTACAGCTGTTCCCGGCTTCCATTCCAAACGTAAACCGCCAGCGGCGTTAGTGAGAATTATGGTTTTTACTCCACTAGCTGCGGCAACCCGAACAGCATGCACTACTGCAGCAACACCTTTTCCTTCGTAATAATGAGTTCGCCCAATCTGCAATAAAACATTCTTGCCGTTAATTTCCGAGCTTCGCAAAATTCCCGCATGACCTTCCACTGCGGGAGGTTCAAACCCAGTTAAGTCGCTAACTGAAATATCAACACCATTTGGCGATAAAACCTCAACTGCCGGAGTCCAACCGGAGCCAAGTACTACTAACACTTCGTGTTGCGATCGACCTGACTTCATCGCTAATTCGTCAGCTGCCTGACGCGCTAATTGATAGGGAGTTTTTTCGGTCATGGTCCTAGATTATCGGTAAAAATAAATGGCGAGATAGGGTTTAGCTATCCCGCCATTTATGGGGAAGTTTCTGTTGAGTTAGAGAGCGACCACTATCCCAACAGGTTCTTGATCGGCTCCTGTATGAAGTAGATCAAGAATGCTAGAGATACACCCCACATCAAGGGGTGTATTTGCTTTGCCTTTCCAGTTGCAGTTTTTAACACAACATAGGTAACAAAGCCGGCACCAATTCCTACGGCAATTGAGTAGGTAAATGGCATCAAAATAATCGTTAAGAATGCGGGCAAGGCAATTGTGATGTCGCCCCAATCAATATCTTTGATTTGAGTCATCATTAAAAAGCCCACCAATAACAAAGCAGGGGTAGCAGCTTCGTAAGGCACCATCGCCACTAAAGGTGATAGGAAGGTAGCGAATAAGAAAGCAATACCGGTTACCACGCTAGAAAA
>JAYPCW010000084.1:1815-3500 GCA_038124905.1 Candidatus Nanopelagicales bacterium | reverse complement strand
GCTGATCAAGGCGCTCCAGTTCTTCAATAAGAACTAAAAGCAGAATCATGACCCGTTCGAATAAAGAAAACTTCTCGAACGGGTCATGGTATCCGAGTGAATTAGAGCTTGCGCGGCAAAACATCCGCAGTCAGCAAGCGAGAAAAAGAATTGTAATCGCAACTCTCTCCAGTGTTTTGGTACTAGGCAGTTTGGTTATTTTTGTAATTAGCTCACCAGGCTGGGAGTTATTTAAACAGACTTATTTAGATTTTGATTATGGGCTTGAAGTCTTACCTATAGTCGCAAAAGGAATTACCACCAATATTCGCTTGACCATAATTGCCAGTATTTTGATTACTATTTTGGCTTTACTGCTTGCCTTGGCTCGGACTTCTAAAGCCGCCGCGCTTACTCCTTTCAGAATTCTGGCTACGGTTTATGTTGATGTTTTTAGAGGCGTACCCCTACTGTTAGTTATTTTGCTCGTTGGATTTGGAATTCCAGCTCTTGGAATTAAAGGGCTTACTGGAAACGTGCTAATTCTAGGTACCATCGCGGTGGTATTAACTTATTCAGCATATGTAGCTGAAGTTTTTAGAAGTGGAATTCTTAGCATTCACCCCAGTCAAAGGGCTGCAGCAAGATCGCTTGGCTTAACCCAAGCCCAAGCTATGCGGTATGTAATTTTGCCGCAGGCGGTCAAAAGAGTTATTCCTCCTTTGCTTAATGATTTAGTAGCTCTAATAAAGGACACTGGGTTAGTTTCTATTCTTGGAGTGATCGATGCAGTTAGGGCCGCACAAATTCAAACGAGTAAAACTTTTAATTACACTCCTTACATCGTGGCAGCGATTTTATTTTTAATGATCACTGTCCCCTTGACCAGATTTACTGATCGAGCGCTTCAAAAAAGTATTGCTGAACAAAACTCACAAGGCACCACATGAAACCAGTTCTATCTGTTCAAAAGGTAAGAAAAAGTTTTGGTGAAAATGTTGTTCTCGGTGAAGTATCAATTGAGGTTCCAGAACACAGCGCCACTGTGCTAATCGGTGCCTCTGGCTCTGGAAAATCTACTTTACTTAGATGTATTAACCTGTTGGAGCAAATTGATGATGGTGCAATCTACTTAGACCAAGAAGAAATCACAAGTCCTTTAGTAGATGTTGATAAAGCGCGCATGCGGATGGGAATCGTCTTTCAGAGTTTTAATCTATTTCCTCACATGAGAGTTATCGATAACATAACACTTGCCCCGATAAAAGTTCATAAAATTAAAAAAGAACAAGCACGAGAAGAAGCGAAACTTTTATTAGACAAGTTTGGGCTTTTAGATAAAGCTGAGGAATTCCCTGATCGCTTGAGCGGTGGTCAGCAACAACGTGTAGCAATCATTCGATCAATTGCCACCCATCCACGAGCTCTCTTGTTAGATGAAATAACTTCAGCACTGGATCCAGTTTTAGTAAATGAAGTTTTGGAGTCAATTAAAGAATTGAAGAAAGAGGGCATGACCATGATCATTGCCACTCATGAAATGAGTTTTGCCAGATTGGTAGCTGATGAAGTCTGCTTTTTAGAAAAAGGATCAATAGCTGAAAGAGGATCTGCGGCTCAAGTATTAGAAAATCCCCAAGATTCAAGAACTAAGGAATTCCTGCGTCGGGTAATTGCTAAATAGAGTTTTAGTTAGTAGTCTCAAT
>JAYPCW010000084.1:0-1715 GCA_038124905.1 Candidatus Nanopelagicales bacterium | reverse complement strand
CCAACATCACCTGCGCCAGCGCTAAAAGAATCAGCATCAATTGCTAGAGGTGCCCCGATAACAACTAGCGGTGCTCCAAATGCTGGAGTTTGTATGGCCTGTTCTAACGTCAATCCACCAACTGCTTGCACTGGGACATTGACTGCCTCAACAACTTCTTTAAGTTGATCTAGGGGATTTGGCGGGCGCAAGCCACTTGCCGCAATTCCACCTCTTTCGTCGTAACCAATATGGTGAATCACCATGTCGCAGCCAAGTGCTTCTAAATCTCTTGCACCTTGCACCATATCTGGGCAACCTAAATTGTCACCCATCACAACTACTGAAAAATCCTTACCAGCCTGCACTACTCTCTTAACAGTTTCTTCGTGTGCTCTTGCCATCACCACAACATGTGTGGCGCCAGCTTTAGCCATCATTTCAGCTTCTAGATAACCACCATCCATAGTTTTTAAATCTGCCACTATCGGAGTATCGGGGAATTCTTTTCTTAATGCTTTAACTCCATGCAACCCTTCAGCCAAAATTAAGGGAGTTCCCGCCTCCAGCCAATCAACTCCAGCATTCATTGCCACGTGAGCCATTTCTATGGCTTCATTTATATCGGTTAAATCTAGAGATATTTGAACGATTGGTTTCATATCACAATGTTATAAGTCTGCTTTTCAGGTTTTTTAACTAGGATTGATTCTTGTGATTAAGGAGCATTCTTGACTGAATCAAAAATTGCCAATCTTCATCCTGCTTGGTCGGCGGTTCCCCTTGGAACTGCTGGAGTTGCAGTAGTTAGCCTTTTCGATCCGATACCAAATTTAGATTTTGATGACCTTGTTGGCTTCACTCTCGCAGTTATTGCTTTATTGCTCTTCTTTGGAATTGGATTTCTAAATTTAATAAGAATTTTAAAATACGAGGCAGAATTTAAAGAGGATCTCAAGCACCCAATGTTTGGTGCCATGATTGGAACCTTGCCGGCTAGCTCACTAGTAGTTGGGTTGGCATTAGCGCAACTTGGTAAAACTTTTTTAATTTTTGAAGAAATACTTGGCTTTGTAGCTTTTGGATTGATGCTTTTAGGTGTGGTTGGTGCGCTGCTAGTTGGTGTTTTGTTTTTTAGTGGAGTAGTTAAAAATCAAGAATTGCCTGCAGGAATGATTTCAGGTACTTGGTTTATTCCTATTGTGGTTTTTGTCTTGGTGCCAAGTGTGGTAATTCGAATCTCAGAGTTAACTGGTGTTTTTAATGGTGGTTTAACCTATTTACTTACCTTTGGTGCTTTGGGCGCTGGCCTACTACTTTTTATATTTTTGGGTGCGGTTGTGGCTTGGCGTTTAATCGCTACTCCTCCACCACCAGCGCAAATGTCTCCAACTTGGATTATTTGGTTGGCGCCAGCTGGAGCTGGTGGTTTAGGTGTACTCGCTTCAATGCGAATGTTGCAGGTATTTAATGACCAAAACTTAAATCTCATCGTAGAAATCATAGGAATCTTTGGTGCTTCTTTGTTATGGGGATTTGGTATCTGGTGGTTGATTTTTTCACTAGCTCAAATAATTCCCCAAAGAAAAGTTCTTCATTTTCATCTTGGGTCATGGGGCTTTTCATTCCCGCTAGCAGCATTGCTCGCACTAACACTTGAATTATCTAGAGTTTGGGACACTTTGGCCGTAACCTATTTTGGTATCGCGGGCTGGGTCGCAGTTTTAGCAGTTTGG
>JAYPCW010000083.1:0-3500 GCA_038124905.1 Candidatus Nanopelagicales bacterium | reverse complement strand
GCAGAAGTTGATGGTTGGACGATAGTCATATTGTCTTGTGCTGCCAGACTTAAAAATCTTTCTAGGCGTCCACTGGAATGATCCGGGCCTTGCCCCTCCATGCCATGGGGAAGAAGTAAAACTAAACGAGAATGCTGATTCCATTTTTGCTCTCCGGAAACCACAAACTCATCAATAATTGTCTGTGCGCCGTTTGCAAAATCACCAAACTGAGCTTCCCAGCAAACAAGCATTTCAGGATTCGATACTGAATAACCGTATTCAAATCCCATTCCGGCGAATTCAGTAAGCGCTGAATCATAAACAAAAAATCTAGAGTTTTGGGCAACTGCTTTAAGTGGTTTATAACCTTCGCCAGTTATGTTGTCCACGATAACTGCGTGACGTTGTCCAAAAGTTCCGCGACGAGAGTCTTGACCAGCTAGTCGTACCGAGACGCCTTGGGACAACAACGAGCCAAATGCCAAGGTTTCACCCATAGCCCAGTCGATGGCATTTTCTTTAACCATCTGATATCTGCGCTCCAGTTGCGGCTTAAGGCGAGGGTGCGGGGTGAACCCAGGTCGTAAATTGATTTGGGTCTGAGCAATTTTTTCTACCAATTCCTCGCTGATTGCAGTGTCAACATGAATTGGGAAGTTGGAGTTTTCTTCTTCGCTAGTTTGTGCGGGCTGCTTGATCGCTTCTTTGGTTTCAGCAAAAGCTCTTTCTAATTGTGATTGATAATCAATGAGTGCTTGCTCAGCTTCTTCTAGGGTGATGTCACCTCTTCCGATCAATGATTCGGTGTAAAGCTTTCTAATACTGCGCTTTTGATCAATAATCTTGTACATCAAAGGTTGAGTTAATGAAGGATCATCTGCCTCATTGTGGCCGCGCCGGCGATAAGTGATCAAGTCAATAACCACATCGACCTTAAATTCCTGTCTAAAGTTGAAAGCTAGTTCTGCAACATATGCGACAGCTTCGGGATCATCGCCATTTACGTGGAAAATAGGCGCTTGAATGGTTCGAGCTAAATCAGAGGCGTAGGTACTGCTTCTCGATTCAGCGGGACCAGTAGTAAAGCCAACCTGATTATTTACAATTAAATGAACAGTTCCACCTGTCCGATAGCCCCTAAGTTTGCTCAAGTTTAGAGTTTCGAAAACAACTCCTTGACCAGCAAAAGCCGCATCCCCATGGAGCAGAATTGGCAAAATCGGATTGTTGTGGTCTTTGCCTAGTCGATCTTGCTTAGCGCGGACAATTCCCTCTAATACCGGGTTTACCGCTTCTAAATGTGAAGGATTAGCTGCCAGGTAAACCGGGATAGTTTCACCATCATCAGTGCTAAAGACACCGGTTGTTCCTAGGTGATACTTAACGTCACCTGAACCTTGCACCAACCCTCGTCCACCAACATCTTCAAATTCTTTGAAGATTTGGCCATAAGATTTACCGGCAATATTTGCTAAAACATTTAGCCTTCCACGGTGAGGCATTGCGATGGCAACTTCATGTAATTTATTTTTTGCGGCTTCATTGAGTATTGAATCGAGTGCAACGATTGTTGACTCACTGCCTTCGAGAGAAAAACGCTTCTGACCGACATATTTAGTTTGTAAGAATTTTTCAAAAGCTTCTGCCGCGTTTAGCCGACCAAGAATTCGAAGTTGTTCGTTGCGCGGTGGTTTTTCATAAGGAATTTCGACCTGATCTTGAACCCATTTTCTTTGATCGGGATCTTGAATATGCATGTATTCAATACCAATACTTCTAGAGTAGGTATCTCTAAGGCGTGTGAGCACATCTCTTAACTTCATAAAGCGTGACTCACCAAATCCACCGGTGGCAAACTCTCTCTCTAAATCCCAGACCGAAAGACCATGAGCGGCCATCGTTAAATCTGGATGAGTTCGCTGCGCATAAACCAAAGGATCAGTATCAGAAATTAAATGGCCGAAGACTCGGTATGAGCGAATCAAAGCTTGAACTCTAGCTACTTTATTTATGTCTTCGTCTTGCTCAGCTGCAATATCTTGAGCCCAGCGGTAAGGCTTGTATGGAATTTGCAGCGCAGTAAATATCTCTTCGTAAAAACCTTCTTTACCCATTAATAAATCTGCAACATGCTTCAGGAATTCACCAGATTGGGCACCTTGAATAATGCGATGGTCATACGTTGAACTCATTGTCAAAACTTTGCTAACGGCTTGTTTAGCTAAAGTGAATTGTGATGCTCCTTGCCATTCCATTGGATAATCAAGCGATCCAACACCAACAATCAAGCCTTGATTTTGCATCAAGCGAGGAACAGAGTGCTGTGTACCAATAGTTCCAGGATTTGTGAGGCTGACCGTCACGCCAGCAAAATCTTCTACAGTTAGCTTATTCGTTCTAGCGCGCTTAACTATGTCATCATAAGTAGCCCAAAATTGTGCAAAATCTAAATTCTCTGCATTTTTAATGGCAGGAACTAATAGTTGTCTGGATCCATCTGGCTTAGTTATATCAATTGCTAAACCAAGTCCAATTTGACCATGTTTAACGATCGCCGGCTTATTATCAATTTGAGTGTAAGCCACGTTCATGTCTGGAATCGCTTTTAAAGCTTTAACAACCGCAAACCCAATTAAGTGAGTGAATGAAACTTTTCCACCGCGACGTCGAGCTAAATGCTCATTGATAAAAACGCGATTTTCTTGTAGCAAAATTGCGGGAATAGAGCGCACACTGGTCGCGGTAGGAACTGTAAGACTTGCCTCCATGTTCGTTACCACTCGAGCCGCAACTCCCTTTAACGGTTCGGTAGTGGATTCTTTTGGTTCCTCGTTGACTACCGGAGCAGAAGGTGGCGTTGGTACTACTGGCTCAGTCACAATCGGAGTTGTTACAACTGGTGAAACGGTGGATTGGGCTGGTTTGCTAACCGGCTTTTCCTGCGGCGTGTAATCGTTGAAGAATTCCCACCAGGCGGGATCAACCAAGTTCTTATCTTTCTTGAATTGCTCATAAATTTCGTCAACGATCCATTCATTAGGACCGAAACCAGAGCCAGCTATGGGAATGGGCGTCTCGTTAGCCACTACACCTTCATTCAGTTGCTATTTCTTACTTAGTCAACTTTAGTAGGTGCTTTCAAGTAGCGAAAAGGCAAGTTACCCGCAACGCTAGAGCCATGGCTGAAGAACACAACCCGGGCGCAGTTCCTGAAGACACTAGCGAAATCGCACCAGGCTCTTTAAAAGGTAAGACTGCTTTAATAACGGGCGCTAGCCGGGGTATTGGATTAGCAGCCGCTGAACAAATGGGAGCTCTTGGTTCAAAAATAATCATTGTTGCGCAAGATTCGAATCGAATAGAGTCAGCGCTAGCTAAATTAGAAAATCAAAATATCGAAGCTGCTGGTTTTGCGGTCAATTTAGGTTCAGCCGAAGCAATTGGCTTACTGGCAGAGAAATTGAAAGATCAGCAAGTTGATATTTTGGTCAATAGCGCTGGAGTAATGTCTGAAAAAA
>JAYPCW010000082.1:0-3744 GCA_038124905.1 Candidatus Nanopelagicales bacterium | reverse complement strand
AATTGACCCTTGGCTCGCTTTAGTGCCAAGGCCAACAAAACCACAGTTAAAAAGCCAAATAAGGCAGAGGTTGGAACATCAATGAACCCATCAGGTATGTGAAGTGCTGGTAGCAAAATTTAACTCCTAAGCTGCTTTTTCAGATTTTTAGCCAGCATAGTAGTTTTTCTTCTTATTGCAAACTCTTTGCAATAAGGCCAAATGTGACCAAAGTGACACATGTTTTCAAAAATTTATGCCTTTTCCTATTGTGACAATTGAAACAACCTGTCACCCTAGTAAGTAGCAAAAATTTTGCTGAAGGATGCTTCAAGGTTGCCCAAAATCCTATATTTTGGAGACTATCAGGGCAGACTATTCCTAGATTTGAGGAGGATCGCATGGACTGGCGCCATAAAGCCGCTTGCCGTGACGAGGATCCTGAATTGTTCTTTCCCATTGGTAACACTGGGCCTGCTCTAGGTCAAATTGAAGCTGCCAAGGCAATTTGCCGTGTCTGCACCGTGGTTAACGAATGCCTGCAATGGGCAATTGAAACCGGCCAGGATTCAGGCGTCTGGGGAGGTCTAAGTGAAGACGAACGTCGTGCACTAGGGCGAAATCCTGCAGTAGCAAATTCAGCAAGTTACTTTTAATTTACTTGAAGCGGAATCTTGATCTCTACGATTAAACCTTGTGGTTGATTTTTTTTGTATTCGATGGTTCCACCCATCTCGTTCTTAACCAAATTTTCTACAATCTGTAATCCCAAACTTTCTGTAGATTCTTCGATATTTTCTAGTCCTGGCCCATAATCTTTAACTAATATGCTTAGCTCATTGTTCAGATTAGCTAAATCAATTTCTATATCTTGAATTGCTGGCACTCCATGCTCGAGTGCGTTTTGTAAAATTTCTACCAAGGCCATGGCTAAGGCAGTAGCTAAGTCAGATTTTAAAGTGCCAAGACTACCTTGTTTTACAAAGGAACTTTTTTGACTCTCGTTTAATCCAGTATTTAATTCATTTAGCATAAGAATAATTTTTTGAAGTATTTCATCAAAATTAACTTCCTCTTCATTTGATTGAGAAAGAGTTTCATGAACTATCGCTATTGTGCTAATTCTTCTATCTGCCTCATTTAAAGAATTTTTTACATCTAGGCTTGAGGCACGTCGAGCTTGCAATCTAAGCAAAGATCCTACTGTTTGTAAATTATTTTTTACTCTATGATGTACTTCTCTAATTATTGCGTCTTTATTTAATAAAGCTTTATCTTTTTTTCTTAATAACGTAATATCGTGAACCAAAATTACTGCGCCAACATGTTGTTGCTGATTTAATAGCGTCAATGATCTTACAGTTAAAGTTGCATAGTTATTTTCTATTTCAATTTCCCCGTTAATTTTTCCACTTGTAATTAAGGTTAGAGTTTCATCTGCTAAGCCTTTTTTTTGCATTAAGCGGGTGCACAAATTAGCAAAATTCTCACCTGTTAAACCTTTATTTAAACCCATTCTTCTGAAGGCAGATTGTGCATTAGGGCTAGCAAACTCAACAATTCCTGCGCTATCTAACTTGATCAAGCCATCGCCCACCCGTGGTGTGCCAAATGCTTTTTCGCCTAACGGTAGGCGGCTCCCGCTTCCCTGCTCAAGCATTTTTAGCAGCGCCGCAGCTGCTGCGAGATAAATGGTTTCCATGCGGCCACCTCGGCCATCTGCTGCCCAAGTGCGCTCTAACAGGCCAATGACTTTTTGCTCAAATAAAATTGGGATTACCGCAAGGTTATGCGAAGTGGTATTGCTCTTAGCGGTTAAAGATTTTTTACTTGCATAAGCTTGATCAAGCAAATTATTTCTGCCTGATGCCAAAAACTCCCCCACTAAATCTTCTGGCACCAAAGAGGGAACGGTTGCTGGTCTGATTTGACCTAATGCAAAATAGCCCTTCCCATGCCAATTTGGAACCCACAAAATTAAGTCACTTAAAGCTAAATCGCTAAGTAATCCCCAGTCCGAGAGAAAGTTCTCTAAAAATTCAACTTCAGCTCGGCTTAGGTCTATTTCATCTTCATAGCCGCTTAAAAAATCAACCATTATCGGTTTCGTCTTTATACTTAATAATCAATACTTCTTCTTGGATTAAAGTTAATAACTGACTTGGCGCTTTGATACTTTGATTTGTTTGATATACCTTATTTTTTATATAAAGTTCAATTTCATAGGTCTCATTACAGTTAACGCAGGCAACTAAATGTGTTTGGACTTCTTCTTTTAACTGTGAGGTGAGCTCATCATCTATTAATGCTGAAATTTTTTCTGCAAGATCTGGGCAGCATTTTGGATTTAATTTCATTATTTATTCAGCCCCACTTACTGAGTAATCGGCTAATAATTCTCGCAAAATTTTTCTAGCTCTATGTAATCTAGACATCACGGTACCTATGGGAGATTGCATTATCTCACTAATCTCTTTATAGCTAAAGCCTTCAACATCTGCTAGATAAATTACGATCCTAAATTCTTCTGGTAAATCTAAAAGTGCATCTAAAATCTTTTGATCAGTAATCAAATCTAGTGCTTCTATCTCTGCCGATTTCAAGCCTAAACTTGCATTAGTTGATGCGCGCGTTAAATTCCAATCAACTAATTCGTCACTACCGCCTTGATAGGGATTTCGCTGTTTTTTTCGGTAATTAGTAATAAAAGTATTTGTTAGTATCCGAAATAACCAGGCTTTTAAATTCGTTCCTTCTTCAAACCTATGAAACGCTGCATAAGCTTTTGCGTAGGTTTCTTGCACTAAATCCTGAGCATCTGGTTCCGACTTAGTCATTCTTAGGGCGGTTCGATAGAGCATGTCCAAAAAAACTAAAGCTTCAGCTTCAAAGCGCTGCTTCAACTCTGGACTAGAAGAGTTTTCGGTCGACGGCGTCATAATTTAACTTTACTCGCTTAAAATTCTTCACCAGTTGGGTTCATCAATTCCTTACCTTGACTTCGCGAATTATTAACTTGGTCTGCTACAGGGTAGGCATTCAATAAGTCGTCTGGCGCAATAGGTGTTAAGTCCATGATTTGCTCTGGGTCAGTAAGTGAACGGTCGAGCCAATAATTCCAATTAGCCGGTGGCACCAAAACCGGCATTCGGTCGTGAATATTTTCTAACTTCGAGTTGGCAGCTCTAGTTAAAATGGTCATCTCGTCATTTAAAAAAATGCCTGCCACAGGCAATAGTTGCATTTTTTTTGAATAGATGAAATAGGCTTGCTTAGGTTTTTCTTCAATTCGAAACCACTCATAATAACCGTTCATTGGCACTAAACATCTTCGATGTAGAAAAGAATCTCTAAAAGATTTTTTTTCTAAGATAGATTCGCTTCTAGCATTTGCTAATTTTCTTTTTTCATCCCAAGTGGCGGTAAATCCCCAATTAAAAACTGAAAGTATCGGTTTATTTAAATCATTCGCTTGAATAGCATAGGTTTTTTGTGTTGGGGATACGTTGTAATTCTCAGGAAGTTGAAAATTTGTGCTCGCTGATATGTGAAAAACCTCTTTTATAGTCTCAAGCTCATTTTTTGCTACGAAGCGACCACACATAGTTATCTAAAATATTACGCGCGCGCTAGCCTTGGAGTCACATGAATACCAGAACCCCAGCCTGGAAAGCCCCTGTCGCAGAGCTCCCTATCTCCGGAGAGATCAGAATTCCTGGATCCAAATCTCAAACTAACCGAGCATTCGTCCTAGCAGCTCTCGCT
>JAYPCW010000081.1:0-3827 GCA_038124905.1 Candidatus Nanopelagicales bacterium | reverse complement strand
GAAGAATGGTCAAGGCAAGAATTAGCTCACCCATGGGTTAATACATTTTCAGTTATAGATGAAGGTGGAATAAGTAATAAATCTGGGCCGATGAGATATGTGGCAAGTGGGGGATTAAAAAATCTTTTATTCTTTGAGATAGCAAAACTCAAAGATAAAATAGATTATTTTCAAGATTACAAAGTTACCGAAATTGAAATCAATAACAAAGTTAGAGTTGATAAAAAGCAATTTGAAGCAGTTGTGCTTGCTCTACCTGCACCTCAGGCAGGAAGAATTGTGTTAAATTCAGAAATTAAATCTGAACTAAGCAAAATAAAATTTAATCCAGTTTTAGTTAGTTGGTTTTCATCTAATATTGATTTAGCTTTTGATGGAATGTTTGTAAATAACAGTTCAGCAGTCAACTTACTCATAAATGAAGGTAGTAAACAAAGAGATAACAATAATATTTGTACCATCTATAGCACTCACGAATTTGCTGCTGCTGAAATAAATTACTTAGATTTAGCTAAAGAAAAATTACTTAATGAAGCAAATAAAATATTGAATATCAATTCTTCATATTTAGAATCTGGAATCATGCGCTGGACATTGGCACATCCAATGCCAAGTGAGAGGCCAAAGATGCCCTCTAATGTTGCAATTGTGGGAGATGCGTTTAGTGATAACCCACGAATCGAAGCAGCCTGGCTTGATGGCTCACGGGTGCTAGAGCAACTAGCCTAAATCGCCTAAAGTTAAAATAAGTCTTTTGGAAATGAGGATTTCTTGCCTGCCCTAGTAATTGTCGGAGCCCAATGGGGAGATGAAGGAAAGGGTAAAGCTACAGATCTTTTAGGCAATCGTGTTGACTACGTAGTTCGCTATCAAGGCGGAAACAATGCTGGCCACACGGTTGTGATTGATACATCTAAAGGTGCAGAAAAGTTCGCCTTGCATTTACTCCCTAGCGGAATTTTGACTCCAAAAGTAATCCCAGTTATCGGAAACGGCGTAGTTATTGATCCAGGAGTTTTGCTCCAAGAGATAGATGGATTAAATCAAAGAGGTGTAGATACTTCAAAATTATTAATCTCTCACGATGCGCACCTAATTACTCCATATCACGTGATTTTAGATAAGACTATTGAAAGATTTTTAGGCAAAGCAAAAATTGGTACGACTGGTAGGGGTATTGGCCCAGCTTATTCAGACAAAATTAGTCGTATCGGAATTAGAGTTCAAGATTTATATGATGAATCTATTTTGCGCCAAAAAGTAGAAGGTGCTTTAGTAGCAAAAAATCAAGTTTTAGTTAAGGTTTATAACCGCAGTGAGATTAATGCTAATGAAGTAGTTGACCAACTTTTAACTTATGCAGAGAAAATTAAACCTTATGTGGCCAATACTTCTCTAACTTTAAATGATGCTTTAAATCAAAATAAAATTGTTTTACTTGAAGGTGGTCAAGGTACTTTGCTTGATGTGGATCATGGTACTTATCCGTTTGTAACATCATCTAATCCAACTGCAGGTGGCGCAGCAACTGGCTCAGGTATTGGCCCAACAAAAATAACCAGAGTCATAGGCATTCTTAAGGCTTACACCACTCGAGTTGGCTCAGGGCCTTTCCCAACAGAATTATTTGATGAAGATGGCGAAAGGCTTCGTGAAATCGGTGGAGAGCGTGGAACTACTACGGGGCGCCCACGACGTTGCGGATGGTTTGATGCCCCAGTTGCGAAATATGCCTCAAGAGTCAATGGCTTAACAGATATTTTCTTAACCAAATTAGATGTATTAAGTGGCTTTAAGCAAATACCGGTTTGTGTGGCATATGAGGTAGATGGCAAACAAACAGAAGAGATTCCTGCAACTCAGACAGAATTCCACCACGCAAAACCTGTTTACGAATATTTTCCGGGTTGGAATGAAGACATTTCAAAAGCGAGAAGCATAGAAGACCTCCCTAAAAATGCTCAAAAATATTTAAGCTTTTTAGAAGAAGTATCTAAAGCACCAATCAGTGCCATAGGAGTAGGCCAGCATCGGGATGCGGTAATTTCTGTCAGGGATCTAATTAATTAGAGGAATCATGAACTACACACCAAATCCAGAAGAAGGCAAAAGAGTTTTTGACTTAGATCGTGCTCATGTGTTTCATTCGTGGAGCGCTCAAGGAGCGATTAGTCCGCTGCCTATAGCAAAAGCGCAAGGCTCTTACTTTTGGGATTATGAAGGTAAAAAGTATTTAGATTTCTCAAGCCAATTAGTCAACACAAATATTGGGCATCAACATCCAAAAGTCATTAAAGCAATTCAAGAACAAGCGGGGCGTCTAGCAACTATCGCCCCACAACATGCCAACGATATGCGCGGTGAAGCTGCAAAAAGAATTATTGAATTATCACCAAAACATATGAGTCATGTTTTCTTCACTAACGGCGGAGCAGACGCCATAGAAAATGCAGTTCGTATGGCACGCATTCATACAAAGCGGCATAAAGTTTTATCTTTTTACCGTTCCTATCATGGCAATACCGGTACGGCTATCCAAATGACCGGAGATCCGCGTCGTTGGCCAAATGAATTTTCTTACGGAGTTATTCACTTTTTTGGACCATACCCATATCGCTCGCCCTTCTGGTCAACTTCACCAGAAGAAGAAACTGAAAGAGCCCTTGAATATTTAGAAAACACCATCATTATGGAAGGTTCAGCCACAATTGCAGCAATTGCAATTGAAACCGTTGTTGGCACAGCAGGAATCCTCGCTCCAACACCTGGATATTTAGAAGGCATAAGACGCATCTGTGACAAATATGGAATTTTATGGATCGCAGATGAAGTTATGGCTGGTTTTGGCAGAACAGGCGAATGGTTTGCTTTTAATAATTACAACGCAGAGCCAGACTTAATTGTTTTTGCTAAAGGCTCCAACTCAGGCTACATACCAGTAGGTGGAGTAGTTATTTCTAAAGATATTTACACAACTTTTGTAGAAAAAGTGTTTCCAGGTGGTTTAACTTATTCAGGACACCCACTCGCTACCGCAAGTGTTGTTGCAACTATCGATGCAAAGAAAGAAGAAAAAATAGTTGAAAATGCTAAGAAAATTGGCGAAGAGGTAATTAAGCCGCAGCTAGAAATTTTGAAAGATAAGCACCCATCAATTGGTGAGGTGCGGGGCTTGGGTGTTTTTTGGGCCATTGAATTAGTTAAAAACAAAACAACTAAAGAACCACTTGTTCCTTACAACGCTTCAGGTGAAGCAGCAGCCCCTATGGGTAAATTCATGGCCGAATGTAAAAAGCTAGGCCTAATGCCATTTGTAAACATGAATCGCACTCACGTTGTGCCACCTTGCAATGTCTCTAAAGATGAAGCCTTAGAGGGCCTAGCAATCTTGGATCAAGCACTTCAAGTAACAGATCAATTTGTAACTAACTAAAAGTGCGCACTCTAGTAATCGGCAGCGGAGCTAGAGAGCATGCACTTGTCAGAGCGCTTAAAAAAGATCTAGTAGTAACTGAGATTTTTTGTGCACCAGGTAACGCTGGGATTGCGAGTCAAGCAATTCTTTTAGATTCAAAAGTTGATGATGTGCAAAGAATTGTTGCATTATGCAAAGAAAATCAAATTGACTTAGTGATCGTTGGCCCTGAAGTTGCACTTGCTGCGGGTGTCGTAGATGAATTAAAAAAGGAAAATATTCTTGCCTTCGGCCCTACGAAAGCTGCTGCCATGCTTGAATCCTCTAAAGCATTTGCCAAAAAGGTTATGAACGAAACAAATGTTCCAACCGCAAAATCCCTTGAGTGCACAACATTAAGCCAAGCCGAAGC
>JAYPCW010000080.1:2909-4170 GCA_038124905.1 Candidatus Nanopelagicales bacterium | reverse complement strand
GAACCTAAGTCTTTACCAGCAACTTCAACAATTTGCTTTTGTAAAGTTTCAATTCCACTTACGCCAGCGCCAGAAGCAGCTTGATAAGAAGCTACTACTAACTCTTTAACTTTGTATTTGCGATTTAGGGCACCTAGTGCCACGATCATTGAAAGTGTTGTGCAATTTGGGTTTGCAATTATCCCCTTAGGGCGGTTAGCTATCTCTTCAGCATTTACTTCTGGCACTACAAGCGGAACTTGATTATCCATACGAAATGCTGCCGAATTATCAACTACGACGACACCTTTACTGGCAGCTACCGGGCCCCATTGCGCACTTACTTCATCTGGCACATCAAATACTGCTACATCTATATTTTCAAAATTTTCAGGGGAAATTTCTTTAACAGTTAATTCTTTACCGCGGACGGTCAATTTCTTGCCGGCACTTCTTGCTGATGCTAAAAGGTGAATTTCACCCCAAATATCTTCCCGTTCATTTATTAGTTCGATCATGACAGAACCAACCGCACCGGTTGCGCCAACTATTGCCAAACTTGGTTTGCTCATATTTATCGCCCTGTTCCTGCGTGTACGGTGGCTTCAGATTCAGCATCTAAATCAAAGGCACTATGTATAGCTTGAACTGCCTTAACTGCATCTTCTGCTCTCGTTACCACAGAAATTCTAATTTCAGATGTTGAAATCATTTCAATATTTACTCCAGCTTTTGCTAGAGCACGAAAGAAGTTTGCTGAAACTCCAGGGTGTGATTTCATTCCAGCACCAACTAAAGAAATTTTTGCAATATTTTCATCTAAAATTAAGTCTTGATATTGAATTTGCTCTTTGATGTTTTCAATTGCTGCCACTGCTTTTTTACCGTCGGTCTTAGGAAGCGTAAAAGTAACATCAGTTTTATTTGTGTCAGAAGCTGCGATGTTTTGCACAATCATGTCAACATTTACACCATTTGAAGCTACGGTTTCAAATATCGTTGCGGCAATACCTGGTTTATCAGGAACAGCAACCAGCGTTAACTTGGCATCTGCTAAATCGTGAGCTACCCCAGAAATGATTGGTTGTTCCATGGTTGCATCCTTTGCTTTTTGACTAATTACCCAACTTCCTTCATTTTGATTGAAACTGGATCTAACATGAATTGGTACGTTGAATCTTCTTGCATACTCCACGCAGCGAGAATGCAAAATTTTTGCACCATTTGCCGCTAATTCTAAAACTTCTTCATAAGCAAGCTGATTTAATTTGTGAGCTCTTTT
>JAYPCW010000080.1:0-2809 GCA_038124905.1 Candidatus Nanopelagicales bacterium | reverse complement strand
CCAGCAGTGAGCAACATATCTAATTCTCTACCTGGGGGATTTGGTGATACTTGTTCTGCCAAGTCAATTAATTCATCGGTGGTGTCACCCATTGCAGAAACTACAACTACAACATCGTTGCCTGATTTTTTTGTATCAACAATTCGGCGCGCGACTCTTTTAATGCTCTCGGCATCAGCCACCGATGAGCCGCCATATTTTTGAACAATTAGCGCCACAAAATAACCTTTTAGATAGGGACCTACATTCTAGAAAACAGTTAAAACTAGCTAGACACCCGTCTTCTACCAGTCAAAGCTCTACCTAAGGTCACTTCATCGGCATATTCCAGCTCGCCACCTACCGGCAAACCACTAGCGAGCCGGGTAACTAGCACTCCACTTGGCTCAAGCACTCTTGTTAAATAAGAAGCGGTAGCTTCGCCTTCTAAGTTTGGGTTTGTTGCCAAAATAATTTCTTTAATCGAGTCTTTTTGAACTCGCTGGACTAATTCTTTTATTCTTAATTGATCGGGCCCAATACCGTCGATTGGACTAATTGCACCACCCAAAACATGATAAAGCCCGCTAAATTCTCGAGTTTTTTCTAAAGCAGAAATATCTTTTACTTCTTCCACTACACAAATTAATGAAGCATCTCTTCTGGCGTCAGAGCAAATATTACAAATTTTGGTTTCAGAAACTGCCCCACAAGTAGAGCAAGATTGAACTTTAGATTTTACTTGCAGCAACACGTTAGCAAGATTTTCTACTTCTTCTTGATTGGTCTGTAATAAATAAAAAGCAAGTCTTTGAGCACTTTTGGGCCCAATGCCAGGCAGTTTGTTTAAAGCATCAATTAAATCTGCTAGAGCACCTTGGTACACCTATTTTTCACCCTCATCAAATTCATCTATTTTCTTGGCGCCAAGTTTTTCAATTAAAAGATCAGCTCCAGATTTTTCGCTTAAAGCCTTATCTTCTGGGGTTGGTAAATCCTCTTTTATTTGGGTTTTTTCTTTAGCAACTGGCGTTACCACCACCTCTAGCCCGAGAGCAGATTTCAAAACTTTCTTTAAATTATCTAGGTGTTTTGCTTCTTGAGCTTGCAAGAGCTTTGCTGAGTCAGAGATACCGATTGTTATTTCATTAACGTTAAGCGCCTGAACTTCTGAGCCAAAAAAAACTAACCAAGAAACTCTGCTGATTCTTCCTAATTCTTGTAAGACATCAGTCCAGCGAACTTTTACATCATCTAATTCAGTAACTGCTACTGATTTTTTAGTTTCTGTTTTTTGTGGAGTTGGCTTTGCAGTTTTTACAGGAGCCGTCGTTACTACCGCTTGGGCAACTGGCACTTGCTGAACAAACAAACGAGCAATTGCTAAATCAAGCGCTAGCTCTGGATTAGTAGAGGATCTTAAAGTTGTAATTGAACTAGAAATTGAACTTGCTGCGTCAGAGAGTTTTTTAACCAGCGCTAGGTCAGCTAGCGTCGTGGGCTCTCTGAGTCTGGCCCCAAGAAACTCTAGAAAATCTGCTAAAAATCTATGCGGCTCAATTCCTTGGGCGCAAGCTTCATGAACTACCTTCATTGCCGTAGCTAGCTCTTGTGTCATGAGGGCAGTGTTTAAATCGCTCAAAAGATTTGAGGGGGTAAGCCCTAAGGCCCAAGTTACAAACTCTTCAGTCAAGCCTTTTTCGTCTACTCCGGCACTTAATTGGCCTAGCAAACTTAAAGCATCTCTAACGCTTCCTCCACTTGCCTGAGCTATAGCTAATAGCGCGTTGGGCTCAACTTTTATATTTTCTTTCTCGCAAATTTCTAACATGTGTTTAGCTAGAACTTCTTTTGAAACCAAGCGAAAGTTATATTGGTGTGTTCTAGAGCGAATAGTTGAAAGCATTTTTTCAGGTTCAGTAGTGGCAAAAATAAATCTAAGATGAGCTGGAGGTTCTTCAACTAGCTTGAGTAAAGCATTGTTGGCATCAGTGGTTAACTGATGAGCTTCATCGATGATGTAAATCTTGTACTTACCTGCGATCGGTGCGTAGGCAGCACGCTCTCTTAAATCACGGGCATCATCTACACCGCGATGAGTGGCGGCGTCAATTTCGACAATATCTACGGTTCCAACTCCGCCTGGCGCTAGCGCTTGGCAAGATTCACACTTACCGCAAGGATTTGAAGTAGGACCTTTTTCGCAATTTAAACTTCTTGCCAAAATTCGTGCAGTGCTGGTTTTACCGCAGCCTCGAGGTCCAGAAAATAAATAGGCATGATGAACTTGATTTGAGTCAATTGCGCGCGCTAATGGAATAGTTACATGCTCTTGACCAATTACTTTGTCTAATCGGTCTGGGCGATATCTACGGTAGAGCGCTAAAGCCATGAGAGACAGCCTAGACTCGCACGGGTTGGCCGGGGTGTGGCGCAGTTTGGTAGCGCGCTTCGTTCGGGACGAAGAGGTCGTGGGTTCAAATCCCGCCACCCCGACGGCAAAAGAGGAAGATGGGCTTATGACGACTACCCCCGCAGAAAAGCGCCGATTAATTCAAGGCGTTGTTGTAGTGGGGCTTGGGCTAGCCGTACCTCAAGGTTTGGCGTATATAACCAGCGTGGTGGCAGCGAGAACGCTGGACCAAGCATCTTTTGGCGCTTTTGGTGCGATCTTAAATTCCATTCAAATTGGCACCACTGTTGCATTGGGAATGCAAGCGCTCATTGCTCGCCGAGCCGCCAGTATGAAAAATTACGGTTCCCTATTGAAATTTGCTTTGGAAGTATCGCTAATAGTTTTGGTTGGTGTTGCGATACTTTCTTATCCACT
>JAYPCW010000079.1:0-4207 GCA_038124905.1 Candidatus Nanopelagicales bacterium | reverse complement strand
ATCTTCAGGGGTGCCAGGACCAGGAGATAACAAAATTCCATCGTATTTATCTAATGAGTCAAGATCAACTTCATTGTTTCGAACCACTTCAACTTCAGCACCTAGTTGCTCTAGATACTGAACTAAATTAAAAACAAATGAATCAAAGTTATCTATTACTAAAATTTTTTTCATTGGAAATCAACTTTTATTGCCGGGTCATTAATTGTAATTGGGCCGCCATAAGGCTCTAAGTCTATGTTGGCAACATCTTGCACGGTATAAACTAAACCAAACACATCTACATAATCTTGCAAAACAGAAACATTAATATCATTTTCTAAACTATTTCTCATTTCAATTTGATCGCCTATTGCTTCAATCTTAAATGGTGGTGAATACACCTTTCCGTGTAATAACAAAGTGTTACCTACACACCTAACTGCAGATGTTGAAATAATTCGCTGACCCATAATGCTGATACCTTCAGCACCGCCCGCCCATAACGCATTGACCACTGCTTGCACGTCTTCTTGGTGAATTATTAAGTCATTGACATTCACAGTCAATCCCAAGGGTGAATTTGGATCAGGTGCTGGCGCATCACTCAAAGTAACCAAAAGTCCAGAACCACTCAATGGAGTTAAGCCGGCAACAGGGGCTAATTCTTGAATTTCTCTTCCGATACGTTGAGCTAATAATCCCTCGGCGCTATTAGAGATTTCTTCAACCTGACTTTGAGTAGCGGCAAGACTTTGTTGATTCTGCTCAACATCTCTGGCTACTTCTGCTACCAAATCACGAAGTCTCGATGGTCTGTCGCTTCTGATATCGTCGCCATTAGCAATACGAGCACTGGATATCAATAAAAACCCCGCCAGCGCAAAAGTTAGCCCGGCAGCAAGGTGAGATTTATTGAGCTCCATGTATCAACCGTAAACTGTACAACCTCTACCCGCGACTGGTGGTAGAGCAAAGGGGGATAGATGCCAATCTCAAAGCGACGAAAGCCAAAAGATACAAAAGTCTCTGAGACTTCTACAAACCTCGAACCAGTCAATTTGGATGGGCCAAGGTGGATTGCTCCAGCCATGGTTACTTTTTTTATCTTAGGTTTAATTTACATCGTAACTTTTTATATTGCTGGTAGTTCTGTTCCGATTATGAATAGTTTAAATGCGTTATGGAATATTGCCATTGGATTTGGATTTTTAATGATTGGATTTATTCTTTCTACCAAATGGCGTTAAAAGCAGTCTGGTCACAATTACTCCTGTGATCAGACCTCCCAAGTGCGCTCTCCAATCAATGCCACTTAGGGTGAAACCTAAAACTAAATTGATAAATAACAACACCATAATTTGAGAAACGTCAGCATTAACCTTTTTACCAATTACTACAAAGGCGCCCATTAGTCCGAAAACCGCACCGCTAGCGCCGATTGAAAATGTTGTGGGCGGGGAGAAATAAAACGAAAATAATGACCCGCCTAGCGCGCTTGCAAAATATAAAACTAAAAATTTGCTTGACCCAATAAATCTTTCTATCTGTGTGCCGAGAATCCAAAGCGCCAGCATGTTAAAACCGAGGTGAATTAATGAGCCATGTAAAAAAGTCGCTGTGATCAGTCGCCACCAATCCCCGTTAGCCACCGCTGGAGGGTGCAAGCCAAACATAAAAACTGCCCAATTGCGAGCAATCAGAGTTTGGGAAAGAAGTTGAAGCAAGTAAATACCGCTAATAAAAATCACTAATCGTTTAGTCCAAGTTGACGCTTGGCGATTTAGGTAACGATTTGTAGATCTGGGAGTAATGATTACTTGAGAATCTTTAGCACAACTTGGGCATTGAAACCCCACAGCAGCAGGAATCATGCAAGCAGGACAAATCGGATTGCTGCATCTATTGCAAGATATCCTAGTAGCTACAGCAGGATGATTTACACAATAAGAAGTTTCAAAAACTTCTTCTGACATTAGTTATCAGAAATGCTTATTGAGTTAATGATTACATCTGTCGCTGGCTTGTCTTGCGCTCCAGTTGGAACGGAAGCAATTTTGTCAACCACATCTCGGCTTGCTTGGTCGGCACATTCTCCAAAAATTGTGTGCTTATTTGTTAGCCAAGCCGTTGCCGCTACAGTGATAAAAAATTGTGAGCCGTTTGTGTTAGGCCCGGCGTTAGCCATCGCTAACAAATATGGTCTATCAAAACTTAATTCTGGATGAAACTCATCGGCAAATTGATAGCCTGGCCCACCGCGACCTGAACCAAGTGGGTCACCGCCTTGAATCATGAATCCAGAAATAACTCTATGAAAAATTGTTCCGTTGTAGAGCGGGTCGTTAGTTTTTTTACCAGTTTTTAGATCGGTCCACTCTTGAGAACCATCTGCTAAACCTACGAAGTTTCTTACTGTTTTTGGCGCATGAAGTGGAAACAATTCAATTTTTATATCGCCTAATGAAGTATGTAGGGTTGCAAATTTTTTTTCAGTCATTTTTCTCCTTTACCTGCATCGTGTGGAGGCTAGGGGACTCGAACCCCTGACCCCTGCCTTGCAAAGGCAGTGCTCTACCAACTGAGCTAAGCCCCCGATGGTTAAATCAAATTACAGAATCTGATGCTTTAAATTCTAAATTTGAATCAAAAGTTGCTTCAGACCATAATTCATCGTCAGCCTTGCTGTCTTGAACTGCTCGATAAATTACGAATCCGGTAATAGCTGCAAAAGCAAGCAAGATTAAGCGACCTAGTGCTCGCATATTCCACCTCCATTGCACTTACTTAAATTACGTGGGCCTAACTGGACTTGAACCGGTGACCTCTTCCTTATCAGGGAAGCGCTCTAACCATCTGAGCTATAGGCCCAATCTTGGAAAACCAAGGCTACCCAATCTCAGATTTCTAGGCGAGGTGAGGTAAGTCTGATTAAAGAAATTGCCATCAATTCTCTTGCTGGTTTGAATTTAAACTTCAGCGCCCAACTAATTGCTTTTAGAATTCCATGCAATCTCACGGTGATAGCAAGTTGAGCTAAAAGCCTTGAAAGACGCCAATGTTTAGCGCTTGCGACTTGCAAAGCATATTTATGACAAGAGAGTTCTTCTTTAAATCTCCCGGTCTCGTTGGCGTAAATACTTGAGGCGCTTTGCTGATGACGCCGATAAGCAAATTTGGTGACTGGAAAATGATAAATTTTATAATTTTTCTCGATGAGTCTGACAAAGATATCTAAATCCATCGCAGTGTGAAATTGATCGCTAAATTTTTCTTTTCTTAATATTTCTGTATTCCAAGCAATAGAAGGAAAGTACATCCAATCGCCAAGCATTAAATTATTAAAAAATTTTCTATTTTTATACGCCTGTGGTTTTTTGAATTTAGGTGAGATTAATTTTTTTACGATATCTGGAAGTGGCACAATCTTACTGCCGCTGGCGTCTATAATTTCATTCTTCGAAGTTACTGCAGCAAAAGAATCAGCTTCGAGATTTTCTAATTCGTGCGAGAGGTCCCCAAGAATTAAATCGTCAGACCCACAAATTAAAGTGAATTTAGCTTGACTTATTTCAATTGCTTTATTGAAATTACCTGCAATCCCGAGTCTTGTGGGATTAATTTGGTATTCCACACGATCTGAAAAATTTTTAACAATATCGGCAATATTTTTATTCTCGCTAGGGTCTTCTAAGACAACTATTTTCACCGCGCTTGAGAGGTTTTTAACTGCACTCTCAAGAGTTTCTTTTAAATAGGGGCTTTCCCCGTAAGCGGGAATAACTACCTGAAGAACTGGCTGACTCACAATAAACTAATGCTACTTTTAACTTATTAAAAAAGTGCTTAAGGTGCTCGATTGAAGGGGATTGTGAAACCTGTAAGCAAGCCTTTAGTGGTAATACCTGCATTCAATGAAGCGCTGGTGATTAAAAAAACTTTTGACGAGCTTTCCAAATACCCGCAATATGACTATTTGTATGTTGATGATGGCAGCACAGATGAAACCGCTGAGATTTTAAATAAATTAGGCGCTAATTTTTTATCGCTGCCTTTTAATTTAGGTGTTGGTGTAGCTATGAGAACTGGATTTTCATATGCGCTAAAAAATAACTACAAAGCAGTTATTCAATTTGATGCTGACTTACAACACAAGCCTGAATATATTTCCGAATTAGTAAGTTCTCTGAGTGATGCTGATGTAGTTGTGGGCTCTCGTTTTGCCGGT
>JAYPCW010000078.1:0-4287 GCA_038124905.1 Candidatus Nanopelagicales bacterium | reverse complement strand
TAAAGCGAGCGGGTGACGGGAATCGAACCCGCATAGCCAGCTTGGAAGGCTGGAACTCTAGCCATTGAGCTACACCCGCGTTGAGTAAATTGTAACGATTAGCGTATCTAACCTCATTTATAAGTCGGCACACGTGGATAGATAGCATTGAGTCCCATCCACGGGGCGTGGCGTAGGGGCTAACGCGCCTGCTTTGGGAGCAGGAGATCGGGAGTTCAAATCTCCCCGCCCCGACCAAAACAATTAGGAGTCTTGGTTTAGTGAAAAGCACAGTTGAAAAGGTATCGGAAACCAGAGTTAAGTTGCAGGTCGAGATTCCCTTTGCTGAACTAAAACCAAATTTAGATTCTGCTTACAAAAAAATTTCGGCTCAAATTTCAATTCCAGGATTTCGAAAAGGAAAAGTTCCATCAGCAATAATTGATCAACGAGTTGGTCGCCCAGCAGTATTAGAAGAAGCGATAAATGATTTCGTGCCTAAGGCATATGCGGAATCTGTAAAAGAAAACAAACTCTTTCCGGTGGGTCGCCCAGAAATAGATGTTAATGAGGTAGTTGATAATGAAAAAGTTGCTTTTACTGCTGAAGTTGATGTAAGACCGGATTTTGATTTACCAGATTTTGAAGGTATCTCTTTAACGGTTGATGAGGTAGTAGTAAGTGATGAAGATGTTGAGAATGAACTAAAAGCACTTTTAGGTAGGTTCGCAACATTAAACGATATTGAAAGACCTGCAAAAAATGACGATGTTTTAATTTTGGATATTGCGGGAACCATTGATGGCGAAGAAGTGCCGGGCTATAGCGGTAAAGGATTGAGTTATCCTTTAGGTAGCGATGGCTTGATTCCTGGTGCTGATGATTTATTGCAGGGTAAAAAAGCTGGCGATGCGGTTAGTCACGAATTAAAGCCAGAAGAGGGCCCCTATCAAGGCAAAGAAGTTAAATTAGAAATTCAGGTAGTTTCGGTAAAAGAAAGAATTTTACCTAAAGCAGATGATGACTTTGCAAAGTTAGCAAGTGAATTTGACACCCTGGAAGAATTAAAAGCTGATCTAAGCAAACGTGTTGAACAGGCAAAACTGATTGAAGTCACTTATCAAGCTCGAGACAAAGCAGTTGATTTCTTAATTGATGCAATAAAAGATGTACCCCTGCCAGAGAATGTGATTAAGACTGAAATTGAAGGTCACTTCACAGATGGCCATGGCGATGACGCCCATAAAGCAGAAGTGGAAGAAAATACTAGAAAATCTCTGCGCACTCAGTTTATTTTTGATCGAATTGCTGAAGAAGCTGAGATTGAAGTTTCAGATGCAGAGCTCTCATCTTGGATCTACCAAAATGCGGCCCGCTATCAAATGTCACCGCAGGACTTTGCAAATTCCTTAGCAAGAAGTGGTGAATTAACTTTTGCGGTGAGCGAAGTTAGAAGAGGTAAGGCGCTTTCTTTGGTGGTTCAGAAAGCAGAAATTGTTGACACCAAGGGCAACAAAATCGATATTTCAAAAACCAGCGAACCTGTAGCGTAAATAGTTTGCCCAGAGCGAACATCAAGTAACTCAGAGCGCAGAACTGGTTTAGAAGTTATAGGGTTGGCTAGCAAAAGGATTGAGGAGTTTTTAGGTGGGCAAATCCCCAGAATTACGGACTGCCGCGGCGCCAAATGCGTATGACGAGCAAATTTTTCAAAGATTGTTAAAAGAGAGAATTATCTTTCTTGGAACGCCGGTTGAAGACTCGGTCGCTAATTTATTAACTGCACAAATGTTGGTGCTAGCCGCAGAGGATCCTGAGAAAGATATTTATCTATACATCAACTCACCTGGTGGATCTGTATCTGCGGGAATGGCAATTTTTGACACCATGCAATACATTCCAAATGACGTAGCAACTGTGGCAATGGGATTGGCAGCTTCAATGGGTCAATTTTTGTTATCCGCCGGAGCCAAGGGCAAGCGTTACGCTTTGCCGCATGCCAGGATCATGATGCATCAACCATCCGGTGGAATTGGCGGTACCGCTTCTGATATCAAAATTCAAGCTGAGCAAATGCTGCACATTAAAAAGCAAATGGCAAAACTAATTGCTGAGCATACGGGTCAAGATTTAGAAACTATTGAAAAAGATTCTGACCGTGATCGTTGGTTTACTGCCGATGAGGCTAAAGAGTATGGCTTTGTTGACAAAGTAGTTAGAAATGCCCAAGACGTTACAGGACACGGTGGTACTCGCTCATGAATTTAATTCAACCGCAAAGTAGATACATACTTCCAGAATTTAGAGAACGCACGGCAAATGGAGAAAGAGTTCATAATCCTTACACCAAGTTATTTGAAGAGAGAATTATTTTCTTAGGTGTACAAATTGATGACGCGTCTGCTGATGACGTAATGGCGCAATTGCTTGTTTTGGAATCATTAGATCCAGATCGAGATATATCTATGTATATAAACTCACCGGGTGGCTCTTACACGGCGATGACCGCCATTTATGACACCATGCAATTTATTAAGCCAGACATTCAAACAATTTGCTTAGGCCAAGCTGCAAGTGCTGCGGCAGTGTTATTAGCAGCGGGTACTAAAGGAAAGCGCTTTGCTCTGCCTCATGCCAGAGTTTTAATTCATCAGCCTTACACCGAAGGTGGTGGCCAAGGATCAGATATTGAAATTCAAGCAAATGAAATTTTAAGAATGAGAAGCGAGATGGAAGGAATCTTGGCGCTGCACTCAGGTAGAACTATGGAGCAAGTTCAACAGGACATTGAGCGCGACAAAATTCTTACCGCAAGCCAAGCAAAAGATTACGGAATTGTCGATCAAGTAATTGAATCGAGAAAAACTTCAAAGAGCTAAGTTCTCTTTGCGTGAACACACCTTGGCTAGTTGCTTAAATAACTAAAAAATGTCGTTTGTAGACGGTAGCGTCTGTTTTTGAGATTTAGTTTGGAGGTTTTATGGCTCGCACAACAGAAGGAGCTGACTTATTAAAGTGCTCTTTTTGCGGTAAGAGTCAAAAGCAAGTTAAGAAATTAATCGCTGGGCCAGGCGTATACATTTGCGATGAATGCATCGATCTTTGTAATGAAATAATTGAAGAAGAATTACAAGAAACTACCGATTTACCTTTTGAGAAATTACCTAAACCTCAAGAAATTTTTAAATTTTTAGATTCTTATGTAATTGGGCAAGATCATGCAAAAAAAGCGCTTAGCGTTGCGGTTTATAACCATTACAAAAGAATTCAAGCTGGCTCAACTGGTAAATCTAAAGATGAGGCAGTAGAGCTTGCTAAATCAAATATCTTACTTTTAGGACCTACCGGCTCTGGTAAAACTTTGTTGGCGCAAACGCTGGCTCGGTTACTTAATGTTCCATTTGCTATTGCAGATGCCACAGCATTAACTGAAGCAGGTTATGTCGGAGAAGATGTTGAAAATATTTTGCTTAAATTAATTCAAGCTGCAGATTTTGATGTTAAAAAAGCAGAAACAGGAATTATTTATATAGATGAAATTGACAAAATTGCCAGAAAGTCAGAGAACCCTTCAATTACCAGAGATGTTTCTGGCGAGGGCGTGCAACAAGCTTTATTAAAAATTCTTGAAGGAACCGTTGCGTCAGTTCCACCACAAGGCGGTAGAAAACACCCACATCAAGAATTTATTCAAATCGACACTTCAAACGTACTTTTTATAGTCGGTGGGGCTTTTGCTGGACTTGACAAGATCATTGAAAGTCGAATTGGCAAGAAGTCACTTGGTTTTACTTCAGATTTCGAAAAAGAAGTGGATACAAATCCCGGGGACATCTTTGGCAAGGTGATGCCAGAAGATTTGCTCAGATACGGAATGATCCCAGAATTCATTGGCCGCCTACCGGTAATAACCAGTGTTACTGCCTTGGATGAAACGGCATTAATTCAAGTGTTGACGGAACCAAAAAATGCCTTGGTTCGCCAATATCAAAAGTTATTTGAGCTAGATGATGTTCAACTTGAAATAGCGCCAGATGCTCTTAAAGCAGTCTCGGAGCAAGCTCATGCTCGAGGTACTGGGGCGAGGGGCTTGCGGGCGATCTTAGAAGAAGTTTTAATGAACGTGAAGTATGACGTTCCCAGCCGTGAAGACGTTAGCAAAGTAATCATTAATCGTGACACAGTATTAAAGAATGTAAATCCTACACTGGTCCCGAGACCTAAAAATGAAGTTAAAGAAAAGTCGGCTTAAGCTAAGCTAACTTTGATCGATAATTCAGCACCTTGGGTTATTTCTAAGTTCTGAAC
>JAYPCW010000077.1:0-4317 GCA_038124905.1 Candidatus Nanopelagicales bacterium | reverse complement strand
GAAGATCTCAACTCGACCAATGGCACTTTTATAAATGGAAAACAAATTAATGCCTTTAAAGTCACTGAACCTGTAAGTATTAATTTAGGAAGTTCCAAAATAGAAATCAGAATTAAACCTGAATGAAAAATTCTTTTAGGCTTCGTTCCGCAGGTCGAAGCGATGTCGGAGTAGTACGAGAAGATAACGAAGATTCCGCTTACTTAGGCCCGCATTTGCTACTGGTGGCAGATGGCATGGGTGGGCATGCGGCAGGTGAATTAGCCAGCTCCACTGCGGTTGCCATCATGGCGCAACTTGACAAACCAATGAGTAGTGATGATGCCGAGTTAGCGTTCTCTGCAGCGATAAAACAAATTGGTGACGAGTTAGCAAAAGTAATTAAAGCGGATCCTGAGAGAACTGGGTTAGGCACAACTTTATCTGCTACTTATTGGGATGGTAAAGAATTAACCATCGCCCATGTTGGAGATTCGCGAGTTTACTTACTTAGGGATAACAAATTAATTCAGCTAACTAAAGATGATACATTTGTACAAACTTTGATTGATGCCGGGCAAATTAGCCCGCAAGATGCGCTAACCCATCCGCAGCGTTCTTTACTTTTGCAAGCAGTAGATGGCACTAGCCAGCCAAATCCAAACATAATTAAAAAAGAGTTGCTCTTAGGTGATCGAATTCTGCTTGCTACTGATGGATTATCTGGAGTTTTATCAGATGATGAAATTCAAAATATTTTAACGAATTCGGATTTAGTTGGCGCTGTTACTAAATTAATTGAAGAAACTAATGAACGCGGGGCGCCAGACAATGTGACGGTTGTGGTGGCTGATGTCGTGGCAGAAAATCGCAGTAGTGAAACGGCTGTGGTTGGCGCTGCCGCCGAACCTAGAAATCGTTTTGAATTGCCGGAATTAGAGTTCCCTTCAGATTCTCATCCCTTTGACCCTGATGAATACGCGGTAGAGCGTCAACAAGCTTGGGTCCGAATTGGTTTAAGCACCTTCATAATTCTGCTATCGCTAGTTCTAACTTTTTTAAGCTTGAGCACTTGGTTATCAGAGCGCTACTTTGTTGGACAGCTAGGTGATTCGGTTGCGGTTTATCAAGGTGTGCCAAGAAGCATCGGCCCGATTTCTCTCTCGCGCGCCGTAAGCACCTCATCGTTAAGAATGAATTCTTTAAGCGAAGGTGATCAAATATTGGTAGAAAATGGTCTTTCAGCCGAGTCACTTTCTGAGGCCCTATTTATTATCCGGCGGTTAGACCAGAGAGCGCTTTGTTCAAGAGAGCCAGAATTTTCTTTTTGCCCAGAAGCGCTTGAATCTGTAAGGCCAAAGTAGAAGTACTAGCTAAAGTATTAATTCAAAGGAGACGGATTTTTGTCTGAAACAAGAAAGTTAGCCAATCGCTACGAATTAGGTGAACCTATTGGTCGAGGTGGTATGGCTGACGTCTTTGAAGCTTTTGACACCAGGCTAAATCGCACTGTCGCTATTAAAATTCTTCGCAGCGATTTAGCTCATGATCCAGCTTTTATTGCACGATTTAGAAAAGAAGCGCAAGCTGCTGCGGCACTAAATCATCCAACAATTGTTGCGGTTTATGACACGGGTGAAGATATTTATGGCGAAGGAAGATCTGCTACCAATGTTCCTTACATTGTCATGGAATATGTAGACGGAACAACTTTGCGAGACATTATTAAAAGTGGAAGAAAATTACCCCCAGAAAGAGGATTAAGAATTATCGCCGGCGTGCTTGACGCGTTGGCCTATTCGCATCGACACGGAATAATTCACCGCGACATTAAGCCAGCAAACATAATGATTGCCCGCAGTGGTGAAGTAAAAGTTATGGACTTTGGTATTGCTCGTGCTTTAGCTGATGCCAGCAACACAATGACCGGCGGGCAAACTGTAATGGGAACTGCCCAATATCTATCACCAGAACAAGCTAAAGGTGAAGCAGTTGATGCCAGAAGTGATTTGTACTCAGCAGGAGTTTTACTTTATGAGCTACTAACTGGAAAACCTCCTTTTTCTGGCGAATCACCAGTAGCTATCGCCTACCAACACGTATCTGAAATCCCTACTTATCCTTCTGAGATTGATCCTGTAATTCCAAAGAGTGTAGACAGTGTTGTAATGCATGCGCTAAATAAATCAGCAAAAGATCGCTATCAATCAGCTGAGGAATTTCAAGCAGATGTTGAAAGAATTATGGCTGGAATTCCTATCTCAAAAGAAAGTCAACCTAAACCCAAGCCACAACCAGTAAGCAAGACGACTGCACCTGTGAGAACAAAAACTCGCGGTAACAGTGTTTTAGTACTACTAGCACTTGCTGGAGTGTTTGTCGGCGGAGTAACTGTTTGGCTTGCCATGCAAATTTTTGGTTTTGATGCAAATTCCCGCACTATCGTTCCCAGCCTTGAAGGGTTAACGGTAGAACGCGCAACCGTTCTTTTACAGGATGAAGGATTGATTCTTGGTCAAATCACTCCAGAAAATAGTGAAAGACCAGAGGGAACTGTAATTTCACAGTCACCAAATACAGGAGTCGAGGTTACGCCTGGACAAATTGTTAACGTAACCATTAGCGCCGGTGTTTCTAGAGTTACTGTGCCTCGATTAATTGGTTTGATATCTGTAGATGACGCAAGAAGGGTGTTAGCTGATGTTGGATTAAGGCTAGGACCAGTTACAGAAGCCGATAGTGAACAAAATGCTGGCGTGGTACTTGGATCAAATCCACCCGAGGGAACAGCAGTTGAAGCTGGAACTCAAGTTGCTCTCACCGTTTCTAGTGGCTTGACAGTAGTGCCTCAAGTTGTGGGATTAACTGAAGCTCAAGCAATAACTGACTTAACAAATCTCGGATTTGCTGTCGAAGTCTTGCAACAAGTTGGTTTACCTGAACAAATTGGTTTAGTAATCGCCCAAGCGCCTAAACCTGGAACTAAAGCCAAATTCGATTCCTTAGTGACAATTAGTGTTGCGGTATCAGCTGAAGAGCTGCCTCCGCCGCTACCTGAAGAACCTGTGATTGAAGGCACTGGTTAGGGATTTTTTAGAACAGAGCTTTGAGCTTCTTGCCAAGCATCCTTCCAGTTTGGTAACGGAGGTAGACCCGCTTTTATCCATTTAGAATTTGAAAGTACCGAGTAACTTGGTCTAGTTGCCGGCCGATTTATATTTATACTTTTTTCTGGTTTGATTTTTTTAACTTCAAGATTTAAAGTTCTAGCGATTTCATGAGCAAATTCAAACCAAGAAGTTTCGCCTTGGTTAGTGCAGTTAAAAATTCCATAATCTGGGCTATTTTCAATTAAATCCAAGATGGCTTCAGCGATGTTCCTAGACCAAGTCGGTGCTCCTATTTGGTCATCAACCACATTCAATTGTTTGCCTTGTTTTAATAGCCCAGCAATTGTTTTAGGGAAATTGCTGCCAGATTCGCCATAAACCCAAGCGGTTCTTAGTACCCAAGTTTTATCATTCAAATTTAAGGCAAGCTCTTCACCTTGCAATTTACTCATGCCATATACCGACTGCGGATAAGTTTTATCTGTTTCTAGATAAGGAGATGCTTTATCACCAGCAAATACATAGTCGGTAGATATATGAACTAATTTGGCAGATTTTTCTTTACAGTCTTTAGCCATTTCGCCCACTGCTAAAGCGTTTATTTTTGTAGCTAGTTCTACTTCCGTTTCTGCTAAATCTACTTTTGTGTAAGCCGCACAATTCACTAAAACATCAAATTCATATTTTGCTAAAGAATTTTTTATTGATTCAATTTCAGCTAAATTGACGACATCTCTATCTAGCGCAACATACTCAATTTTTTTGTTTTCTAAAAGATGAATTAAATCAGAGCCAACCTGGCCATTTTTACCAAGGACTAAAATTTTCATTATTTAATTTTGGGTGCTGCCGCTTTATGCTTCTTCCACCAATTTTGATTTTCTTTATACCAATTAGCGGTTGCTTTTAAACCTTCATCAAAATTTACTTCTGGCCTATAACCTAATTCTGAAGAAATTTTTGAAATATCTACGCTATAGCGCAAATCATGACCTTTACGATCTTCTACTCTTTCTATTACTTCTTCTCCAACACCCATCACTTCTAAAATTTTGTAAGTAAGCTCTAAATTTGTTAATTCTGTTCCGCCACCTATATTGTAAATTTCGCCAGCTCTACCTTTTGTTAGCGCCAAAGCAATCCCACGACAGTGGTCATCTACGTGAAGCCAATCTCTTATATTTAGTCCTTGTCCATAGAGCGGAACTTTTTTACCTTCTAAAATATT
>JAYPCW010000076.1:0-4332 GCA_038124905.1 Candidatus Nanopelagicales bacterium | reverse complement strand
CTTTGGTGGGTGAAACCTTTTTAATCGCGGCGCCCAATGAATTCACGAAAGATGTACTTGAAACTCGTTTAAGACCTTTGGTTACAACCGCGCTAAGTGAGGCAATAGGTGAAGAGATACGCCTTGCAATAAGTGTTGATGAAACCATTGCTCCAGGTTTAGACGATGCCACCGATGAATTAGCTGATGCCACCTACGCCCAAACCAACTTAGAAGAAAATCAAACCTTCTCTTCATCAAGGCCTGGAGGGGGAACCCCAGCTAGTAAACAAGATGAAAATTCTCGGTTAAATCCAAAATATATTTTCGATAATTTTGTTGCTGGTTCGAGCAATAAGTTGGCACATGCGGCAGCGGTTGCAACTGCTGAAATGCCTGCTCGCGCTTATAACCCTTTGTTTATTTACGGTGAGTCTGGTTTAGGTAAAACCCACTTGCTTCACGCGATCGGCAATTACAGTCGGATGCTCTATCAAGGTATTCGCGTTCGGTATGTTTCGAGCGAAGAATTCACCAACGATTTTATTAATTCAATTAGAGATGACAAAGCTGCAGCTTTTCAAAAACGGTACCGTGATGTAGATGTTTTGTTAATTGACGACATTCAATTTTTAAGTGGTAAGACTCAGACCCAAGAAGAGTTTTTTCATACTTTTAACACTTTGCACAATGCTGATAAACAAATTGTCGTTACCTCAGACTTACCACCAAAACAACTACAGGATTTTGAGGATCGCATGAGGTCTCGATTTGAGTGGGGATTAATAACCGACATTAAACCGCCAGAGCTAGAAACTCGTATTGCAATTTTGAGAAAAAAGGTAGCTCAAGAAAAACTTTTGGTACCAGATGAGGTTTTGGAATTTATCGCTAGCCGAGTAACCACAAACATCAGAGAGCTTGAGGGTGCGCTAATTAGAATTAGCGCTTACGCGGGTTTGAACAAAGTCCCGGTAGAGCTAGCTTTGGCTGAAGTGGTTCTTAAAGACTTGATTCCAGATCAGGCCGGCCCGCAAATTACCTCGTCGATGATTATGGCCCAAACCAGTCAATATTTTGGAATATCAGTTGATGACCTAATCGGTTCATCCAGATCGAGAACTTTGGTTACAGCCCGGCAAATTGCGATGTATTTGTGTCGAGAATTGACCGACCTTTCCCTTCCGAGAATTGGGTCATCTTTTGGAGGCCGTGACCACACCACTGTGATGCACGCAGAACGAAAGGTACGACAGTTAATGACCGAAAGGCGGGGTATTTACAACCAGGTCGCTGACTTAACTACCAGAATTAAAACTGAGGCTCGCAACTCTTAAATTTTCGCTTTTTTCACACAAATCCCGCTATTCACAGCTGTGGAAACCTTGTGGATTTAGTTGAATGTGTGGGTTTTTTGTGGAAAAACCACTCGTTTTATCCACAGGATTGTTTAAGGGTTGAGTTATTCATAGTTTTCAACTTGAATTACAAGGCTCCGACACAAACACCGGTTTTGTGAATTTGCCTCTTTATCTGCGGTTTTGGGGGTTTTCCACAAAATCCACGGGTGTTACTACTACTACTAACTTTATGTTTTAAGAAGTAGAAAAACCCCATCTTTATTAGAGGTGTGAATAAACCGGTGATCCCCCTATGGGTTTTGTGAGATGTTGGTGGAAGCATATACACGAATGAATTTAGGAGTGTTTTGAGATTTCAACTAGACCGAGATGTTTTCGCCCAAGCCGTTACTTGGACCGCTCGAACACTACCCAATAAACCAGCTCTTCCACTTTTAGCGGGAGTATTGATTAAAGCTGAAGGAAGCACCTTAACTCTTTCTTCATTTGATTACGAAGTGTCTTCAAAAGTTGAAATTCCTGCAGAAATAACCGATGAAGGAAAGATTTTAGTTTCTGGAAAACTTCTTGCAGAAATTACTAGATCTCTACCAAATCAAAAAGTTGTTGCGATGTTAAATGGATCAAGACTAGAGATTAAATGTGGCAAAGCAGATTTTGCTTTACCAACTCTGCCGGAAGATGACTTTCCAACACTGCCGCAAACTCCCAAAGTATCTGGGTCTATAGATTCAGATACTTTCATTAATGCAGTTAATCAAACAGCAATCGCAGCCGGTAGAGATGAGTCTTTACCAATGTTAACCGGTGTAAGAATGGAAATTAAAGAAAATAAAATTACTTTAGCTGCAACAGATAGATATCGGTTAGCTGTTAAAGAAATAAACTGGCAACCAAAAGAAAAAGTAGAAGATAAAGCATTACTAATACCTTCAAGAATGTTGGTAGAGGCCGCGAAAGGTTTTGTTGGAGCGAAAGAAGTCGCTTTAGGTTTATCTGAGGGTGTAGAAAAACTAATAGGTTTTTATGCGAACACCAAACAAACAACCTCAAGATTATTAGACGCAGAGTTTCCAAAATACAGATCTTTATTACCAGCCGAAGAGCAAACTGGAGTAGAGCTACCTGTTTCGGAATTTCTTGATGCCCTTAAACGGGTGGAGTTGGTTGCTGAACGAAACACCCCCGTGAGGCTAGAGTTCTCAAAATCTGAATTAATCCTTAGGGCTGGAGCTGGCGAAGAAGCTACCGCGCAAGAAGTTTTAAATATTGATTATTCCGGTGAACCAATTGAAATTGCCTTTAACCCAACTTATCTAAAAGACGGATTAAACGCGATCGGATCAGCAAACGTACAAATCAGCTTCACCACTTCAGCAAGGCCAGCAATTTTAGTTGGTGTTGACAAAGAAGGCATAAAAGATGAAAGCTACAAATATTTAATTATGCCGGTGCGCTTAGCAGGCTAAATGTGTACATTTTTTCAATCTCTGCCTTAAATTTTCGCTCCTATGAACTCATCGAACTAGAACTAAACCAAGGTGTCACGACATTTATTGGACCAAATGGTCAAGGGAAAACTAATCTTGTTGAAATTGTAGATTTTTCTTCAAATCTACAAAGCCACAGAACCCACTTAAACCATAACCTGATTCAACAAAGAAAGCCTTTTGCGCAAACCAGGGTTGGGGTGGCAGAAAATAACAAAAAACTTTGGGTTGAAACAAAGATCGAAGAGAAAAAACCTTTAAAAATAAGAGTGAACTCTTCTCCAGTAAAAAAACAAAAAGATGCTGTGGGCCTGATTAAAACCACACTTTTTTCACCCAACGACCTTTATTTAATAAAAGGCGACCCTAACACCAGACGGAGCTTTCTAGATGAGGTTGTTGTTCAAAACAAAAAACAATATTTTGAAACGAAAGCTAACTACGACAGAGTACTTAAGCAAAAAAACGCATTATTAAAATCACTAAACCCCAAAAATATTAATTCTGCAGAAGTTGAAACAACCATAAATATCTGGAACAAAAAATTAATTGAATATGGTTCTGAAATTTATTATGAAAGAAATAAAATAATAAATGACCTCCTACCGTTTTTTTCTACAAACTACAAAAATATAGCCCCCACTACAACAAACATAGAATTAAAATATTTAACAAATATCAACAGTGACCTAACCGATATCACTGAAATAAAATCAAAATTTGAAGATACCTTACAAATTAACCAAGACGAAGAGGTAAATAGAAAAACGAGTTTAATAGGTCCACATCGCGACGAATTAGAAATTTTACTAAATGATTTACCAGCTAAAAGTCACTCTAGCCAAGGAGAGTCCTGGTCGCTTGCTTTGTGTTTAAAGTTGGCGAGCTTTGATCTTTTACAAGAAAATTTTAAACCAATTTTAATTCTGGATGATGTATTTTCTGAATTAGATCAAACCAGAAGAGAATTTTTATTAAAAAAAATAAATTCTGCACAGCAAACACTAATAACAGCAGCGGTTGAACTAGACTTACCTAAAAAAATTGATGGTGTTAAACATCAAATCTTAAATAGTAAGATAATCTCGTGAACTCAGAAAAAGATTTTGACGCTGCCAAACAAGCTTTAAATAGAGCAAAACGCAGAAGTGTTAGTGGAGTTAATAATTTTAAAAAAAGAGTTGAGAAAAATAATAACAAAAATTCAGACTTTTTAGAATTCAAAGATGCCTTAGAGCATTTAGTCGAATCACATAATTGGAAGGCTCATACAAAAATCGCCACATTGTTAGAAAAATGGGAGCAGATTATTGGAGCAGAAACAGCTCAAC
This sequence comes from Candidatus Nanopelagicales bacterium, assembly GCA_038124905.1. Taxonomy (GTDB): domain Bacteria; phylum Actinomycetota; class Actinomycetes; order S36-B12; family UBA5976; genus ATZT02. Next base: position 171 of record JAYPCW010000076.1, on the reverse strand, counting down.
ATGTTTTAATAAAAAATTATGATGAATTAACAAAAGAACTACTCCTTAGCGCTGACTCCCACACCTGGGCTGTGCAACTGAGAACACTCACAAATAAAATTTTAGAAAAAATAAATCAAGAAATTGGTGAAAATTTTGTTACTAGAGTGAAAGTTGTGGGTCCATCAAAAA
>JAYPCW010000075.1:0-4406 GCA_038124905.1 Candidatus Nanopelagicales bacterium | reverse complement strand
TCGAGAATCTCGTTGCTTTGAAGCGCGAGGCCCTAAGAGCTGGCGAGTGTTAGCCCGAGGCTTGGGGGTTTTGTTCATAAGAAGTTACGAGCGGGGGGAGCGCGTACATCTGGCCATGCTGTCGAGAGGATTTTCTGGGAGCATGCCAATTACCAATACACAAGTAGTTAAAACTACGGATTGGATGATTGGACTGTTGCTTCCTATGAGTGCTTTAACTATTTTGATTTGGGGTTGGTTTTGGTACTAGAGAACTTTGCATTATCAATTAAAGATTTAAAGTATGCCTACCCCGATGGCCATCAGGCACTTTTTGGAGTTGATCTGGATTTAGCATTTGGCTCTAGATTGGCTTTACTTGGTCCAAACGGTGCGGGCAAGACAACTTTAGCTTTACATCTAAATGGCATTATCGAGACAATTTCAGGATCTGTAAGCGTTGCCGGAATTCAGGTCAACAAAGAAAACATGAAAGAAGTGCGCAGAAGAGTTGGGATTGTTTTTCAAGATCCAGATGATCAATTGTTGATGCCTAGCGTATATGACGATGTGGCATTTGGTCCTTTGAATTTAGGTTTAAGTAATGAAGAAGTTAAAGCGAGAGTAGAAGCAGCGCTTACAAAAGTAAAAATGCAAGCTTTTGCAGATCGGCCACCACACCATTTATCTTTTGGTCAACGTAGAAGAGTTGCTGTGGCAACGGTCTTAGCGATGGAGCCAGATATTTTGGTGCTCGATGAACCAAGTAGCAATTTAGACCCGGCTAGTAGGCGAGAGCTTTCTGAAATTTTGCTTGATTTAGATGTAACACTTCTAATGGTGACCCACGATATTCCCTATGCCCTAGAGATTTGCCCAGAAGCTGCAATCTTGAACAATGGCCAAATTGTGGCACGTGGTGGCACCAGAGAATTGCTGGCAAACAATGAGCTGATGGCAGCAAATAGGCTAGAGTTGCCATTTGGAATGCACTTAGATCACATTCCACATAATTAAAAATGTACCAAAAATATCTCAAACTAGCTACCGGAATTATTCGAATTCAGTCTATAGGAATTTTAGTTTTTGCCTTAATCACTTTAGTGGGCGCGCTTGTTACTCAAGATATTAATAGTTGGACAACTCTGGTTACAGAGATGATTATTTATTTATTCTTTGTGGTAGCTATGTGGCTGATTGCTCGCGGCTTAATGCGAGGAAACAATCGAGCCTTTGGCCCTTATGTATTAACTCAGTTGTTCATAATTATTATTGCTTGGCCTTTGGTTACAGAAGGGCAAATTGCCACCAGAATTGTGGGTGTCATTGCAGGGTTAAGTACTCTGGCAGCACTTTATGTTGTTTTTTCAAAAACCTTCAGAGAAGAATTTTTTGAAATTTAACTTCTTATAACCTGGTCGCCTTGAATACTAACTTCGATGGGATCTAAAGGTCTGCTAGCAGGCCCACTTACCACGCTGCCATCTAGCGTAGAAAAAACACTATTGTGGCACGCGCAAATAATTCCTGATTCACTTACCTGAGAAACTGGGCATCCTTGGTGGGTACAAGTAGTTGAGAAAGCATTAATCTCGCCAGGAGTTGGTTGGGTAATTACGACTTTTTCTTCACTCAAGATCACGGCGCCACCAACGGGAACTTCAGAAACTGAAATTAATCCATTACTCGAGGCAGTTTCACCTTCTGCGGGAGCGGATGCTTCAGGGCTGGTCTCAATTGCAGGTTGTTCCACGGCTATTTCTTCTCCAGTCGTGGAACAAGCACCGATTAATCCAGTTACCGAAATTGCACCTATTGAAGCAACAACTTTTCTTCTGGAGAGCGGCTTATCGTTCATTAGGAATTAAGCCTTCTTTGTTTCCCAGAAGATGTCATTTATTTGATCAATCTTGGCTAGTAAGTTATCTGCAACCGCTACATCATTTGTACCTTTTGTGCCTGCGGCGCCAGCTAATTTTGTCGCTTCATTAAATAATTCATGGAGTTGAGGATACTTTTCAAAGTGAGGCGGCTTGAAGTAATCAGTCCAAAGCACCCAAAGATGTTCTTTTACGAGATGTGAACGTTGTTCCTTGATTGAAACGGCGCGAGACTTAAAATCAGGATCGCTAGAAGCGTTATATTTTTCCATGCAAGCTTTAACAGATTGAGCCTCAATCTTGGCTTGCGCTGGGTCATAGATTCCACAAGGTAGATCGCAATGGGCTGAAACTACAGTCTTTGGCTGAAGAAATTTGAGCATAACTCCTCGATTCGTTAACTGACACTTGAGAGATAGATTACCTCGAAGGCAGAAATATGGCAGGTTGAGCATAAATGGGAAGAAAGTACCTACCTGTAAGGGTTGTTGGAAACTCTATGTTGCCGACTCTGCAGCCCGGAGACTTTTTACTGGTCAAAAGAACCCAGGATTTTTTCATAGGTGACCTAGTAGTCGTCTTACATGGTGAAAATAAATTGATTAAAAGAGTCGTAGATGAGCAGCAAAATCAAATATGGCTAAGTGGCGATAATGTGCGAGAAAGTAATGATTCTAGAAACTTTGGTTGGATGGATAAAAATCAGGTTTTTGGAAAAGTCATTTTAAGGTATTGGCCTAAAATAAAAATTAGCTTCAAAGTGAATTAATTGCGCTTGCAAAACTTTCTACCGCTGCCGGCTCAGTATCCCAAGAACACATCCAGCGGACTTCGTTCGTGTTGCTATTCCACACATAGAAGTGAAATTCTTTTTGCAGCTTTTCTATGTCATTTGGATCTAAAATAGCAAAAACCGCATTTGCTTGAGTTTTTTGTGTCAAAGTTATTTTGGGGTTATTTTCGATAGAACTTCTTAATTTGCTTGCCATTTGATTTGCATGGCTGGCATTTTGCTTCCATAGATCTTCTTCGAAAAATGCTAGAAACTGAGCTGCAAGATATCGATGCTTACTTGCTAATTGCATGGATGATTTTCTAATCCAAGGAGTATTTTTTGCCAAATTTGGATTGAGAATAACTACAGCTTCGGCACCCAGTAGACCATTTTTTGTTCCACCAAAAGAAAGAAAATCTACATTTGTTTCAGTAATTATTTCATCAAATTTCTTATTTAGACTTACTGCGGCATTGCTAATTCGAGCTCCGTCAACATGTAAAAAAGCCTCATGCTGATGAGCAAAATCAGCAAGTGCTTTAATTTCATCAGTGGTGTAGACCGTTCCCATTTCAGTAGTTTGGGTAATTGAAATCAAGTTTGGTTGGCTGGTGTGCTGGTCACCCATCCGTACAAAAATAGGTGCAATCAATTCTGGAGTAAGTTTCCCATCTTCAGTTTTAAGATCAACCAACTTTGTACCCATTATTTTCTCGGGAGCTCCACCCTCATCAACATTTATGTGAGCAGTTTCGGCACAGATAATGGAATTCCATGAGTTAACCACATTAGATATAGAAACTACGTTGGCACCAGTTCCATTAAAAACAAAGAAAACCTCTGCCTGAGGCGCACCCAGTGAATTTTGAATTAGCTCGATTGCAGTCTTGGTGTATTGATCAGCGCCATATGCGGGCACGTGTCCAGTGTTTACCTGCTGCAGTTTTTCTAAGACTTTTGGATGAGCCGGGGCGTAATTATCGCTAGCAAAAGAGATCACTCTTCACTCCAGTCGGTATCTATCTCATCTTCGCTGCGAGCTAGTCGGGTCGCTAAGCGCTCAATTGCAATTTCAAATTCTGGATGCTGATCAACAAATTCTCTAAGTTGCTCAGTTAGCCAACTTACCGAGAAAGATTCATCGCCTTTGCGTTCTTGTAGCTCTTCGATACCACGATCGGTGAAATACATGAATTAAGACAGTAGCACAGATTGCAACAACTCAGCTTGCTCATGTTCATGAGTGGTATGGGAGCCAACTGCAGGAGCACTTGAAGCTGCGCGAGAAATTCGAGTTAGGGGTTTAGGTAAGAGCGGAGCTAATTCTAAAGCCATAAATGGGTAGGCACCTTGGTTTGCTGGCTCTTCTTGCGCCCAGACAAAATTTTGTGCATTAGTAAATTGAGCGAGTGCTGTTTGAATTTCCGACTTAGGTAATGGGTAGAGGCGTTCAATTCGGATTATCGCAACGTCTTCGCGATTTTGCTTTTCACGTTCTGCAGCTATTTCGTGAGAGAATTTTCCAGTAGCAAAAACTATTTTTTTAACTTTGTTAACATCGACGGCATCTACAATTATTGAAGAAAGTTTTCCTTGAGTAAATTCCGAAGCGGGGCTCATTGCGGATTTTGCTCTCAACATTGACTTAGGCGTAAAGATAATCATGGGCTTTACATCTGGATTTAATACTTGCCAACGTAAGAAGTGAAAATACGAGGCAGAAGTTGATGGTTGGACGATAGTCATATTGTCTTGTGCTGCCAGACTTAAAA
>JAYPCW010000074.1:0-4649 GCA_038124905.1 Candidatus Nanopelagicales bacterium | reverse complement strand
CTTCACAATAGAGTATGAAAATATTGAAGATCAGTCTGGGCGCATTTTGTTAGAATTCAAAGAAACGCTATCACCTAATGCAATCCCTACTACGTTGGTTTTGGATAAAGAAGGAAAAGTCGCTGCGCGAATTTTAGGCCCGGTTGATATTTCTTTATTGAGAGGTTTTGTCACAAATCTCTTGGATGAAGCATGACAGAAATAATCTTTAGCGGTAATTTTTTACTAGCCGCAGCGCTCGCTGCTTTGGCTGGTTTAGTCTCATTTCTTTCACCCTGCGTCTTACCGCTGGCTCCTGGTTATTTGGCTTATTTGGCTGGAGTTAGTGGAAACAGCACTCCACAAAAGAGTAGAGCAGTAGTTGCTACTTTTCTCTTTATTCTAGGTTTTAGTTTGGTTTTTACGTCTTACGGAATATTTTTTGGCAGTCTTGGATCATTACTTTTTAGTTACGCACAAATTCTTGAAAGAATTCTCGGAGTGTTAGTAATAGTTTTAGGAATCGGATTTCTCTTGCAAAGCGGATGGCTGAGTAGGTCATTTAAATTTAATTTCTCGGTGCGCTCTGGAGTCTGGGGTGCACCATTTTTAGGCATCTTGTTTGCTTTTGGCTGGACTCCTTGTATCGGGCCTGTTTTAGCCGCGGTTCAAACTATGGCTTTTTCAGAAGGTACTGCAGCAAAAGGCGCTGCACTCTCGTTTATTTACGCCTTAGGTTTAGGAATTCCATTTTTACTTTTGGCATTTGTTTACGAAAAGTCTATAACAACAGTTCAAATATTAAGAAGGTATCAAAAACTCTTTATGCAAATTGGTGCGGTCTTGATGATTTTTATCGGAGTGATGTTAGTTAGCGGGCTTTGGAGTGAAATAACAATAAATCTAAGAGTTTGGATTTCAGGGTTTACCCCGGTGATTTAAATGACAGAAAATAACATTCAAATCAAATTGGGTTTTAGCGGTTGGTTGCGCTGGATTTGGCGACAATTAACCAGTATGACTACGGCGCTTTGGCTGCTGCTGCTATTAGGCCTGGCAGCTATTCCTGGATCAATTTTGCCGCAAAGAAGCGCTTCGCTAATTCGAGTTAATGACTTTAAAGAAGCTAACCCAACACTTTTTGAAATTTATGATCAACTTGGGCTTTTTGAAGTTTATGGTTCATTTTGGTTCTCAGCCATTTACATACTCTTAATGATATCGCTTGCCGGTTGCATCGTACCCAGAATTAAAATACACGCCAAAAATTTGACAGAGCCAATCCAAGAAGCGCCAATAAATTTAGTCAATCAAACTGGATATCAAGCAATTGAAACAAGCTTAGATTTAGCAAAGATTAATAAATTAGCTCAAAAAAACTGGTGGCGAACTAAAATTAGTGCAGACGGGAATTCGCTAACCATAGAAAAAGGCTATCTGCGCGAAAGTGGCAATTTGCTTTTTCATATTGCAATTTTATTTATTACCATCGCAGTTGCTTTTGGAGCCTTATTTAATTATCGCGGAACAATACTTTTAATCGAAAAAGATGAATTTGCAAATACCGTCACGCAATATGATGATTTTCGGGCTGGTGGTTTATTTAGAGTTGAACGAATGCCAAATTTTTCATTCGTTTTAGAAGATTTTGAAGTTGAGTTTGAAAGAGGGCCAAATCAAACTGGATCTCCAAGGGAATTTATTGCCGAGCTGGCGGTTACTGAGCCAGGTTTGGATTACCAACAAACTGTTGTCGTGAATAAGCCGTTAGTAATAGATGGAACTAAAGCTTTTTTAACTGGTCACGGCTATGCGCCAGTAATTAAAGTAACTGATGACACCGGAAGAGTTGTTTTCGATAAAGCCGTTCCTTTCTTGCCACAAGATGCAAACTTCACGTCAAATGGAGTAGTAAAAATTCCAGACGCAAATGAGCAAATTGGACTTTTGGGTTTGTTTTTGCCTACCGGCGTGCTCGATGAAGAGTTAGGCCCAATTTCAATTTTTCCAGATCAAGACAACCCCTTGGCTTTCTTTTCGGCTTGGACAGGTGACTTAGGCATGGACAGTGGAATTCCGCAAAATGTCTATCGCTTAGAAACAGAGAATCTCGAACAAATTGGCTTAGCGCAGTTAGCTCCTGGAGATCGCTGGGAACTTGAAAATGGATACCAGGTCGAGTTTGTCTCAGTCAAAAGGTTTGCCTCATTTCAGATTGCCTATGACCCAGGTCGCATTTGGGCGTTTATCGGTTCTATTTTGGCAATGGCGGGCTTAATGTTTGGACTTTTTGTCACCCGCAGACGAATTTGGTTACGTCTTGAAGGGATTGGAAGTTCACAAAATAAAATTGGCTTAGCGGGTTTAACAAAACAATCTGAAGAGCAGTTAAGCCGTGATTTGACATGGTTAGTGAAAAAAATTAGAGAAAGCGAGCAGCGGTGACCGCCGGTAATTTAAGCAATCTGTTTGTCTACGCAACTATTTTGATTTTGTTACTTGCGCTAATTACCTATTCAGTTGCTTTGGGCGACAGCGATAAGGCTCGGAAAAATGAAAATATCGGCACCGCCTTTACCTGGTTAGCTTTTGGAATCCTGCTAGTAGCCGTAGTTTTAAGAGGCATTTCATCTCAAAGAGCTCCTTGGGGAAACATGTATGAATTTGCCATAACTTCATCGCTGGCAATATTAGGTGCATATTTATTTGTTTCATTAAAAAAAGAAATAAAGTATCTAGGAGTATTTGTAGTATTACCTAGTCTGTTGCTTTTAGGTTTAGCGGTGACGGTGCTTTACACCGAAGCCGGGCCACTTGTTCCAGCTTTGAGATCTGGCTGGTTAGTTGTTCACGTTTCTGCGGCAATAATTTCTTACGGAGCTTTTAGTGTTAATTTTGCTCTTAGCGTTCTTGTGCTACTTAGAGGCAGATTTAAGTTCTCAAGAGTTCCTGCCACTGAACGTTTAGATGAGTTGGCGTATCGCACGGCCTTATTTGCGTTTCCAATTTGGACCTTCTCAGTGATTGCTGGCGCAATTTGGGCAGAAAACGCTTGGGGTAGATATTGGGGATGGGACCCTAAAGAAACTTGGGCGTTTATTACTTGGTTGATTTATGCGGCTTATTTACATGCACGAGTAACTCGCGGCTGGAGTGGTAAAAAGGCTGCAGCAATTGCATTAACCGCATATGTCTCTATTGTTTTTAATTTCTTCGGGGTTAATCTTTGGATCACCGGACTACACAGTTACGCAGGAGTTTAAATTGTTAAAGTACACAGCGGCCAGAATTTTGGTGTTCGTAGCTTTTTTGGTGGTTTTTTATTTACTGGGGCTTCGTGAATTTACCTTAGTAATTGTTGCGCTTTTAGTCTCAGGAATAGTGAGCCTTTTCGCACTAAATACAACTCGTGAAGCTGCAGCTAGCAAGATCGCAAAGTTATTTAAAAAAACAAACTAAAAAGCAATAACATCGAAAATAAAAATTGAGCTTGGCCTGTCTTAACCAAAATTGGTATTAATGCTTTACCGCTAGCACCTTTTCCAACTTGCAATATGGGCCCAACTAGCCAAAGTAAAGCAAAAAGTGCCGGCCAAACACTGGCATCAAAAAAATACATAAAAAAGCTGAGGTTAAAAAAGGGCTTCAGTAAAACGACAAAAAGCAAGAGCCTGGTTTTCTTAGCCCCTATTAGAACTGCAAGGGTACGCTTATTTACTAACGTATCTTTTTGCACATCGCGAAGGTTATTGGCTAATAAAATGGCAACAGCAAAACTGCCCATCGCAGAGCCTAAGATAAAGCTTTCTATATCAATCATCTTGGTTTGGATATAAACCGTGCCGATAGTGGCAACCAGTCCAAAATAAACAAAAACAAAGACCTCGCCAAATCCTGCATATCCATATGGTCTTTTACCCCCGGTGTAAAACCAGGCGGAGACTATCGCGCTAAGTCCAACTAAAAGAATCCAGAATTCACTGATTAAAACAGTGATCAGCAAGCCAGCAATTGCAGCAAAACCGAAGCTAATGAAGGCGGCACGCTTAACACTCTTAGGACTCGCTAATTTTTGCCCCACTAAACGTATTGGGCCTACACGCTCGGCATCTGTGCCACGAATTCCATCGGAGTAATCATTTGCATAATTAACCCCAACTTGTAGTGCTAGCGCTACCACTAGCGCCAAAAAGGTAAGAGCAAAATCGAATTGATTTAAATAAAGAGTGTAAAAAGTTGCTGCGATGATCGGTGAAATCGCCGCGAATAATGTCTTTGGCCTGGCTCCTAGTGTCCAAAGTTTAATTTGATTCATTTAAAACCAATTCTTTTAATTTCACTAAATCTATTTTTCCGCTTGCTAGAAATGGCATATTTTGGGCATCAAAGATAACTCTAGGTTTAGCGGCATTGCCTAAAGTAGAGACAACTTTTTGCTCAATTTCTTTTTTGTCAAAGTCGCCGACAACCACCGCAGTGATGAGTGCGCCCCAGACTTCATCATCAAGCGCAAGTACCGCGACTTCTTCTACGCCCCGACAAGTTGAAATAACAGCCTCTATCGCTTTTGTAGAAACATTGGTACCACCGGAAATAACTACATCATCAATTCGGCCAATCACCGTTAACGTTTCGGAATTTAATTGCCCTAGATCTTGAGTATTAACCCA
>JAYPCW010000073.1:3971-5032 GCA_038124905.1 Candidatus Nanopelagicales bacterium | reverse complement strand
CCAGTTGGAATTTCATTTGGTAGAACCTCTCGAGATATGCGAGCGGAAACTAAGAAAATTAGTAAAGAAGAATTACTAGTCGGAGATTTAGTTTTCTTTCATAGCAAAAATGGAACTGTTTATCACGTTGCAATTTATGCTGGCGGAAACAAGATCTGGCATGCGCGACGACCTGGATTGAGAGCAGCAAAAACTCCAATTTATGCCAATCGAGTTTCTTACGGCCGGGTAAATTACTAATCTATGTAGTCAGATTCATCGCTTGAATATAAAGCTTTATCAATCATGTGAGTAGATCTAAGAATTACGATGATAATTATTGTCATCGCACCTGCTACTAATTGAAAACCCAAACCAACGGCAATCCCCATTGCAGCAGTTGCAAACACCGTGGCTGCGGTGGTTATACCTTTAACTCCGCCTCGCTTTGAACTAAAAATTAACCCGGCGCCTAAGAATCCGATACCGGTCATGATTGCGTGCAAAGAACGAGTTGGATCACCAAAATCTGCATCTACGTTTAAAACTGCACCGATATCTACAACTACAGCAGCAGCGGCGGCTACTAATGCCATGGTTCTGGGACCAGCAGATTTTCCAGCTCTATCTCTTTCATAGCCGATTGCCGAACCAAGAATTGCTGCTAATGAAACATTTAGAATTATTCCAAGTTGTATCCAAGGATCAAAAAACGGTATTTGTAACATGAGAGCAAACTTTACAAGATCTTCATCTAAAAATTGACGGATTTGAACCGTATATCTTTTGTGCCCTCGAAGGGAATTGAACCCCCAACCAATTGCTTAGGACGCAACTGCTCTATCCGTTGAGCTACGAGGGCGAATTGGTTATTTATTGCGAATAACTATCGATAATTTTAGATTGCCGCTCCCCGCAAGCTCTACGGCGTCTTCTGAAGATGTTGCAACTAAGAGCAAAATTCCTTGAGAGTTAGTAAATGCTTGACTTTCTGGGTAAAGCGCAACAACTCTTACAGATTTCGCTAGAAGTTTGGCCTTGAGATCTCTTTCGCTACTGGCTACTACGTCTACCAATTGCCC
>JAYPCW010000073.1:0-3871 GCA_038124905.1 Candidatus Nanopelagicales bacterium | reverse complement strand
CTTAAATCACCAGCTGCAATTAAGACGGTTTCGGTGCCAATTCTTGTAAATAGTGGGCCTAGGGCAATTAATAAAGCAGAAATCAAGAATGCGGTAGCAAGCTCACGTTTTAAATTTAAAATAAAATTAGTGACTTTAGTTAAATTCTTAGAGAAAAAGCTCATGAGGGAAAATATAAGAAATCTTGAAAAATTTTGAAAAATTTATCCACAATTGATGAGATTTAGCGCGTGAGATCTAAGCGGTAGCGAAGAATGGGCCTAGCCTTACCTCATGAATTTGCCAATTTGGCTACTTGTGGCACTAGGCGGTGCGCTAGGAAGTGTTGCTCGCTGGTTTAGCGAAGCGCTCTTAAATCAAGTAACGTTTAATTGGATTTATTCTGAGTATGGATTTAATTACTCGATTTTGATTATTAATGTTTTAGGAAGTTTTGCTATAGGTTTGATCGCTGGATTTGGCAGACATCAAGTTAAGGTATGGAGCTTTTGGGCAACTGGAGTTCTAGGTGGCTTCACTACCTTTTCGACGTTAATGTTGATTTCATATTGGCATTTAATTGATAGATATTTGGGGCTTTTTGTTTTGAATATCTTTGCTACTTTTTTCTTAGCTTTTGTAGCGGTAACAATCGGAATAAAAATTTCACAAACTAAAAGTGAAGCATGACAACAGTTTTATTGATTGCGATTGGTGGGGCATTAGGAGCCTTAATTCGTTGGAAGCTCGCCCATTTCACTAACTATGAACATATGCCAGTAGGAACCTTAATGGCTAATGTTTTGGGTAGCTTTTTGGTTGGTCTTGCCACCGCGTTGTATGCAGATGCCTTTTTTGATAATCAAGGTGTAATAGGTTTTTTATATCCACTAGTTGCTGTTGGTTTAGCCGGTTCGATTTCAACAATGAGCGCAGTTGCGCTAGAGATGAAAAATATTTCTAGATTAAAAAATGCTGGTACAACTTTTGGATATCTGGCCGTTAGTGTCGGATTAGGAATTTTGGCATTATTTTTAGGTATTTGGTTAGGGACCAGTCAGCCGGTTAGCTTATAGTCAAAATGCGCTTTTCAGTAACGATGAAATCTACTTTTTCGTCGTGAGATTCACTAGGCAAGTCATCGATTACCTCAGAATCATAAACAATAGCAATTTTTTTTAACCTTAAATCTAACTTTGCCAACAAGCGGTCATAGAAACCGCCACCTTTTCCAAGACGCATACCGCGAGGTGAAACCGCAAAGGCGGGGATAAAAAGTGAAGTTATTTCTGGAAACTCCGAAATAGGGGTTCCCATACCTACCGGCTCTAAAATATTGAATGACCCCTTTTCAAATTCCTTTGGATTTTTGAACCAAACTAAATCATTGCCAATTACCCTAGGAAAATAAAGATTCTTATCTTTTTCAAGAATTTTAATTAACTTTGAAGTAGGTGGCTCAATTTCTGTAGAAATATACAAACCTATATCAGTTTCATGATCGTTAATTAAAGATGCGGCAAATTCTGCAATTTGCTCTGCCACCATATGTCTATCGGAGCGAGCCCTTCGTTCAATAAGTAGCTTGCTGCGTAATTCGGCTTTACTGGGCATAGTTTAAGTATGGCCGACTAGTTGGCGTTTTCCAAACGATGGCAAATTCTAGATAGGCTACCGACATGGCATCTTCGGTATTAAAAGCAGTAATTCCAGTGGCTGGGTATGGCACTCGATTTTTACCAGCAACTAAGGCAACGCCTAAAGAAATGTTGCCGGTAGTTGATAAGCCGGCAATTCAATATGTAGTAGAAGAAGCAGTTGCCGCTGGATTATTGGATTTGTTATTTGTTACTGGAAGAACTAAGAGAGCTTTAGAAGATCACTTTGATGACAATCCTGAATTAGAAGCTGCACTAGGAAACAAAGATAAATCAAATTTATTAGAGGCGGTAAGACATCCAGCAGGGCTAGCTGCGGTTCACTACGTTCGACAAGGAACACCTAAAGGCCTGGGCGATGCAGTTTTGCGCGGTAAGGAGCATGTTGGTGATAATCCTTTTGCAGTTTTACTAGGCGATGACCTAATTGATGATCGAGATTACGTTTTACCAAAAATGATTGAAACTCAGCAGAAATTTGGGGGTTCGGTTGTTTTATTAATGGAAGTTCCAGAAAGTGAAATCTCACTTTATGGATGCGCACAGGTAAAAGCTACTGACGATTCTCAAGTTGTACAAATAACTGACTTAGTTGAAAAGCCTGAAATTAAAAACGCACCGAGTAATCTTGCAGTTATAGGAAGGTATATTTTTTCACCAAAAGTATTTGAAATTTTGGAACAAACTAAGCCAGGCAAGGGTGGGGAAGTTCAACTTACGGATGCAATGACGATATTGGCCAAAGAGGTAACTCCAGCTGATGGTGGTGGAATGTACGGAGTTATTTTCAAAGGGCGCAGGTATGACACGGGCGACAAATTGGCATATTTGCAAGCAGTAGTACAACTAGCCGTCGAGCGTAATGACTTAGGCCCAGAGTTTAAAAAATGGTTGAAAACTTTTGCCGAGAAATTAAATTAAAGTGAGCATTAGTACAAATGCAACCCAAGTTATTTTATAAAGAGATCAAGTTAAGACCACTACGTTATCGAGATGCAAGTCGCTGGAAGGCATTACGCAAAGAAAATAAAACTTGGTTAAGAGAGTGGGACGCGACACTACCTCCAGCCGAAGAAAGTTATCCAGCTACTTTCTTTCAAATGGTAAGCCAAACGAAAAGTGATGCTAGAAAAAAAATTAACTTTACATGGGCAATTGAATATAAAAGAGAATTAGTAGGTTTAGTAACCGCAGGGAATATTAATTTTGGCTCAAGCCGCAGTTGTTATATAGGGTATTGGATTGGCCAAAAGTATGCGGGAAACGGAATCGTGCCGATCTCCGTTGCCTTGGTGCTCGACTTTATTTTTAATGAACTCAAGCTACATCGGGTAGAAATCGCGATCCGACCCGAAAATACTGCCAGCTTGCGAGTGGTAGAGAAATTACAAATCAAAAATGAGGGCCTAAGAGAAAGTTATATTCATATAAATGGGGACTGGCGCGATCATCAAGTTTTTGTAATTTTAGAAGATGAAGTGACGGGGAGTTTTTTAGAACGAGTTACCTAGGTAACCGGTCGGCGCTTGACACGCCGAAGAGATTGGGAAAAGCTTCACAAAAGCAATATAACCTTTACCGCATGGGGTCTTCTATTATTTTGATTGCGATGGTTGCGCTTTGGGCGGCTGTTTTGATCCCATTGATGTTTAAAAGAAATAGTCAACAGTTTGAGAGTAAATCGGTTGACCGCTTTAAAAATGCCATGAGTTTGATTAGTAGAACATCTCCAAGTACTAAACAAGGCAAAGCTAGTTTGCAAGTACAAGCAGCTCGCGCAAGACGAAAACGTGTAACTTTACTTTTAACTTTTACAAATATTTTTTTTGGCGTAATGGTATTTATTGCTAATTTAAATTATCTCTATCTACTTAGTTCTTTTGCCTTGCTTTTAACCTGGCTAACCTTAGCCTTCAACGCCGCACAGAAAATAGAAACAGTTAATAAGCTGACAAAAGTAATTCCAGAACCACCAAGAAACTTTAAAGTCTTATCAAATTTGCCGGTAGCAAACTATGAATACATTGATGACACTAGACGAGAAATAATTTTAGATGAAAGACCGAGACCTAACATGAGAAAGCCAGTAGAAGATATGCCTAAAGAAAGGCGAGAAGCGCAAGGCGCTTAGGATGCGCTAACCTACGAAGCGTTTGGGGCTATAGCGCAGCCCGGTAGCGCACCTCGTTCGCATCGAGGGGGTCAGGGGTTCAAATCCCCTTAGCTCCACCAAG
>JAYPCW010000072.1:4354-5033 GCA_038124905.1 Candidatus Nanopelagicales bacterium | reverse complement strand
CTTCTGGTAATTGAGCTCTTTCGGCTACGGTTTGCATCCAACCCTTTACCATTTCTGGCCAAGCGGCCACATGATTTGTTTGTGAGTAATGAGCAGTTAGCGCTTTAATTTTTTTATCAAAATAGTCAGTAACTATTTGATAGCTATTTGGATTTGGATGCCCGGTGAGCCATATTTGCTCTACCCGCCATGGATCTAGACCTTGTTCAAGCAAATCAGGAAAAGCAAATTGATTTCTGGCGTCAGGATAAACAGCCTGAACTGCGGCCTCGCCGGTTGCTAAATGATCAGGATGCGAGGCAAAAATTCGCTCCCAGTTTCTCTCTGGCGATTGGGTTATTAGAATCTGCGGTTTTGCAATTCGAATCTGTTCAACAAACTTTTTTCTTAATTCAAGAGTTGGAAACACTGACCCATCCATTTGCCCAAGAAAAGTTACGTTTTCGACACCAAGAATCTTTCCTGCTTGAGTTTGCTCTTGCCTTCTGATTCTTGCCATCTCTTCGCGAGAAATGTTTGGATCTTCACCACCTTGATTTCCATCGGTGGTAATTACATAACTCACCTTGGCACCTTGAGCCACGGCATGAGCGATAGTGCCGCCAGCTCCAAAATCTATGTCGTCAGGATGCGCCAATATGCACAAAATCTTGGTGTCGGGAGTAACACTCGGTAAGGG
>JAYPCW010000072.1:0-4344 GCA_038124905.1 Candidatus Nanopelagicales bacterium | reverse complement strand
GGTTCACCCTTGTTAATCGTTGCTGGAGCTGGCTCTGGCAAGACCCGAGTATTAACTCGTCGCATTGCCTACTTATTAAGTGAGCGCAAAGTGCAGCCTGATCAAATTTTGGCAATTACCTTTACCAATAAAGCAGCTAGCGAAATGAAAGAGCGGGTAACGAGTTTGGTTGGCCCGGTCGCAAAGAGCATGTGGGTTTCAACGTTTCATTCGGCCTGCGTCAGAATTTTGCGCCAAGAAGGCAGTCGCTTGGGAAGAACTAGCAACTTTTCAATTTATGACGCTCAAGATGCCTTGCGCATGCTAACCATGATTGCGGGTGACTTAGAAGTTAACTCAAAGCAATTGACCCCGAGAGCGATAGCCAGCTATATCTCTAATCTAAAAAACGAATTAATTGATGCAGAAACTTTTTCACAAAAATGCGAGAACGAGCAAGAGCGAATAATTGCTGAAGTATTTAAAGAATACGAAAGGCGCCTAACTCGAGCTAACGCCTTTGACTTTGACGATTTGATTGGAGCTTCAGTAGCCGTACTGCAGCTATTTAGTGAAGTTAAAGAGAAGTTTAGAAGAAAGTTTAAGCATGTATTGGTCGATGAATATCAAGACACTAATCACGCCCAATATGTCTTAATTAGAGAACTGGTGGGGGAGAGTGGGGATGAAATCCCGCAGGCAGAACTGTGCGTTGTGGGTGATGCTGATCAATCAATCTACGCTTTTCGTGGCGCAACTATTAGAAATATTGAGGAGTTTGAACGGGATTACAAGAATGCCAGGAGCATTTTACTAGAGCAGAATTATCGCTCTACTCAAAACATTTTGTCTGCAGCGAACTCAGTAATTGCTAAAAATTCTGATAGACGTGAGAAAAAGCTTTGGAGTGAAGCTGGAGCTGGCGAGAAAATAATTGGATATGTTGCTGATAATGAACATGACGAGGCATCATTTGTCGCCTTAGAGATTGAAAATCTACGCGAGGCAGAAAAGCGCACCTATTCGCAAATGGCTGTGTTCTACCGAACTAATGCGCAATCGAGGGCTCTTGAAGAAATTTTTATCCGCGTCGGAATTCCTTATCGGGTGGTTGGTGGCGTTAAGTTTTATGAGCGCAAGGAAGTCAAGGATGCTTTGGCATATTTACGGGCAATCGTCAATCCCGATGATGAACTTTCAGTTAAAAGAATTTTAAATGTTCCTCGGCGAGGAATTGGCGACAAGGCTGAAGCAGTCTTAGACGGGTTTGCTATGCGGCGAACTATCTCATTTTCAACTGCTATTGAAAACGCTAGTGAAATCGGCGAACTAACTGCAAAAGCCAAAACGGCGTTAAATGACTTTTCTACCATGATGGCCAATTTGCGCCAAATGTTTTCAGAACAAAAACCGCCATCTGAAATTATCCACCAAATGCTTCAAGAGAGTGGTTACTTAGAAAGCTTGCTTAATTCTTTAGATGTGCAAGATCAAGCACGAGTCGAAAATTTAACCGAACTTGAATCAGTTGCTAGAGAATTTGAGGCACAGTTAGGGTCAAGTTTTGGTTTAGCAGAATTTTTAGAGCAGGTGTCCTTAGTAGCTGACTCAGATGAGATCCCAGATAACGAAGAGGGAGTTGTTACCTTAATGACGCTACACACGGCAAAAGGCCTGGAATTTCCAATTGTGTTTTTAACTGGAATGGAAGAAGGTATCTTTCCCCATGCGCGCAGCCAAAGTGATTTAAAAGAGTTGGCAGAAGAGCGTCGCTTAGCTTACGTGGGCATCACTAGGGCTCGAGAAAGACTTTTTTTAACTAGAGCGCTTACTCGTTCTGTTTGGGGAGCGCCATCGTTTAACCCTCAATCGAGATTCTTAGAAGAGATCCCCGAAGATTTAATTGTCTTTAAGAGAGCTAACGGAGATGCAGAAGAAACCTTCACTTCGGGCAATAATCCTTGGGGGCGAGATAAGAGCCAAGTTATGCAATTAGAAATTGGCGATAAAGTAACTCACGATAAATTTGGATTAGGCTCCGTAGTTGAAGTTGCAGGTAGCGGCGATAACTCAGAAGCAACTATCGATTTTGGAAGTAACGGGAAAAAGAGACTATTGCTCCGTTATGCTCCAGTAGAAAAACTCTAAATTATCCCCAAAGCCAATTAGCTGGGTTTACAAATTCGTCATTAATAATTACTTCAAAGTGAAGATGTGGCCCTGAAGCGTTACCAGTTGCACCCATTCGCCCTATTTGTTCGCCGACATCAACTTCTTGCCCGGTCTTTACTGAAATTCTTGAAAGATGGGCGTAGCGAGTAAGCGCTCCATCTGGATGTTTTATCTCAATGGTGTAGCCATACCCAGCCTTCCACCCAGTGAAAGTAACTACTCCTAATTTTGCGGAACTTACTGGATCTCCATATCGACCATTAAAATCCAGCCCGGTATGCCAGCCGGCTGACCAACGCGAGCCACGAATTCCGTAGCGAGCACTGATTCTGGCACGAGAAGGTGCAGCAACAATTTTTGCGCGTCTCGCTCTTTCAGCAGCACGAGCCGCAGCTTCTTCTGCGGCAATTCGGGCGGCTTCGGCTTCTTGAGCTTGAATAATCTGATCGCGCATTAAGGCGATTTTTTCTTCGCCTCCAGGAGAACCAATTTTTGCTCTTACTTCGCCGTCTAGAACTGGCAGTGTTGGTGCAGTGACTGGTTGTATCGCTTCAAAAGCGTAGCGATCATCCGCACTTAATGTTGCAGGTGAAGATCCAAAGTTTAAGCAGCAAAGTGCACATTCACAGCCAGCCGATTCATGATTTGCCGGCAGAGCTAC
This sequence comes from Candidatus Nanopelagicales bacterium, assembly GCA_038124905.1. Lineage (GTDB taxonomy): Bacteria > Actinomycetota > Actinomycetes > S36-B12 > UBA5976 > ATZT02. The sequence continues at coordinate 1,532 of JAYPCW010000072.1, read as the reverse complement.
AGAAACCAGCAGACCCATTGTGACCAGACCCACACCGGCTAAAACCCATGGGTTTCTGCTTAATTTATTTTGCGCCATCATTCCTACCTTGCCTTATTGTTAAGGAGGATTTCAAGCGGGGCAAGCGCAAGCCTCATCACACTTATCTTTAGGCTTGGAATCTCAAGTATTTAGGCGCTTTTTAGGAGCGATTAATAAGTGGACCTCTACGAGTATCAAGCAAAAGAACTGTTCAAAGCCAATCAAGTACCAACCCAAGAAGGGGCAGTTGTTACTAGCGCCCAAGAGGCAAAGTTAGCTGCGGAGAGTTTCAACCGCGCTACGGTAATTAAGGCGCAGGTTAAAACTGGAGGCCGCGGAAAAGCTGGTGGCGTTAAGTTGGCTACAAATCCTGACGAAGCTTTTTCTCATGCACAAAATATTTTAGGTTTAGATATCAAGGGACACATTGTTAAGAAAATATTGGTGACACCAGCTGAGGATATTGCAAGTGAATTTTATGTCTCATTTTTAGTTGACAGATCAAACCGTTCTTTTCTTTGCATGGCGTCAGTTGCAGGTGGTATTGATATCGAAGAGGTTGCCGCAAGTACGCCAGAGAAATTAGCAAAAGTACAAATTGATCCTTTGCAAGGAGTTAATTTAGATTTAGCAAAAGAAATTGCAAAGCAAGCCCAGATTCCAGAAGAGATACAAGAACAGACTGCAGAAGTAATAGTTAAACTCTGGGATACATTTATAAATTCAGATGCAACTTTGGTAGAAGTTAATCCCTTGGTAAAAACTGAAGACAATCGTGTGATTGCCCTGGATGGAAAAGTTACTTTAGATGAGAATGCCTTTTTTAGGCATCCTGACTTTGAGAATTTTGTAGATACCACAATTGAAGATCCATTAGAAACAGAAGCTAAAGCTAAAGGTCTCAACTATGTAAAGCTAAGCGGGAGCGTGGGGGTAATAGGAAATGGCGCTGGCTTAGTAATGAGCACACTGGATGTCGTTGCCTATGCCGGTGAGGAATTTGGTGGAGTTAAGCCAGCTAATTTTCTTGATATTGGTGGCGGAGCCTCTGCTCAAGTGATGGCTGATGGTCTAGAAATAATTCTTTCCGACAAAGATGTAAAAAGTGTTTTCGTAAATGTTTTTGGCGGAATTACCGCCTGTGATGCAGTTGCCAACGGAATTATTCAGGCATTGAAAATCTTAAGAGAAAAGCCCGGATTTCAGGCCAAGCCGATAGTAGTGAGACTAGATGGAAACAATGCTGCTGCCGGGCTTGAAATTTTACGAAGCGCTGGCGTTAGCAACATTGAAATTGTGGAAACTATGGATGCAGCAGCAAAGCGTGCTGCCCAGTTAGCGAATTAGGAAAATTAGATGGCGATTTTTTCAGATAAAAACAGCTTGGTCATAGTGCAAGGAATGACTGGCTCTGAAGGGCGCAAGCACACCGAGCGCATGATTAAGTCAGGAACCAAAATCGTTGGTGGCGTTACCCCTGGCAAAGGTGGGCAAGAAGTTGAGATTGCTGA
>JAYPCW010000071.1:0-5068 GCA_038124905.1 Candidatus Nanopelagicales bacterium | reverse complement strand
GGGAATTTCAACAAAGCATGCAAAATTATTGGTACAGACAAATTGTAAGGAAGGTTTGCCACCAGCGCAGTTGGTTCTAAATCAATTTCATCTTTAGTAAATTCCAAGAAATCTTTATTAATCACTTCTAAATTATCGATTGACACTTTGTTACTTAAAGTTATAGGCAATTGCTTGGCTAATCGCTCATCTATTTCGACACAATAAAGTTTTTTAACTTTTGGCAGCAGGCCGAGGGTAAGTGAACCCAAGCCTGGCCCTACCTCCACCACACAATCAGTTGACTTAATTTGCGCCAAGCGGATAATTTTTTCAATTGTATTTGGGTCAATAACAAAATTTTGCCCAAGTTTTTTACTAGGTTTAAGATTTAACTTATTAGCTAAATCTCTTATCTCACTAGCTGGAATAAAATTACTCAAAATTGCCAAAAATTCTTAAGAAATTTTCATTAACATTTTTTGCAAGTTCATTTACGTCAGTGGCAAGTTCTTCTGCCATAAACCTTAAAGTTACTGGAATCAAATAAGAGGCATTGGTTTTCCCTCTAAAGGGAGTTGGGGTAAGAAAAGGTGCATCGGTCTCAACTAAAATTTTATCTCGCGGGCAGATTGCTAACGCTTCTCTTAAATTTGGTGCATTTTTAAAAGTCACCGTGCCTGCAAAAGATAAATTCCATCCAAGATCAGTAACCTTTTTTGCAAATTCTGCATCAGCTGAATAACAATGAAAAACAACTGCTTTCGCTTTTTCCTCTAGCAATACTTTTAGGGCTGCTTCATGCGCATCACGGTCATGCACCATAACTGGTGTATTTAACTCGTTAGCAATTTTTATGTGTTCCCTAAAACTAAATTCTTGTGCTGCCAATCCCTCATCTGAGGTACGAAAAAAATCTAACCCAGTTTCTCCTATGGCTCTAACTCTTTTTTCTCTCGCTAACTCGCCAATTACTGCTAGAGCGTCGATTAACCCCGCCCTACCTGACTTGGCTTCAATCTCAGGGGCTTCGTTTGGATGTATTGCCACACTTGCCAAAATGTTCGAATACTGCTTTGCTGCATCAACCGACCACTTTGAACTTGGAACATCGCAACCCACTTGCATGATTCCACCGACGCCTACCGAAGCTGCTTTGGCTAGTGCCTCAGCTATCGATAGCTCGGGCGTTATATCTAAATGACAATGTGCATCCATTACCGAAATCTCTAATGCTTCCGGTAGAGGAGGAAAATCTATTTTTAAATCACTCATCATCTAGCAATTGTGGAAATAAGGCTTCACCCTTGCTGGTAAGCGAACCCGCTGGTAACTTTCCAAATTCAAATGTAGTTAGAACCAACTGTTCACTTATTTCACCCAAAGCCGCTTGCGCGCCGAGGCTCTTCCATAATTTGTCAGAAGTTTTGGGCATTATTGGGTAGTAAAGCACCGCAATAATTCTTAGCATTTCTGCAACAAGATACAAAATAGTAGCTAAACGTTCCTGCTGCGAGGGATCTTTAGCAACCTTCCAGGGCTCTTGTTCTGTTAAATACAAATTAGTAGCATCAACAATACTTCTAATTTGATTAATTCCATTTGAAAAATCTAATCTAATCATCGCTTGATCGGCCGCTTTAGCAGCTGCCCGTGCTAACTCGATTACATTTTTATCTGCTGAATTAAATTCACTTGCCTTTGGCAAATTTTTATCAAAATACTTCTCAACCATGGCAGTAAGTCTTGATGCCAAATTACCTAGACCATTAGCTAATTCTGCTTTGTATCGAGCAGTTAGGTCCTCCCAAGAAAATGACCCATCTTGACCAAATTTGATCGCAGACAAAAAGTAATACCTAAAAGCATCTGAACCTACGTGATCAACAATTTGATTTGGAGCAATACCAGTCAATTTGGTTTTACTCATTTTCTCTCCACCAACCAAAAGCCATCCATGGGCAAAAACACATTTAGGTAATGGCAACCCAGCAGCTAATAACATCGCTGGCCAATAAACCGCGTGAAATCGCAATATGTCTTTTCCAACTAAATGCACATCTGCCGGCCAAGTGTGATCAAATTTATCTCTATCAGCCTCAAAGCCGCTCGCTGTTACATAATTTAAAAGTGCATCAAACCAAACATAAACGACTTGATTTTGCTCCCAAGGTAGCTTTATTCCCCAAGAGACAGCAGACCTTGACATTGAAATATCTACTAAACCTTGCTTTAAAAAAGAAACTACTTCGTTATAAGCACTCTCAGGCTGCACTGCTTCTGGGTGTTTTTGATAATGCTCCAAGAGCGCTGGCCCAAATTCACTCAGTTTAAAAAACCAATTATTTTCAGAGAGTGTTTCTACCGGTTTGCTGTGTACCGGGCAGACCTGCTGTCCATCCACCTCAAGCAAATCGCCAGGTAATTTAAATTCTTCGCAACCTACACAATATGGGCCTTGATACTCTGCTTGATAAACATAGCCTCGAGCTTTTACTTGCTCCCAAAATTTTTGAACGCCTTTTACATGTCGCTCTTCGGTGGTTCTAACAAAATCATCATTCGCAACATCAAGTGTTTCTAAAACTGGCAGCCAAGCTTCTGTAACCAATTTGTCCACCCATGCTTTTGGCGTTACGTCGTTCGCTTCTGCGGCTCTTTGAACTTTTGTGCCGTGTTCATCTGTTCCTGTCAGATACCAAACTTTTTCACCGCGTTGTCGTCGCCAACGAGTCAAAACATCGCCTGCCACCGTGGTGTAAGCATGCCCAATATGTGGCGCATCATTCACGTAATAAATAGGTGTAGATAGAAAAAAAGTATCTTTCTTTTCACTCATGGGACAAGTCTAGAGTTGCTTTATAAAGCTCTCGCTTGGCCAATCCCGAAGTAGCCGCCACCTGCGACACTGCATCTTTGTGGCTCAAACCCGAAGCCATTAACTCAAAAGTAGCCGCTTTCGCCTGGTCAGCGGTTAAAGTCCTTTTTATTTTTCTACCTTCTACTACCACTGTGACTTCCCCTAGTACGCCTTTTTGCGCCCAAGTTATTAAATCTTGCAAATTTCCCCTGGCAATTTCTTCATAGGTTTTAGTTAGCTCCCTGGCAATTACTAGGTTTCGATCTGGTTCAAAAATTTCTATCAATTCCTTTAACGTGTCAAGAATTCTTCTTGGTGATTCAAAAAATATCACCGTCTTATTTGAATTTTCGATTTCAATCATTTTTTCTCGACGAAGAGATTTTTTTCTAGGTAAAAACCCGACAAAAGTAAATTCGTCAGTAGCAAATCCCGAAAGTGTTAAAGCAGCAATTGGTGCGGAGGCTCCCGGCAAAACTTCAATTTTGACATTAGCTTCAATCGCCCTTTGTACTAATTTAAAACCCGGATCGCTTATCGTTACCGTTCCGGCATCGCTGATGATCAAGACATTTTGCCCCTGAGTAACCGCTTTTAGGATTGGATCAATTTTTGATATTTCATTTTCTTCAAAAAAAGAAATAATTTTTGCTAAAGATTTAATCTCTAGATCATTCAACAATCTTTTTAATTTTCTAGTATCTTCTGCTGCAATTAAATCAACTGAACCAAATGCTTCAATTAGTCGCAAAGAGGCGTCTTTGTAATTACCAATAGGCCGGGCCGCCAATATCAATTTGCCAGGCTTGGTCACTTCGGCTACTTTCTCTGGTTTTGGATTACTCTATTGGACATGAGTCACGCACGTAACACAATCAACCTACCCACTGCTTGGCAGATGCGAACTCCCAAATTTAGCCTGAAGATTTTTATTGTACTTTTTTTTATCACGTTTTTAGGTGGTCTTTTGCGATGGCTGCGGCTAGCTGAGCCAAAAGATGTTGTTTTCGATGAAAACTATTACGCCTTAGATTCACAGAGTTTATTGCAGTATGGGATTGAAAAAGTTGCAATTGAAAATCCTGATGCGCAAATGCTATTAGGTGACACAAATTTATTTTTTAATGAAGGAGCATTCGTTGCACACCCGCCAACTGGTAAATGGTTAATTGCGCTAGGGCAATATTTATTTGGCTTTAATACTTTTGGTTGGCGATTCAGTTCAGCCCTTTTTGGAACACTTTTAATTATTTTGACTTTCTTAGTAGCAAGAAGATTATTAAAATCAAATTGGTTTGCTTTATTTGCCGCAAGCCTGGTGGCATTAGATGGCCTAGCTATTGTGATGAGTCGGATAGCGCTACTAGATGGTTTTCTAACATTTTTTGTCTTGTTAGCAGTTCTTTTCTTGTTAAAAGACCTGGAAACATCTGCAGTAAGAATCGATAATTCCCCGATCACAAATACTCGGTTTGGCTCTTACTATTACTTTCACTGGTACCGCTGGCTCGCAGGCATCAGCTTGGGTTTGGCCATTTCCATTAAAAGGTCAGGGCGGTGGTTTCTCGGGATTTTTGGGCTCTTAGCTCTAGAGTTTGATCTTTATTTTCGAAGTCACTACCAACCCAAATTTCTATTTTTAGGTCATCTCCTCAAGGACTGGTGGTTAATTTTTATTCAACTACCGCTAACTGTCGTCTTGGTTTATGTAATCAGCTGGACTGGTTGGTTTGCCTCAAGTTTGTCTTGGGGTAAAAATTATTATGATTCAATTTGGCAAGATTTTTACTACTATCACCAAGAAATTTTTAATTTTCATACCCAGCTAACTCAAGAGCATAATTATGAAAGCTACGCTGCTGGCTGGCCAATTTTGCTAAGACCCACTGCTTTTTATTACGAAGAAACCAATCTAAATTGCCCTGCAGAAGTTTGTGCAAGTGAAATCTTGGCGCTAGGAAACCCCGCTATTTGGTGGGTTGGAGCTATTGCCTTAATTTTTCTCTTGCTTTGGTTTATCAAAAAACCTCGATTTGAAGTCGGAGTTACTTTAATACTTTTTTTAACTGCTTGGCTACCCTGGTTTATCTACTATGAACGTCCCACATTTTATTTTTATTCGATTGCGATGATTCCCTTTATTGCAATAGCTCTAGCGCTTTCCTTTAGACAACTCACCTGGATTCTAAAAACTAATGGGTTTTCAAAGTGGTCTGGAATTTCTTTTGG
>JAYPCW010000070.1:3298-5161 GCA_038124905.1 Candidatus Nanopelagicales bacterium | reverse complement strand
CCGGCGTGTCAGATTTGGTTCGAACAGGTGTTCGGACTATCTTTAACCCTGCAAGTTCTTCCACAGTTTTTCTTGGGTAGAGGGATTTGTCGGCCCTGAGGCTTAACCTTTATGGGTACCGAAAAATCAAACTAACCCAAAGAAAGGGTCACAAAAATGGCAGCAGCAAGCAATGATCGCGAAAAGGCCTTAGACGCCGCCTTGTCACAGATTGAGCGTCAATTTGGCAAGGGCTCAGTTATGAAGATGGGCAGCGAAGAGCGCGCAGCAATCGAGGTGATCCCAACAGGTTCAGTTTCTTTAGATATAGCTTTAGGTATTGGCGGATTGCCAAGAGGCCGCATCGTAGAAATTTATGGCCCTGAATCATCAGGTAAAACCACAGTTGCCTTGCATGCAATTGCTTCAGCTCAAAAAGCTGGCGGTATCGCTGCTTTCATAGATGCTGAGCATGCTTTTGATCCTGAGTATGCAAAAGCTTTAGGTGTAGATATTGATTCATTACTAGTTAGCCAACCAGATACAGGTGAGCAAGCATTAGAAATTGCTGACATGTTGGTTCGCTCTGGTGCTTTGACTTTGTTAGTCGTTGACTCAGTTGCCGCTCTAACTCCAAGAGCGGAAATTGAAGGCGAGATGGGCGATAGCCATATGGGCTTGCAAGCTCGTTTGATGAGCCAGGCGCTTCGCAAGATGACTGGCGCTTTAAGTGGCACTAACACCACAGCAATATTCATCAACCAACTTCGCGACAAGATTGGCGTGATGTTTGGTTCACCAGAAACTACAACTGGTGGTAAAGCGTTGAAGTTCTACGCCTCAGTGCGCTTGGATATTCGTCGCATTGAAACTTTGAAAGACGGCACTGAAGCAGTTGGTAACAGAGCTCGCGTCAAAGTTGTTAAGAACAAAGTGGCTCCTCCATTTAAGCAAGCAGAATTTGACATCATCTTTGGTGAAGGTATTTCACGCGAAGGTTCATTGATTGACATGGGTGTTGATGCTGAGATCGTTAAAAAGAGCGGCTCTTGGTACACCTATAACGGCGATCAATTAGGCCAAGGTAAAGAAAATGCTCGAAACTTCTTGAAAGACAACCCAGAGGTTGCTAACGAGATTGAAGAAAAGATCAAAGCCGCTAAAGGTTTAGGTGAAGCAAAAGAAGATAACGTAGTTCCTTTAGCAAAAGCTGAATAAATGAGTAGTGAAAGAAATGGCGCTCAGCATCATGGGCGCCATTTGCAATTAGTAAATGAAGACAATATTGAGCAAGTGCAGTTAGAGCAGACCCAAAAAGCTAAGGATTTCTTGCTAAGGCGCCTAAACGCTCGCCCAAGAACTAGAAGTGAATTAGCTAAAGAACTTCGCGAAAAAGCTTTTGAAGACGATGTAGCCAAAGATGCGCTTGATCGCTTAGAAGAAGTTGGCTTGATTAATGATGATGAATTTGCCAAATCCTGGGTTTCAACTCGCCATCGCTCTCGCGGGCTAGCTGGGGGAGTTTTACGCCAAGAACTAAGGCAAAAAGGTGTTGCTGATGATGTCGCTCAAGAAGCAATCAGCGAAATAAGCGAAGAAGAGGAATATGAATCAGCAAAAAAGCTCGGGCTTAAAAAATATCGGTCTTTAAGTAGAGAAGATCGTGAAACACAGATCAGGCGTTTAGTCGGGTTTTTGGCGAGAAAAGGCTATTCGTCGGGGCTTTGTTATCGGGTAGCGAAAGAAATCGTATCCGACATGCCAGATGCAGTTATTTTTGAAAATTGAGTTAAGCACTTCTCACACAGCTCTTTTGAAGCGCGATCGTTGCTAGGCTCAGATTTATCCAGCTTTGGAGCTAGGCCGTAATCTAGGAACTTGATG
>JAYPCW010000070.1:0-3288 GCA_038124905.1 Candidatus Nanopelagicales bacterium | reverse complement strand
GGTAAAGAAAAGCGTCGAGTTAATAACTTCGCATTGAAGGTGGCAAATCGTGTGCCTGATCAAATGACTCAAAGACGAATTCGCTTGCCAAAGGCGCCTGAAAATTATTCATTGGAAATTTCAACGATGAATCCAGAAAGTTGCTGGGTTAAGGGCAGAAGAGTCATAGTTAAAAAGGGTGAGATGTGTGAAGTAAATGTCTCGCTAACTACGCCTAGTGAGAAGACTGTATTAATAAATCAAACAGTAGAGCGAAGGTAGCTGATCTAACTCAACCGACTAATTAGATCTATCTGGGGAGTAGGTCAAAGCGATTTAGCCAGTTTTGGAGCTAGGCCGTAATCTAGGAACTTGATGAATAAAGGTACCTATCGCGTAACGACATTTGGCTGTCAGATGAATGCCCATGATTCTGAGCGGCTAGCTGGCTTATTAGAGGATGCTGGCTTTGTTGAGTCGCAAGATGAAAGCGCAGATGTAATAGTTCTAAATACCTGCGCCGTTAGAGAAAACGCAGATAACAAGCTCTATGGCACCTTAGGCATGCTGGTGCAAGAGAAGATCAAAAACCCAAATTTACAAATTGCGGTGGGTGGTTGTTTAGCACAAAAAGATCGCGGTGAGATTTTAAAGAAAGCTCCTTGGGTAGATGTGGTTTTTGGAACTCACAATGTAAATGCTTTGCCAGTGCTATTAGATCGAGCACGAAGTCAGCAAGAAGCACAAGTTGAAATTCTAGAAAGTTTAGAAGTGTTCCCCTCTAATTTGCCAAGTAAAAGAGAATCTTCTTATTCGGCATGGGTTTCTATTAGCGTTGGCTGCAACAACTCTTGCACATTTTGTATTGTGCCGTCTTTGCGTGGTAAAGAAAAAGATCGGAAAGCCGGAGAGATTTTGGATGAGATCAAAGCACTAGTTGACGATGGGGTAGTTGAAGTAACGCTTTTGGGTCAAAATGTGAATTCTTACGGCGTTGAGTTTGGTGAAAGAGAAGCTTTTGCTAACTTGCTTCGCGCTTGTGGTGAAATTGATGGTTTAGAGCGAGTTCGCTTTACTTCGCCTCATCCTAGGGATTTCACTGAAGAAGTAATTTTGGCAATGAAAGAAACCCCAAATGTGATGCCGCAATTACATATGCCATTGCAGTCAGGCTCAGATCGCATCCTGAAAGCGATGCGCCGTTCTTATCGCAAATCACGTTATTTAGAAATTATTGATCAAGTGAGAAGTCACTTACCTGGAGCGGCGATTACCACTGACATCATTGTTGGGTTCCCTGGTGAAACAGAAGAAGACTTATTAGAGACTATCGATGTTGTTGAAAAAGCTCGCTTTACTGCTGCCTATACATTTCAATACTCAAAGCGCCCTGGAACTCCCGCTGCAGAATTACCAGATCAAATACCGCAGGAATTAATTCAAACAAGGTTTGAGAAATTACTAAAAGTTGTTAATGACATTGCTTGGCAAGAGAGCAAGAAACAAGTTGGCAAAAAAGTTGAAGTGTTAGTTGCTCCTAAAGAAGGCAAAAAAGATAGTGAAACCCATCGCCTTTCCGGTAGAACCAAAGAAAATCGTTTAGTGCACTTTTCTTATGACGAAGCGCAAAATATTCGCCCGGGGGATTTCGTTACCACTGAAGTTACTTATGCCGCCCCTTATCACTTAGTGGCTGACTCAAAATGTGAAGTGAGAAAAAGCCGTGCTGGTGACCTTTGGGAAGCTCGACTAAAAGAGCCAAGCAACGCAGTAACTCTAGGAATGCCTGTTTTAATTAAAAGCTCGTGAAAAAAGTTATAGCTTTGATGGGGCCAACTGCGGTTGGTAAAAGTGATTTAGCAATTGAATTGGCTTTAAAAATTGATGGTGAGGTAATTAATGCTGATGCTATGCAGCTTTATCAAAGTTTAGACATCGCGACGGCGAAGGTTCCGTTAACTGATCGCAAAGGGGTCGTGCACCATTTACTAGATATCTACCCAGTTAGTAAAGAGGCGAGCGTTGCCGAATTTCAATCCTTAGCTCGAGAAAAAATTAAAGAAGTTTTAGCAAAAGATAAATACCCAATTTTGGTAGGTGGGTCAGGTTTGTATGTGACAGCGGTTTTAGATGAGTTAACTTTTCAAAAAACCGATAAAAAAATTAGAGATAAATATCAAGCCCGAGCAGATAAAGGCGAAGACTTATATAGCGAGCTTAAAAATAAAGACCCGATGGCAGCAGAAAACATTTTGCCTGGCAACGTGAGGCGAATTGTTCGTGCCTTAGAAGTTATTGAACTAACCGGCAAACCGTTTAGCGCTACTTTGCCTAAGGCTAAAAACGTATTTGAAGATGTGAGAATTGGCTTAGAGCTAGATCGAGAGATATTGGATTCTCGAATCGCTTTAAGAGTTGAAAAGATGTTTGAAATGGGAATAGTTGAAGAAGTAAAAAGTTTGGCTAGCGAACTAGGAGTTACTGCTAGAAAAGCGTTAGGTGTCAGCCAAGTACTTGATTTTCTAGCTGGTCGAATTGACTTGGCAACCGCTAAAGAAGAAACTGTCACGGCAACTCGTAAATTTTCAAGACGACAGATGAGTTGGTTTAGAAGAGACAGCAAAATTACCTGGTTAAATGCGCAAGATGAAGATTTGTTTGAGCAAGCCCATAGGCTAGGAAGCAAATGAGAGAAATAGCGTTTGAAAAGGGTCATGGCACCGGCAATGACTTTTTGGTGATCCCTGATATTGATGGCGAAATCGTGCTCTCGGAGCAAGATATAAAAAAGATGTGCGATCGACATTTTGGCCTCGGGGCGGATGGGATTCTAAGAATTGTTCTGCAAGCCGATGGGCTTTACCTCATGGATTATCGAAATTCAGACGGCTCCTTGGCTTTAATGTGTGGCAATGGTGCAAGAGTTTTTGCTGCCTATCTTTATAAAGAAAAGTTAATTGAAAAAGAAAGTTTTGAATTTAGGACTAGGGCCGGGGTAGTTAGCGCAAAAATTAATTCGGCAAATTCAGTAACTGTCTCTATGCCGAAAGTTGAAATTCTAAATAAAGATTTATTGATTGAGCATCATGGTTTTGCTTATAGCGGCCAAGCGGTCACAGCACCTAATCCGCATGCAGTGGTGTTGGTAGATGACCTAAATCAAGTAAAAGATTTGAGTGTTGCGCCAACTTTGACTACCACTGGAGTGTTCGATGATGGAGTAAATGTTGAGTTTGTTCAAAAAATTTCAGAAAATAAAGTAAAAATTAAAGTGCATGAACGCGGTAGTGGTGAGACGCTCTCTTGTGG
>JAYPCW010000069.1:0-5221 GCA_038124905.1 Candidatus Nanopelagicales bacterium | reverse complement strand
TAACTAATATAAGAATAACTATTGTTTTGGCATAATTACTAATTAAAAAATATGTAAAAATTAAAGCTGGTTGTAAATAACTTCTGTCAGCTGGAATCCAAAGGTAGATGGCTAAATTTGCTACAATTAATAAACTTATTATTTTATGATTGTAATTATTTAGTATCTTTGCTCTATTTTGAATAATAATATAAAGTACGATCAATAGACTGATTAATCCCACACTCAGCCAAGTTTTATACCCGAAACGAGCAATTAGGCCCAATAACCCTTGTTCGTCCGGTTGCTTGGCACCGAGCCACCCAAAAGTCAATTTGTCTCGTATCCAAATAGGAACATAAAAAAGTGCGCTAATAATTATTAGAGAAAAAAGTTCACCCGCTTTATTTTTTTTATCTACTTTGTTATCAAAAAGCAATATAATTATGGCAAATAAAATAAAAGATATTCGAGTTCCAACTGAGAATACAAAACTTAGTATCATCAATATTCTGAGGTCGTAAGAACGAAATATAAGCCCAAGTGAGAAAAAAAGAAAAGCAATGGAATATTCCATTGGCTCAAGGTTGTCAAAAAAAAGTACCGGGTTAGAAAGACATAATAACAAAAAACTTGCAAATTTAATTGTAAATATTTGCTTATCAAAAGAATAGTAAAATAAAAATATGCCTAAAATAAAAAATAAAAAAATTAAAATCTTAATTATTTGGCTGCCAAAATAGTATGAAACAGATCCGATAAAGATTTCTGCAACTGGATTTCCAGTGAATCTTGAAGCCGAATATTGTCCAGTATTAATTATGTGAAGATAGGATCTTAGGACTCCGTACGTGTCATTATCAGACCCATACCCATTATAGGAAGTTAAATAAAGACCAAAAAACAAAATTGCAAATGAGCCGGAAAAAAGACTAATATACGCTTTTCTCTTTAGAGACATAAACTAATGTTAGTTACTTAACTCTTTAAGCTTCCTGCAAGCATTCCTCTGATGAAGTATCTGCCTAAGAAGATGTAGACGATGAGGGTTGGTAGGGAGGCTATTACTGCGGCTGCCATGTTGATGCCGTAGTTGACTATTGCACCGCCATTTAAGAAGTTGAGGGTTGTGGTGACTACTGAAAGGCGCGGGTTACCTCCGGTAAGGAAGGCGGCAAAGAGAAAGTCGTTCCAAGCTGAGGTGAATTGCCAGATGAGTACGACGATGAAGGCAGGCCAAGAAAGCGGGAGAATGATTTTTAGGTAGGTAGAGAACATTCCTGCACCATCGACTCTCGCGGCTTCTATGAGTTCGTTCGGGATTTGGGCATAGAAGTTCCTAAAGATCAGGGTGACTATGGGTATGCCATATATAACGTGAGAGATGACTAGGGCATAGATAGTTCTGTTAAGGCCTGTTCCTACGAAGATTTGAACCAAAGGAAGCATGATTGCTTGGTAGGGGATGAACATACCGAAGAGAAATAGCGTGAAGACAAGGTTTGAATAGGGAAAGCGCCATCTGGCGAGGATGAAGCCGTTAATGGAGCCTAAGAAAGCTGAGATAAGGGTTGATTGGATGACGATGGTGAAGGTGCGAAACATCGTGTCAGAAAGAGCGCTCCAGGCAAATACCCAGTTACAGCCACCGTTTTGAAAGTTGTTAGTGAAGTTATCTCCGGTGTTGCCGCATTCAGCGAAAGAGAAATTGCTCGGTAGATAGAAAGCCCTTGAAGGGATCATTTCTTCCATTGGCTTGAAAGAGCCAGCGAACATGACATAAATAGGCATCAAGATAAAAGCAAGAAGAAGTAGTAGTGATGCGTAATGAAGAATTCTAAAAGATATTTCTTTCGGAGTCTTTTGTTTCTTAGGAGGATTAGCGGTGATTGTCATCGGGTCTTCTCTCCTTTATAAACGCTAACTAGATACGGAATAACAATGATTGCAGTGACGATGAGAAGGATCGCAGCGATTGCGGCGCCTTTACCAAAGCTAGTGGAATCAAAGGTTGTTACCCACATATAAACAGCCGGAGTTTCGGTGCGGAACTGCTTGAAAGAAACAGCAACTACAAGGTCGAAAACCTTAACTGAAATATGGCCAAGGATTACGAGTGCTGAAAGAGCGGCTGGGCCAAGAAGGGGGAAGAGAACTCTCGTATAGATCTGGAATTCATTAGCTCCATCTATCTTGGCAGCTTCACGAACATCATCTGGGATTCCGCGGAAGCCTGCAAGGAACAAGGCCATGATGTAGCCCGAGAACATCCAGATTGCAGGGAGTGCGAGGGCTGCCATGCCCCAAGTGTTGGCTTGCCACCAGGGATTTTGAAGAGCACCTAAACCAATGTTTTTAAGTAACCAGTTGAGGCCACCAGCGTTGTCACCGCGGCTTGGGTTCATTAAGAACCCCCAAACTCATCCGGATGCAATAAATGACAGTGCCATTGGAAAGATGAATGTTGATCGGAAGAGACCTTCACCTGGGATTCCGCGCTCGAGCAAAATTGCCATGATTAAACCGATGAGCATGGTGCCGCCGATAAAGGCGACGGTGAAGAGCAAAAGATTTTGCATTGAGTTTTGGAAGCGATCTTCAACAATTAATTCTGCGTAGTTACCGCCACCAATAAATTCGCCCGTTGAGTTGATGCCTTTGCGGTTGGTTAGAGAGAGAAGAAAGTTTTGAAAGAGTAATACATAAACAAAGTAGAACATCAAGATCATTGATGGGAGAAGAACTAAAAAGCCTGGGAGCCAATGAGGGAATTTGCTTCGTTTGGCGGTGGTGGGCTTAACGCTCACTAAGTCCCCCTTGTCGATGAGAGTGGAACCTTGCTATTGAGGTAAATCTAAAACAAGGGACCTTCTGACAAACAATTAGGGTGTCCGCCAGAAGGTCCTCAGCCCTAAAGCTGATTACTTGTTTTTGGTGTTATTCCGCTAATGCAGCAGCTGCCAATTTAGTTTGGAAGTCTGCGATATCGGTTGCACCGTTGGCCTTGAATTCAGACACTGCTGCCTGTAGTGCTGATTGAGCAGCGTTGGTTGCAACTGCACCGTGTGCAAATGAACCTGCTAGTGAATCAACCTTCCAGTCAGCTAAAGCGGTTTGTAGGTATTCACCGTACAAAGCTTCGTCTGAGTCAGTACGTGCTGGGATTGAGCCCTTCTTTGGATTGAAGGCATCTTGTCCAGCTTTTGATCCGGCAGCCTTTAGCCAGCAAATTGAAGCGTCACGGTTAGGTGCGTTCTTTGCAAGAGTAAAGGAGTCAGATAGCCACATGTAAACGCCAGCAGTACCTGGGAATGGAGCCCATGCGTAGTCCACATTCGGGGTTAGACCCTGAGATAGGAATTGTGCATCTGACCAGTCACCCATAACGGTGAAGCCAGCTTGTCCATCAAGTACTAACTGAGCAGCAGGTGCCCAGTCGATTGCGTCGGCATCTTCATTGGCATAAGAAAGTAACCGTGCATAGGCTTCTAGCGCTTCAGTTGTCTTGGCGCTCGCCCATACTTCTTCACCTTCACCCTTGACACTTAGTTTGTTGTAATCATCGACACCGAGAGTTGACAACAAGACGCTCTCTAGCAAGTGAACCTGAGCCCAGGCAGTTGCAAGAGCAAGACCAGTTGCACCCGCTGCCTTGACAGTGTCAAGTGCGGCGAACAATTCGTCCATAGTGGTTGGTGGGGTAATTCCTAGAGACTCTGCAGTCTTTGGATTCCACCAGATCAAGTTTGAACGGTGAATGTTCACTGGAACGGAGTAAATGTTTCCGTCAGTGTAAGTCACTTGTTCGATCAAATCTGCTGGGAAAGCATCTAGCAATCCAGCTTCTTCATAAATGAAGTTAACTGGTTCTAACTGTCCAGCTTCAATGTAACTAAGTAGTTCTTTACCAGCGTGAGCTTGGAAAGAATCTGGTGGTTGACCTGACTCTAGGCGGCTAACAAGAACAGCCTTTGCGTTGAAACCAGCGCCACCGGCAACGGTTGCGTTGACGAATTCAACGTCTGGGCATTGCTCTTCGAAAGCACCGACAAGTGCAGCTAGGCCTTCAGCTTCGCCACCGCTTGCCCACCAAGAGAAAACTTCAACTTCGCCACTTGGGGCGGCAGATGAAGATCCTTCTGATGAACTACCTGAATCGGTTGATTCAGAAGCAGAGTCGCCTCCGCTTGAACAACCTGCAAGCGCGATCGCTAGAGCTAGCGAAACGCCTGCGATTTTCCGTGTTGAAAACATTCATTCTCCTTCTGTGAGAATTAGTACGGATTTCCACCTAGATTAGTCGTATAGGGTCTTGGGCCCAAGTTTTTTGGGCAAAAGTTATCGGACCGTAATTAAAAATCTGTGTGACTTATGTGACACCAGGGACTCATCTGAGGCAGTTAGAAAAGCCGTATCGGGTGAGGTGCTTTAGCTCGCGAGAGTAGTGTTTTGGCAAGTTAATTCTTCCAATAGAGAGGGAGTTAGTGTCCACCAATAATTCAGACAGCCAAATCTTTTCAACAATCAAAGAGAAGTTGTATACCCCGGTGATTGGGGACATCTTGGATCAGATGGGTTACATGAGGCAGTTTTTGCCCTACGAAATTCAACCCTTGAAGCCCGAGATGAAGGTTGTTGGGCGTGCGATGCCAGTTGTTGTTGATGATGTTTCTGGTCCACAGAAGAAACCTTTTGGATTATTAACTGAAGCGTTAGATCAATTAGAAGTAAATGAAATTTATTTAGCGCGTTGTGCGCGAATTCCGCATGCGGCATGGGGTGAAATTATGACAGCTACTGCAAAATTACGCGGTTGCGTTGGCGCAGTAGTTGATGGCTTTCATAGAGATACACCTCAAATATTGGGAATGGATTTTCCAGTATTTAGTCATGGTAACTACGCACAAGATTCTGGGCCAAGAGCTTCGGTGAAAGAATTTAGAGTTCCGGTGAGAATCGGGCAAGTTGATGTGCGCCCTGGAGATATTGTTTTTGGTGATATGGATGGTGTGCTGATTATTCCTCAAGAAGTTGAAAAAGAAGTTATAGAAAAATCATTAGAAAAAGCTAGCACTGAAAATACCGTTCGCAACGCAATTGAAAACGGAATGAGTGCTACAGAAGCTTTTGCAACCTACGGAGTTTTGTAAATGTTACCTACACGACCACTCGGTAAAACCGGAATGCAAATCACCACGCTTGGCTTAGGTGCTTGGGCAATTGGTGGTGGTGAATGGTTTGC
>JAYPCW010000068.1:0-5224 GCA_038124905.1 Candidatus Nanopelagicales bacterium | reverse complement strand
AAGCCAGCATCGGTAGCGAAAAAATAGTGGGAATTAAGAGATTTTCAACCTTAACTACTTTGTTGTATAAAACCAATTGAATTGCAAAATAAATAGCCAATACCAAAGTTGAAACGCCCACTACCGCCAAATAAATATCCATGCTCAAACCAATGCCACCCCGATTGGGGTTACGAGTAAGTAGAAATGTTCCAATAACTAAATGTTGTAAAACCACGAAAGACCATAAACTAAAAGCCGGCGTAGAAACCGACAAATATTTACGCATAGTGCCTAGGTTACTAATTGACCTTGATAGATTAACTAACCATGCAGCCACCCAAGATTTATCTGGAACTTATGCAAGATTTAATCGACTGGACTGCAAAAAATTGCCCTAAAGAAGAAGTCCCGATCTCGGCAATCGTGCTAGATGAAAATGGAAAAGAATTATCTAGATGTTCAAATTCAAGATTTCTAGATAATAACCCAGTGGGTCACGCAGAAGTATTAGCTTTGACTAGAGCTGGAGCTACCAAAAAAAATTGGCGATTAGACAATTGCACGCTAGTTGTGATACTTGAACCATGTGCGATGTGCGCTGGCGCAATTTTACAAACTAGAATTTCGCGTTTAGTTTTTGGTGCTTATGAACCAAAAACAGGAGCAATACGCTCAACCGCAGAATTTTTGCGTCAAGCAAACCCACCTGTAGAAGTTATCGGCGGAGTTCTATCCGATAGCACATCTGCGTTAGTGGCTGACTGGTTTTCGAAAAATCACCGATAAGGTTGGGTTGTGGACATTGCAGAATTAAAAATCGCTGGGTCTTGGCTTATTGGTCATAAGAGATTTGACGACAGTCGTGGTTTTTTTTACGAATCATTTAAATCAGATGCTTTAGAGAAAAATCTAAATAGAAGGTTTCCAATCGCACAAGCAAATACTTCTGTTAGCAAAAAGGGGTCGGTACGAGGAATTCACTATGCGTTGGTCCCGCCTAGTCAAGCAAAATACGTGCAATGCCTAAAAGGTAAAATTAGAGATTTTGTAATAGATATCAGAGTAGGTTCACCAACTTTTGGTGAATATGACTTTATTGATTTAAATAGTGAAAATCCTCAAGCAATTTTTATTGAAGAAGGATTAGCCCATGCTTTTGTTGCGCTAAGTGATGACACTTTGGTTGCTTATCTAGTGTCTGCACCTTATAACCCAGAGCGGGAAAAGGGTATAAACCCGCTAGATGAAGATTTAAATATTGATTGGGTTTTAACGGATTTAGAAATTTCTGAAAAAGACAAAATTGCTCCAACGCTTAAAGAAGCACAAAATGCTAACTTGTTACCAAATTATCAAGAATGCATGAGCTTTATTAAAACCCTAAGTTTTTAATAAGCACCTTCACCGCGAAATACTGCAGCTACCGTTCTAAGCATAATTAAGAAATCTAAAGTTAAAGACCAGTTTTCTACATAATAAAGATCTAAACGAACAGCGTCTTCCCAATCTAATTCGGAGCGACCCGAAACTTGCCAAAGTCCAGTTAAGCCCGGCTTAACTAAGAGCCGGCGTTTTTCTGCTGATTCATATTGCTCAACTTCTTCAGCTAAAGGTGGCCTTGGCCCAACCAAACTCATTTCGCCCTTAATCACATTAATTAATTGCGGCAACTCATCAATTGACCACCGCCTTAAAAATTTACCTGGTTTTGTGATTCTTGGATCATTTGGATCTTTAGCTAAACGCAAATCCTTACCTGTTTGCTGCATAATTTCGTCTCTTAATTTATGCGCCCCGACTAACATAGTTCGAAATTTATAAACACCAAAAATTTTGTTTTCTTGCCTAACTCGATTTTGAATATAAAAAATTGGGCCACGATCTGAAAATTTAATGATGATGCCAATAATTAAAAAGATTGGAGAAAGCACCACCAAACCAATAATTGCTCCGAAAATATCTACTAATCGCTTCGTGAATCTTGCTGGTCCAGAAAACATCGGCTGCTCAACATGCAGTAGCGGCAAACCCTCTACGTTACTTACCTTCAGGCGCGGGCCAGCAATTTCTGTTACGGCTGGAGCTACCACTAAACGTATTTGTGAATCTTCTAAAGCCCAGCCCAGCTTTCGCAAATCAAAAGCAGAAACATCAGCTGACTGTGAAACCAAAATTACGTCACAATTTTCTTCAGCTGCCAAATTTGCGACATTGCCTGAATCAAAACTGTTAAAGTCGTCCACCTTAATTCGACTAACAATTTTTAATCCTGAATAAATAGCGGTGTTCAATCTCGCTTCTACGTGATCTTGATAACTGCCTTGGATAAGTAAAACTCTTGATAAATATCGGCCCTGCTCTCTTGCTCTACTAAGAATTTTTCTTAAAGTTCTACGTCCTATAAACAAAAAAATTACACCCAGAAAAAAAGTTACCGCCACAAACAAACGCGATATTTCTAATTTAAAAAGATAAGAAATTATTGCTAACATGGCGAACACTGCAAAACTTGCAGTAATTACTCTTCTATATTCATCCGCACCAAAGCCCAAAATTGCTATCTCGCGACTTTGAAAAAACTGTAAACTGATAGACCACCCAATAAAAATTAAAAGTCCATAAATCAAAACCGATAAATCAAATTGACTAATGCCGTCTGACCAAAAATTTTGATACCTAGACAAAATTCCGATAAAAATTGCTAAAAAAATTAATATTGAATCTACTATCCACAACCTAAGTTGTAGGGTGTTCTTCCACTCACTGGTAGGTCCAGTGCCCCGTCTAGTTTCTTGCATCAGCTTTTAAGCCTAATCGAATTCCGCGATATCTGTCTTTGCCACTTGCAATATCTAAAGTTAAAAAAGACTTTAAGGATCCAAGTAAATTTCTATTAATGACTATGAGTAAAAACCATTTATTTACCTTCTTGGCGAAGCTAACGCTATTTCTACTTCTTAGCAGTGAGCTTGGACCATTTGGATTTTGCGACACCTCAACTGGTACATGCTTTAGCTGATAGGAATTTTTTACAGCCCGGTAACAAAAATCCACATCTTCAAAATACATAAAATAATTTTGATCAAAACCATTGAGAGTTTTAAATACATGTTGATTAAATGCTAAGCAGGAGCCATCGGCCCAGAATTTTTTTCTTGAATTTAATTTAGTATTTAAATAAATTTTACCTGTTAAAAAATTAATGCTTCCACCTTTAGAAAATACATTATTTTCTCTACGATTAAGCATTGTTGGGTAGGCAATTAAATTATTTTTTTCTACTTCACTAATTAATTGGCTTGTCGCTTTTAAGTCATGTAAGCGAACA
Organism: Candidatus Nanopelagicales bacterium; assembly: GCA_038124905.1. GTDB lineage: Bacteria > Actinomycetota > Actinomycetes > S36-B12 > UBA5976 > ATZT02. Next base: position 1,914 of record JAYPCW010000068.1, on the reverse strand, counting down.
TCTTGTGAAAATAAAATAAGATTTTCAAAGCCGGCTGCTATCGCCGCGCCTATTGCTTCATTCGCCGCTGTTCCAAAACCTTTGTTTTCAGCTAATTTGATTACTTGAATATTATTATTCAATTCTGATTCAAAAGGAGTAGTTGAATTATTATCACAAATAAAAATTTTTTCTGGTTGAGAATCTTGCAGTTTCAAATCTTCTAATAGTGCAGCAAGAGCTGGCGCATCGTTAAAATAAACGATGCAAGCCGCCCATTTTTGGGAGATTTCAACCATAGGCTTAAGTCTTTCTTATCCCGTTTTTTGTGCTCAGACTAAGTTCTAAGCCATGGTCCAAAATACTTGGTTTGACGCCCGATCATGGAGCAAGCCTTACATCACAGGTTGGGAGCGATATTCCCTTGAAATCGGCAGAAGACTTTTAGCTCTGGGAGCTATTGACGCTTGGAAGCCAAGGGTAGAAAACAAAATCAAATTACTTAAAAGTGATTTCGCGGCGTTTAAAGTTAGTGAAGATTTTCCAGTTGCTCATTTCCCTACTTACCCCCCAATAAAAAGGGCCCATGCAAAAAAGCAAGTTTTCACCCTTCACGATCTAACTTGGTGGAGATTCCCAGAGACCGCATCATTTTTGGGTAAGAACTATTACCGAAAGCATGCCCAGAAAGCGATTAAACAATCAGACGCGATCATTGTTCCAAGTCGTGCTATTGCCAGAGAAATGATAGAAGAATTTAAAGTCAATGAAAATTTAATTCATGTAATTCAACATGGCAACTCTTTACCTAAGGAAAATATTAAAGAATTCAAGAATGCTAAACCGTATTTTTTATCGATTGGCACCATCGAACCGAGAAAGAATCTAGATGCCTACGCCAAAGCAATTGCTAAGAGTGGCTTAACTAAGACTCATGACTTCATACATGTAGGTAGAGATGCTTGGGGAACCTTACCTAAAGAATTTAAAAGAATTAGAGCGACTTTAGATAAAGAATTAGCTGCACTTGTCCAGGGTGCGGTGGCATTAGTTATGCCTTCTGTCTACGAAGGGTTTGGTTTGCCCATGTTAGAAGCACATGCCCTAGGAACCCCAGTAATTGCAAATTCCATTGAAGCTTTAAAAGAATTGCAATTAAAGGAAGATGTTTTTGTTAACTGCAGTGTTACTGACGAATTTGCAGAAGTATTAAAAATTTGGGCTAAGGAGCCTCAAAAACTTTCAGAAACATCTGTCGCTCAAAGTCAGTTATTAAATTGGGATTTAGCAACAAAGCAACATCAACAACTTTATGAGTCTCTAAAATGAAGTCTTTACGGATCAGTGCCGTAGAGCTTGACCTAGTGACCCAAGCAGAAGCACTTAACAAGATAAAGAGCTTTTTAACCTCAACTAACACAAATTTTGTCTTAACCCCAAATGCTGGACAATTAACTACCTACCGAAAAAACCAAGATTTGCGTGACTTTTTAAGTAGTGCCCAATTGCGACTAATAGACGGCTGGCCGCTTGCTTTTGCTGCAAGTTTGGCTGAAGCTAAGAAATGGCCCCGTGTAACTGGCAGTGATTTGCTACCCAAACTATTCGAAACTCTAGATCCCCGCACGCGAATAGGAATTATTGGAGGAAGCGACCAAAATCAAATCAAAGCCAAGCTCAAAAACCTTTACCCTCAACTAAATCTAGTTTTAGTAAACGATGAATTTTTTGCAGATACTGAAGCAAGTGCCAAGCGCATCGCGCAGCTATGCGAAGAGCATCAAATTACTATTTTAGTATTAGCCCTAGGGCACCCAAAGCAAGAAGTATTAGCTGCTTATTTAAAAAAATATAAAGTTTCTTCACTGAGGGTGGTTTTATGTTTTGGCGCTAGTGTCGACTTCTTGATTGGTGAGCAAATAAGAGCACCTAAAT
>JAYPCW010000067.1:0-5452 GCA_038124905.1 Candidatus Nanopelagicales bacterium | reverse complement strand
GGTGGCGTACGCTAGGGGTAGTTGCAAGTTGATCTTTCTTAGGTGTCTGTGATGCCGCGGAAGGTACGCGGCGAGTGACTCCTTGGCCAGCAAAAGTTGACAAGGTACATTCCAAAAAGCAGGAGATAGAAAATATGCCAGCAGGCAGCGTCAAATGGTTCAATTCAGAAAAGGGCTTTGGATTCATCGCCCCTGACGAAGGAGGGCCAGACGTATTCGTGCATTACTCAGCAATTCAAAGCGATGGTTATCGCTCATTGAATGAAGAGCAACGTGTCGAATTCGATATCACAGAAGGCCAGAAAGGTCCCCAAGCTGCGAACGTTCGCGCTATCTAGGACTTAAGTCTTCATCAAATAGAGCCCCAAGAAATTGGGGCTCTATTTATTTTCTGCCAATAAGGCGACTAAAACTGCTTTTATGGTGTGTAGGCGATTTTCAGCTTGATCAAAAACTATTGATGCTTCAGACTCGAATACCTCTTCAGAAACTTCTAATCCTGTTAAATTAAATTCCTTTTGAATCTCGGCGCCTAGAACTGTCTGATCATTATGAAATGCTGGCAGACAGTGCATGAATTTAACTTGTGAGTTGTTGCTCGCGGCAAGAATTTTGCTATCTACGCGATAGCTTTTTAATAATTCGACTCTTTCCGTCCAAACTCCCTTGGGTTCACCCATAGATACCCAAACATCTGTATGAATGAAATCAACATCTCTGACAGCAGAGACAGGGTCTTCATTAATCACTAGCTTTGCCCCAGATTCTCGAGCTAAGGCCTTTGCGAGCGCTTGGACTTCTTCAGATGGCTGCAGCGACTTGGGTGATGCAATGTTTACCTGACAGCCCAGCAAAGCAGCAGTAACTAAAAGGGAGTTACCCATGTTGTTCCTAGCATCACCTAAGTAGGCAAATTTAATTTCTGAGAATGCTTTCTGGCTGTATTCCTTCATGGTTAAAAAGTCTGCCAACATTTGGGTCGGGTGCCATTGGTCGGTTAGCGCATTTATCACTGGCACGCTTGAGTGTTCGGCAAGATCTTCAACAATTTTGTGATCAAAGCCACGATAACTGATGCCGTCAAACATTCTTGAAAGAACTCTTGCGGTATCCGCGATTGATTCTTTATGGCCGATTTGCGAGCTTGCAGGGTCGAAATAGGTGACATGGGCGCCTTGATCAAAAGCTGCTACTTCCAATGCGGCTCGCGTGCGAGTGGAGGTTTTTTCAAAAATTAGTGCCAGATTTTTCCCACTGAGTCTCGGCTTTTCATTTTTTTGTTGTTTTTCGTCTTTCAATTTAGCAGCGAGTGAGATCAGGTATTCAAATTCAGCTCTGGTGAAGTCGCTTTCTTTGAGAAAGTCTCTACCTTGCAACATTTTGCAATTTCTCCTAAATTGGAATTAAGCACCAAACTTTACCGATAGCAGAAATGAACTAGCATCAGAACTATGTCAGAGCCTTTAGAAAGCCCCAGCCCAGCAGGCACGACCCTTTTAGAAGAAGCGCCGGTTGCCACAAATAACGATGGCGATCATGAGCGCTTTGCTCACTACGTGGATAAGAACAAGATCATGGAAAGCGCGATGACCGGTAAACCGGTTATAGCGCTTTGTGGCAAAGTTTGGGTTCCAGGGAGAGACCCATCAAAATTTCCAATTTGTCCAGACTGTAAAAAAATCTACGAGAAGTTGCCGAAAGAATAATGTCTGTAACTCCGCTCGAAGAAATCTTGGCGGAAGCTGGAACCGAAGTTTCTACCCCTTGGGTTTGTATTGTCTGGGATGACCCGATTAATTTGATGAGTTATGTTACCTATGTTTTTATGACTTACTTTGGTTATTCAAAAGGTAAAGCCGAAAAACTGATGATGGACGTTCACACAAAGGGTAAGGCAATAGTTAATAAAGGAACTCGCGAAGAAATGGAGCGAGATGTTTCAGCCCTGCATGGATACGGATTAATGGCAACGCTAGAGAAGGCCGTTTAATGCACGGATTTTTTATTGAAAATGGAAAAAGATGGCTTCAGCTTGCCGAGGTAGAAATAGCCCTCTTGAATTCGTTAATAGGTCAGATTATTCAATTATTAGATCTTCAAGAGGAAGCAACTAGTGACCCATTAGATTTCTTGAATGATCTGGGAAAGTCAATTGCTCGCCCTCAAGATGAAGTGGTTTACCGATTACTACCGGACGCTTATGGCGAAGATGAAGAAGCTAACAGCGAATTTAGGCGTTTTACTGAAAGATCCCTTAGAGATGAAAAATTAATTCAAGCTAGAAAAGTACTAGCAGGTCTGCCAAAAGACGATACGGCGATAGAGGTCGTTGAACTAGATTTTGAAATCTGGCTCAAGACGCTAAATGATGTAAGGCTCGCTCTTGGGACTCGGTTAGAGATCACTGAGAACATGCGTACTGAGAATTTGGATCCTGAAAAGGCGAGTCTTCTAGAGGTTTATGACTGGCTTACTTGGTTACAAGGAACTTTATTGGAGACTAAATAAAAAAAGCGGGCCGAAGCCCGCTTTTTTTATTAATTACTTAGTGACCTTCTTGCTTTGCGAATTCAGGATCATCTGCGAAGCTCTTTAGGCGAGCAATCTTGTAGATGACCAAGCCGAACACGGCTTTGGCAAGTACGTCAGCAATCGAATATCCATACTGACGGAACACGAAAGCTAAGTTGCCTTCGAAGCCCATCACTGGGAATAGATAAGCGATTGGATAGAAGCCCCAAGTAGCAAGCAAAGTTAAGCGCAAGCCTTGTACTTCTTTGGCAACACCTTCTGGTTGACGTCCGAGGGATTTACCCAACTCAACGAAGAGTATGTAAAGGATGTAGATGAATGGAATGGTTGATAGCGCACCCCAAATCAACTTTGGACCAATTTCACTGGTGATTTCACCTGGGTAGCCCAAGATAATCATCAATGCAGAAGCTGGGATCAAGCGAGTTAATAGTGAGCTTGAGACAGACTTGGCAAGAGCCAACACAGCTACGGTTTCAACCAATAGCAATGGCACAGTCAATATCCAGTCAACATAGCGATATGCCTCGTTGAAGGGGGTTCCCTCGTAGTAGGCAGCTTCGAAAGAATCAAAGATTCGCCAGTAGTGATAAGCAGCAATACCGGTAACAGTGGCTGAGATAACCAAAGAAGCGCGATAACGCTGTAAGACTCGCCTTTGTGAAGCGAGCATAAAAATTGTTGCAAAGATCATTGAGACCAATGCGAACGACAACACGTTGTAGACAGCGTCAAACTGACCAAAGGTCAATTGCTGTACATCGAACATTCCGCCTCCCGAGACGGTTTTTTACAGAGCCGACTTTCGGCCTCGTGGCTACTGTACGCCTCTTGAGAGAAATTGCACTGATTTTGAACAACTTTTTTCTCACAAATTCACAAATTTAGGCCCACCTTTCTCACAAACCCCAATAAATAAGCCTCTAGGCTTAGACAACTCATGAATGATGCGCCAATAGGGATCCTGGACTCAGGTGTAGGCGGCCTGACAGTCGCCCGGGCAATAATCGATCAGTTACCTCACGAATCCATTAGATACGTCGGAGATACCCTGCATGGCCCTTACGGACCTAGGCCAATTGCCGAGGTGCGTGAATTTTCTTTACAAATCATGGATCAATTAGTGAGTGAAGGCGTCAAGGCTTTAGTGATTGCTTGCAATTCAGCTAGTGCTGCAACTTTGCGTGATGCCAGGGAGCGTTACCAGGTTCCAGTAGTTGAAGTGATTGGTCCAGCTGCAAGAAGAGCTGCCAGTCTCACTCGAAATAAAAAGGTTGGCGTAATCGGCACCCAAGCAACAGTTAGCAGCGGCGCCTATGAAGATTCCTTTGCCATCAGCGAGGAGATTAACCTAATTTCTCAAGCTTGCCCGAAATTCGTTGAGTTAGTTGAGAGTGGCATTACTTCTGGAGATGAAGTTCTTAAAATTGCAGAAGGCTATTTAAAACCATTAATTGCTGCTGATGTTGACACCGTAGTTCTCGGTTGCACTCACTACCCTTTATTACAAGGCGCCATAGGTTATGTGATGGGCGAGGATGTTGCCTTAGTTTCTAGTGCAGAAGAAACCGCACGCGATTTATATCGCGTCTTAGTTAAAAATAATCTCTTAAGAGACCCCAACGCTGGCAAGCCTAAGTATGAATTTTTGGCAACTGGAAGCATCGATAATTTTCAAAAACTAGCTCAAAGATTCTTAGGCCCAGAAGTTGAAGCAGTTGAAGAATTCAAAACTAGATAAGGTGAAGAAATGACCAGAAGCGACCAGAGAGAAAACAACCAACTTAGAGAAATCAAATTTGAACGCAATTGGATCGAAAGCGCTGAAGGTTCATGCCTGGTCCACTTTGGCAAAACCCGAGTACTTTGCACTGCGTCATTTACTCAAGGAGTTCCCAGGTGGAAGAAGGATTCAGGCGAAGGATGGGTTACCGCTGAATACTCGATGATTCCCCGCGCCACTGAAACTAGAACCGACAGAGAATCAGTCAAAGGAAAGCTCGGAGGCAGAACTCAAGAAATTTCTCGATTGATTGGTCGCAGTATGCGTGCAGTTGTTGACTTTAAGGCTCTTGGTGAAAACACCATTGTTATTGATTGCGACGTATTACAAGCAGATGGTGGCACCAGAACCGCGGCAATAACTGGAGCATTTGTTGCTTTAAGCGATGCTCTAACTTGGGCAAAAAATAAAGAAATAATTGCGAAAGACTCTAAAGTTTTATTGGATTCAGTGGCTGCAGTTAGCGTAGGCGTAGTCGAAGGTGAGGTCAGATTAGATCTTCATTATGTAGACGATGTCGCCGCAGAAACTGACATGAATGTGGTTATGACCGGCTCAGGAAAATACATTGAAGTTCAAGGCACCGCTGAAGGGGAGCCTTTTTCAAATAAAGAATTAGATGAATTACTTGAGCTAGCTAAGCAAGGTTGTCAAGAATTAACCAGACTTCAATTAGAAGCTTTAAAAAATTGATAAAAGAAGTCTTGCTCGCAACTAGTAATCTTCATAAGGTTCAAGAAATAAAAAGTATTCTTGAAGAATTAAATCTAGAACTTAAATTGATAACCCTAAACGAAATAGAAAATCCACCTGAGGTAATTGAAGACGGTGCAACCTTTACTCAAAATGCACTCAAGAAAGCAAGAGAGCTTTGTGTGTTTAGCGACTTGGTGACAATTGCCGATGACAGTGGACTTACGGTTGCTGCTCTTGAGGGAGCGCCGGGTGTGCTAAGTGCACGTTGGGCAGGAGCTCATGGGGATGATGACGCGAATTTACAGTTAGTTATTGAGCAAATGAAAGAAGTTGAAGCCGAATTGCGCCAAGCAAGCTTTATCTGTGCAGCTGCAGTTTCCTTTCCAGATGGTAGAGAATTAGCAGTTCTAGGTGAAGTAAAGGGCTCCTTAACTAATAACC
>JAYPCW010000066.1:0-5453 GCA_038124905.1 Candidatus Nanopelagicales bacterium | reverse complement strand
CTAACTTTTTAGAGAAAATTGAACAGCAAGTTTGTTCAAAAAGGATAATTGAATCCCTAATTAAGTCCGGGGCTTTTGACTCGATTTCATCTAGTCGCAAGGGTTTACTGAGTGTTCACCTTGAAGCAGTCGAGCAGGCCTTAGAAAGAAAAAGAGCAGAAGCAATTGGCCAGTTTGATCTTTTCAATGACGTGGTTGAGGCAGAAAGCGGCGAAAGTGTTTCGCTAAGAATTCCAGAAGAAGAATGGGATAAATCTACCTTATTAAATTTTGAGAGAGAAATGCTAGGTCTCTATGTGAGTGATCATCCACTTTTTGGATTAGAACATATTTTAGATCAATATAGTGATGCTCCAGTTTCCGAATTAAATACCGATGAAAGATCTGATGGCCAAATATTAAACGTCGCCGGATTGGTTACCGGAGTTAATAGAAAAATCACAAAGCAAGGTGCCGCCTGGGCCATTGTTACCTTGGAGGACTTGGCCGGCGTTACTGAAGTTATGGTTTTTCCGCAAACCTATAGTCAAGTAGCCACTTTGTTACATGAAGATGCAATTTTAACTTTTAGAATCAGAATCGATCTTAGAGAAGAAGATAATCCGCGACTTATCGCGTTAGAAGTCTCGCAACCAGACTTAAATCGGCAACGCACCGGACCAATTGTTGTAAAGCTCCCAGTAGTTAAGTGCACACCCGAGGTAGTTGATTCAATAAAAGATGTTTTACAAAACCACCCCGGAACTAGTGAGGTACATCTGCATCTTAGAAATAATGGAAAAACCACTGTATTGAAAATTGACGAAAAGTTAAAAGTCAGCCCAACTTTGTCTTTGTACGCAGATTTGAAAGCACTTCTTGGGCCAAGTGCTGTTTCCTAATTCAAACTTAAGGAGACACCGGTTAAATAGGGAGCCGGAATGCTCGGGACCGTCTGAAGCAAAATCGACTCTCGATTAAAAATCGTAATAAGTTTTTTAAGTTTTTCTTCTGCGGAGTTCATTTCAAGAAGTCTTTGTTGTTCAAGCGTGTTTCCAGTAAGGGTTGCGATTAATAAATTTGCCAGCGCTGGAGCTTCACTTGGAAGTTGTGCATATACCGAAACAGTTGATTCACCAATTACCTTTAAGTAGTTGGCATACGCCTCACCTGCTGCGGCAATTAGATTTGCCCCCGCGGCACTCGCTACTGGGTCTAGTAATTCAACTTTTGCTACCAAATAGGGCGCTAGTATTGATGAGACCTCTTTTATTTCAAAGCGATCAGCTCCTGCAGTAGAAATATCAAATTTGCCATCGGGCAGATGCTTAATTCTGCGCACTTTTGCAATAGTCCCTACCTGGTGTAAGACCGGAAGGTTGTCACTTCCAACTTCCCAGCCCGCCTTGATAGCGACAACGCCAAATTTGCGATCTGCTTCAGGGAGTTTTAGTAAATCACCAATTAGTTGCCGGTAGCGCGCTTCAAAGATATGCAGGGGAAGATTCATGCCAGGTAATAGAACGGTAGTCAAGGGAAACAAAGGAAGCTGGAAAGATTCACTCATGCGGTAAGAATAAGTCAATAACTACCTTTCGGCTAATCAAGTAGACTTATATCGTGATTAAAACATTGGATTTTCGAAACAAGGCAAGCGGCGAATCCTTGGCGCTGCCTAGAAGTGCGAGCAATGTTGATCAGGTTATAGCTGATGTAAAAAAAATAGTTTCAGATGTACAAAGTGCCGGGGATACGGCAGTGATGAAGTGGAATAAGACTTTTTCTAATGTCCAACAAAGTGGCCTACGGGTGCCAAAAGAAGTTATCGACCAAGCGCTTGCCGCTAGTGATCCTGATTTGATTGCTGCACTAAAAACAGCGATAGAACGAGTTAAAAAGTTTCATGAGATTCAAGTTAGAACTGAGCAAAAAATTGAGGTCGCACCTGAAGGTTGGGTGAGTATTGATTGGATTCCTGTAGCCAGGGTCGGGCTTTATGTTCCAGGGGGAGGAGCGGTTTACCCGTCCAGCGTGATTATGAATGTTGTTCCGGCGCAAATTGCTGAAGTGGAGTCAATTGTTGTGGTTTCACCTGGTCAAGCAGATAATCAAGGCTGGCCTGATCCAACAATTTTAGCCGCCTGCGCGCTGTTGGGAATTGATGAAGTTTATGCAGCTGGCGGTGCACAAGCAATTGCCATGTTGGCCTACGGAACAGATTCATGTCAAAAAGTTAATCTAATTACGGGCCCAGGCAATATTTATGTTACAGCGGCAAAGCGTTTAGTTAGAAGTGTTGTGGGAATTGATTCAGAGGCCGGACCAACTGAGATTGCAATTTTGGCCGACAGCACTGCCAACCCCAGCTGGATCGCTGCCGATTTAGTGAGCCAAGCTGAACATGACGTTGCCGCTGCAAGTGTTCTAGTTACCGATAGCTCTGAATTAGCGAAACAAGTTGAAGCTGAGCTCACCTTGCAAGTTGCTAACACCAAGCACAGCGAGCGAATCACCAAGGCATTAACTGGGGAGCAAAGTTCTATTGTTTTAGTTAGGGATTTAGAGCAGGGCTTACTAGTTATAAATGAATATGCCGCTGAGCACTTGGAGCTGCATGTCTCCAATCCCGAGAAGACGGCAAGTCGAATTAAGAATGCAGGAGCCGTATTTATTGGCCCCTTCGCACCAGTTTCTTTGGGCGATTACTTAGCAGGCAGTAACCATGTATTGCCGACTGCAGGATGTGCCTGCCATTCATCGGGCCTTAGTGTGCAGACATTTTTAAGGGGAGTTCAATTTATTAATTACTCAAAGTCAGCTTTAGAAAAAGTTCGTAAAGAAATTGATGTATTAGCAAATGCAGAAGATCTACCAGCGCATGCAAAGGCAGTTGAAGTTAGATTTGAACGCGATTAATGGCAAATATTGAAAATATAACCGTCAATCCTGAATTACCCTTAAGTTCAAGACTTAAAAAATTTAAGGCTTACGGCGCTCCGGTGGTAGATGTCGAACTTAAAATGAATACCAATGAAAATCCCTATCAGCTGCCTGAAGAAGTAAAAACTGAAATCTTAGCGGCATTGGCCTTAGAGCTCCCTGATTTAAATCGCTATCCAGACAGATTGCAAGGTGAATTACGAATTGAGATTGCTAAATATCTTTCAAAAATTACCCAAGTGCCAATTAATTCTAATCAGGTTTGGGCAGCAAATGGCTCTAATGAGATTCTAAATCAAATTTTACTCGCTTTTTATGATCCTGGAGTAAAAGCAATCGGCTTCACCCCCAGTTACTCTATGCATCAAATTTTAAGCGAGCAAAATGGTTATCAATATGTAAACATTCAAAGGAAGTCAGATTTTTCAATCGACTTAGCATTAGCGCTTGAAAAGATTCAGAGCGAAAATCCGCGGATTATCTTTATTACTAGCCCGAACAATCCAACTGGCAATGTTATGAAACAGTACGAACTCTTAGAGATACTAAAAATCGCTAAAAATTCGATCGTAATTTTTGACGAAGCTTATGGTGAGTTCTCTAGCGAACCAAGCGCAGTCAATTTCATCACTCAATACCCTCAACTAATTGTCACGCGCACAATGAGCAAGGCTTTTGCTTTTGCCGGCGCCAGAGTGGGCTATGCGATTGCCCAAGCAGAAACTCTGGCAGCGCTAGGTTTAGTAAGGCTTCCGTATCATCTGTCTACGCAAACACAAGTTTTGGCAAAAGTGGCTTTACGTAATTATGAAGTTTTACAAATGCAGGTTCAACAAATAATTAAGGATCGTAAATTCATGCAGGAGGCTCTAGAAAAAATGGGGCTATCGGTGATACCAAGCGATGCAAACTTTTTTCTTTTTGGGCGGTTCAAATCAAGTCAAAAAGCATTTGAAGCTTTACTGAAGGTCTCAATTTTGGTTAGAGATGTAGGAATTGATGGATTTTTAAGGGCTACAGTTCCAACAACTACCCAAGCGCACCTATTTATAAAAGAGCTAGGGGCCCTATTGGATAATAGAGAAATTGAACTCTCATAGAGAAATGGAATCATGAAGCGGACCGCACGAGTGTCGAGAGATACCAAGGAAAGTTCGGTATTAATCGAACTAAATTTAGATGGCAGTGGTGAAAATGAAATTTCCACGGGGGTTCCTTTTTATGACCACATGCTTAGCCAGTTGTCTAAGCATGGGCTCTTTGATTTGAAAGTAGCAACAAAAGGCGATGTGGAAGTTGATGAACACCACACGATTGAAGATACCGCACTGGCTTTGGGTCAAGCTTTCAGCGAAGCGCTTGGAGATAAGACTTCGATTCGACGCTATGGTGATGCCACCGTCCCATTAGACGATGTACTAGTAAGAGCCGCGGTAGATCTTTCGGGTCGCCCCTACTTGGTGCACAAAGAACCTGAAATGGCGCCCATGATTGGCAGTTACGACACCACTTTAAACAAACACATTTGGGAATCTTTTATAAATCAGGCCAAGATAACTTTGCATGTTGAAGTTCTAGATGGAAGAAATGCTCATCATATTGTTGAAGCACAGTTCAAAGCGGTCGCGCGTGCGCTACGGGTGGCCTGTGAGATAGATCCACGTGCAACCGGGGTGCCTTCAACTAAAGGCACTCTATAAATAGTGGAACAAATAATCGTTTTAGATTATGGTTTCGGAAACGTTCGATCCGTCCTTAGGGCGTTAGAGAAAAATAAAGTTTCTGCCAAAGTCTCTAATAATTTTAACGAGGCACTGGAGGCAAAAGGTTTAATTGTTCCTGGAGTTGGTGCTTTTGCCGCATGCATGCAAGGCATTAATTCAGTAAGGGGAGCAGAAATAATAGATAAACGTTTAGTCGCTCACAGACCTGTCTTAGGTATTTGTGTGGGAATGCAAATTATGTTTGAGCGTGGAATTGAATTTGGTGTGGAAACTGAAGGCTTAGGACAGTGGCCAGGCACTGTAGAGCAACTTAATGCACCGGTTTTACCGCACATGGGATTTAATAGCGTTAAGTCAGCGCAGGGCTCAAAGATGTTTGCAGAAATTGAGGATGAGCAATTTTATTTTTTACACAGTTATGCGTTACGACAAATGAAATTTTCAGATGATAATAAAATAAAAAAACCTTTGGTACACACGGCAAATTATCATGGAGATTTTGTTGCGGCTATTGAAGACGGCCCCCTCTGGACAACTCAGTTTCACCCAGAAAAATCAGGCCTAGCCGGTTTAAAGTTAATAAACAATTGGTTGGAGTTTGTGCATGACTAAAAAATTAGAGCTTTTACCTGCAGTTGATGTTTCGCAAGGCAAAGCTGTGCGTTTGACGCAGGGGGCCAAAGGAACAGAAGAAGAATTTGGTGACCCCTTGCAAGTAGCGCTTAATTGGCAAGAATTAGGTGCCGAGTGGCTGCACTTAGTCGATTTAGATAGAGCCTTTGGCACTGGAAGCAATTTTGAAATTCTAAA
>JAYPCW010000065.1:0-5547 GCA_038124905.1 Candidatus Nanopelagicales bacterium | reverse complement strand
CGAAACTGAGTAGTAGGCAATTGTGGCTGCCGTAGTAGAAATAAAAAACGTTTCCAAGATTTACGGTGAAGGTTTAAGCGAAGTCAGAGCGCTTGATGACGTTGACTTAACAATTGAAGAAAACGAATTCGTAGCAATTGTGGGGCCATCAGGGTCAGGCAAGTCAACAATGATGAACCTCATTGGCTGCCTAGACAAACCAACGCGTGGAATTGTAAAAATTGCCGGGCAAGACGTTAATGAATTAAACGATGTTAAATTAACTCAGCTTAGAAATTACGCAATCGGATTTGTTTTTCAGCAATTTTTTTTATTACCAAAAACCACAGCAGTCGATAATGTTTCAACTCCTTTACTTTATCGAGGTTTAAGCAGTAAAGAGGCAAAAGAAAAATCGCTAGCGATGTTGGCAAAATTAGGTTTAGCTGATCGCTCTGATCACCAACCAACTCAATTATCTGGTGGACAGCAACAAAGAGTCGCGATAGCGCGCGCTTTGGTAACTGATCCCACAATTATTTTGGCGGATGAACCTACAGGTGCTTTAGATTCACAATCTGGTGAGCAAGTTATGAATCTTATGGAAGCATTACATAAAGAAGGTAAAACCATAATTTTAATTACCCATGAAGCAGAAGTAGCAAATCGTGCTCACCGAAGAATCACTTTAAAAGATGGAAAAATAGTTTCAGATGATCGCTCGGGGCAAAAAGTATGATTTTTGTTGCAGCCAAGCTGGCGCTATCTCGTATTAGAGCGACTAAAACTAGGTCAGCACTAACCACGCTAGGAATCATCATTGGAACAATGGCTTTAATTTCACTTGTTTCGATAGCCCAAGGTGCCACCAGGGGTATTCAGTCACAGTTTCAAGGTTTGGGCGCCACAAACCTAACTATTTCTGCAACTGTCCCAAACACCTTGACATTAGATGATGCTGAAGCAGTCGCCTCACAATTTGGTGTTGAACTAATTACTAAGCAAGTAAGAACTAGTGCGGTAGTTGGCAATGAAAATAATCAAGTTAGAGCCTCTCTTGTAGCGGTAGATGAGAATTTTTCAGAAATATCTGAACCAAGTTTGTTTGTGGGATCTTTTTTACCTACTGACAAAGGGCTGCAAAACGTTAGAAGTGTGGTCTTGAGTTCTACTTTGGCGCTAGACCTGGGCTTAAGCGTTGATTCCATAAATTCAAAAGTCTCAATAGGGAACACAGAATATTTGGTAGTTGGAATTATTGATGATTCTCAAGGGTTTGGAAGCGATGGAATTGCGTATGTGACACTAGAAAGTGCCTATCGATATTTCGCAAAAAGTCCATATCTATCGAGCATTTCCTTACGAGTTGCAGATGAAAATTTGGTCAGTTCAGTAACAGGTAGTTTGACTAGCCTTTTATTAAATAGACACAGTATTTCAAATGCGAGTGATGCTGACTTTGTTATTACAGATGCTTCAGCAATCTTAGAGGCGCTAAATACTGTTCAAAGCACACTAACGCTGCTATTAGGTGGCATTGCCTCAATTAGTTTGATCGTGGGCGGAATTGGAATTATGAACATAATGTTGGTAAGCGTTAGGGAGCGAACGCGAGAAATCGGCATTAGAAGAGCAATTGGTGCCAGGCAAGGCCAAATTCTTACTCAATTTTTAATTGAAGCAATAGTTCTGTCCCTCTTGGGGGGAATTATTGGAGTAATCTTTGGTGAAATTGTAGCAGTACTATTAGCGAACTTAGGTGGATGGGAATTTGTTTTGAGTTGGGCGACCATAGTGGCGGCTTTAGGTTTTGCAATGTTGGTGGGAATTTTATTTGGAGTTTGGCCAGCTCGCGCAGCATCGAGACTAAAGCCGGTTGAGGCATTGCGCTTTGAGTAGTCCTGCCAAGATGTACCTGTGGCAGAGTTAGTTTTCTTTTCCGGAACCATGGACAGCGGCAAGTCCACCTTGGCGCTACAAACACATCACAATCACTCAAGTGCTGGCCGTAAAGGTTTGGTTTTCAGTAAGAATGATCGCTTAGGTAATAATCAAATTTCTAGCCGATTGGGTCTTACGGCAAATGCGCTAGAAGTTTCTCTGGAAACTGACTTTCACAAAATGGTGACCCAAAAACTATCTCAAGGTGAAGTAGTTGATTATTTGATTTGCGATGAAGCACAGTTTTATACCCCTGAACAAGTTGAACAGCTAGCTCGCTTGGTTGATGATTTAGAAATCGATGTTTTCACCTTTGGAATTACTACTGACTTTAGAACTGATTTGTTCCCTGGCGCTAAGCGCTTACTTGAACTAGCAGATCGAGTAAACGTTTTACAGGTAGAAACCCTTTGTTGGTGTGGCCGCAAAGCAACCCATCAGGCCAGAATCGTAAATGGAGTAATGACAGTTGAGGGCGAGCAGGTGGTGGTTGGTGATGCTGGCCCTACAGCAAAGCCTGACACAGTGGTTTACGAAGTAGTTTGTAGAAAACACCATATGCGACAAGTCACGTCAAGAGTTGCTAAAAGTGAACATATTTCCAAATCAACACTGCCATTTAATTAAATGCATTTCTCGATTAATCTTGGCTTATGAAAAGGCGCCTAGTAGCGGGAGTTGATTCCTCCACTCAGTCCGTAAAAGTAGTCGTGCGCGATGCCGAAACCGGTGAATTAGTTCGCGAAGCAAGGGGTTCTCATCCAGACGGAACGGAAATAGACCCGCAAATTTGGTGGGAGGAACTTACAAAAAGTTTAAGTGGTTTGCTCGATGGTGTCGAAGCAATTGGAATTGGCGCCCAACAGCACGGCATGGTGGTGGTAGATGAAAATAAAAATGTCGTTAGGCCTGCTTTACTTTGGAACGACACTAGATCAGCAAAAGCCGCAGAAGATTTAATTCAAGACTTAGGCGGAAGAGAAAATTGGGCCAAAGAAACTGGTTCTGTACCGCTGGCCGCTTTTACTGTTACAAAATTGCGTTGGTTTGCAGAAAACGAACCAGAATTAGCTAAAAAAGTTACTGGAGTCATGTTGCCGCATGATTATTTAACTTGGAAGCTAGCGGGGGCAAAAGCAAACCCAACAACTGATAGGGGAGACGCTTCTGGCACGGGTTATTTTTCAGCTTCAGAAAATAAATATAAAAATGAAATTCTTAAATTAGCTTTTTCACGAGAATTATCTGTGCCGGAAATTGCTGAACCGAATGCAATCGTTGGTGAAACCAAAGAAGGAATAAAACTTGCTGCCGGTACCGGAGACAACATGGCTGCGGCACTAGGACTTGGCGCAGAAAGTGGCGACGTGGTGGTTTCACTAGGGACTTCAGGCACTGCTTATGCAGTTAGTGATAACCCAAGTTTTGACGAAAGCGGAATTGTTGCTGGCTTTGCAGATGCCACAGGAAAATACTTACCACTTGCCTGCACTTTAAATGCGGCCAGAATTTTGAGCGCTGCGGCAAAAGTTTTAAAAGTTGATTTAGATGAATTTTCAAAGTTAGCGCTGGCAAGCAAACCTGGCGCAGGTGGATTAGTTTTATTGCCATATTTAGATGGTGAAAGGACTCCAAATTTGCCTAATGCCACCGGTTCTTTATTTGGCATGACTCGAGAAAACATGACTGCAGAAAATTTTGCCCGTGCTGCAGTTGAAGGAATGCTCTGTGGGTTAGCTGATGCAGTGAATGCATTAGTCAAGTTAGGGGTAAACCCGAAAAAAGTTTCTTTGATCGGTGGGGCCGCGGCAAATCCGGCAGTTCAAAAAATTGCTACAACACTATTTAAGGTGCCAGTTGCGATTCCTCCGGTAGCTGAATATGTTGCAGATGGCGCGGCGCGCCAAGCTGCTTGGGCGCTAAGCAAAGAAGCGGCTTTACCCAATTGGAAGGTGGGTAACACTGTTTTACTTGAGCCGGATTATCGCCCAGAGGTGTTAGCGGCTTACTCGAATAGCTTTAAGGCACTTCACGGTTGAACCGATTGCAAAGTCACTGACGTGATCAATAGGCTTGTCGCAAGATTATTCATTAGGAGCCAAGATGAGCGATGTTCGCTTAACCCCAACCCGAGAAGATAAATTTGCTTTCGGACTTTGGACTATTGGTCACGTTGGGCGCGATCCATTTGGAGACCCAACCCGTGAGCCAATTAGCCCGGCAGACTTTGTTTACGGATTAGACAAAGTTGGAGCTTGGGGAGTCTCTTTTCATGATGATGATCTATTGCCCCCTGGGACTTCAAACTCGGAAAAAGAAAACATAAAAAAGAGTTTTAGAAAAGCTTTAGATGAAACCGGCATTGTTGTATCAATGGCTACCACAAATCTATTTACCTTGCCTTGCTTTAAAGACGGCGCCTTTACCAGCAATGACCCAGAGGTAAGAAAATTTGCACTACAAAAAGTGATGAGATCAATTGATGTGGGAGCCGAATTTAGCGCACCAACAATTGTTTTTTGGGGAGGCCGTGAAGGAGTAGAAGCCGCTGGTTCAAAGTATCCGTTGGATGCGCTTGAGCGCTATAGGGAAGCTATGAACTTTTTAATTGGTTATGTAAAAGACCAGGGTTACCAGATGCGTTTTGCCATGGAGCCAAAACCAAACGAACCAAGAGGCGACACCTTCTTACCAACTATTGGCCACACTATGGCCTTCATTGAAACATTAGATGATCCATCAATGGTGGGATTAAACCCAGAGGTGGCTCATGAAACTATGGCAGGTCTTTCTTTTTATCAAGGCGTAGCCCAAGCTATTTGGCAAAAGAAGTTATTCCATATTGACTTAAACGATCAAAAAATTGGTCGCTATGACCAAGATTTGCGTTTTGGTTCAGAAGGAATAAAAGATGATTTCTTCTTAGTACGCTTGCTTGAGCGCACTGGCTACAGCGGGCCTAAGCATTTTGATTCGCGTCCGTATCGAAATGAACATGGCGAAGGCGTTTGGGAATTTGCTCGCAATTCGATGCGCAATTATTTAGCTTTTGCGGCAAAAGCCAAAGCTTACGATGCTGATCCAAAAGTCCAAGAAGCCGAAAAATTAGCAGGAGTAAACACTTTGGCACAAGAAACTATTGGAAAGTACTCCAGTAGTTCAGCTGAGGCGTTAAAAGCTCAAGATTTTGACTATGAAAAATTAGCAAATCGAAATTACTACAATGAGAAATTAGATCAATTGGCACTAGATCACATATTTGGTTTGTAAAAACTAAATGTATGAATTAAATACCAAGCGAGCACGCCTTCTCATCGATGAAAAGATGGGAGGGCGTGCTGTAAGTTGGCAGATTGCAGATTTGCAGGTGCTAAAGCCAATGACAGATCAAGCTGTAATTGGCGGTTGGTATGCGATGGCACCTTGGGCTGGAAGAATTTCTAATAATCAGATTAAATTCCATGAAAGAAATTACCCACAAAAAATAAATTTAGACCAATGGGCAATACATGGAACAGTTTTTGATAGCCCTGGTGAAGTAATGCAAGAAAGTGAAAATGATTTAGCAATCACCCACAAAACAACACATCAGTGGCTTCACCCCGGGGAGATCGTACAAAAGTGGAC
>JAYPCW010000064.1:0-5646 GCA_038124905.1 Candidatus Nanopelagicales bacterium | reverse complement strand
GGCGAGGAGGGTTAGGTTGGAAACTTAAGAGTGCTTCGAACGCTTTTTCAGCAGCGGTGTATTTTTCACTTTCTATTAAGCTTTGAGTTAAATCATCCTGTAAGGAGTGCAGGAACTCTACATCTAACGCGGCATAACTAAGCCATTCGGACTTGAGTGGCCGCAAAGACCAATTAACTGCAGAGTGAGCTTTGTCAATAGAAATTTTAAGTCGATCTTCAAGTAAACCAAGCAAACTAACTCTAGGTAGCTCCAATATTCTTGCGGCTAATTCGGTGTCAAATATTTTGTTGGGTTTAAGCTCAAAGTTGTATAGACAAGGTAAGTCTTGGGTAGCTGCATGCAAAATCCATTGGCTTTGATTCAGCACCACTCGCAGCGATTGATAGTCAAGCTCTAGCGTTGGATCAATTAGGAATGTCTCGGTTGAAGCTTTTTTGATTTGTAGCAAGTAAGCACTTTGACTGTAGGTATATCCGGAAGCGCGCTCAGCATCTATGGCAATCGGCCCAGGTGCGCTGGCAATTTCTGAAAGTGCTTTTTCAAGAGTTTTTTCGTTATCAATTACAGCCGGTATGCCACCGGGAGGATTTTTAAAATGCTTGAGGGTTTGGGCCATTGCTCTTACTTAAGCGCACCTTCTCTAAATAGATCAGTCAAAAGTCTAATTCTTCGGCTATAGCCAAGCCTTACAAGCATCTTTTTAAGGGATCTTCTGATGGTTTGTGGAGAGCATTTTAATTTTTGAGCAATCGCCGGCACTTTATAGCCATTTGCTAGAAGTTGCATCATCAATAACTCTCCTTCAGTCATCCGCGTAGCGATTTTAGAATTAATTTTTCTCTCAGGCAGAATTAATATTTGCTCTAATTTAAAGCTTAGTAATTTTTTTATTTTTGAACGATCGCGTCGCTCAAGTATCAATAAAATTGACTTCCAGCCAAGATCTCGCAGTTCTCTAATCGTGTGACCATCTAGTTGTGGCGCATATTTGATGTCTAAGATGAGTTGGTCTGCGGTGCCATGATCTCGAGTAAAAATAAATAAATCTTTGAGTGAGTCAATTTGCTTGTACATGTTTTGGCTCATTAAGGGTTTAGCTGTAGAGATGAGTCTTAATCTTTCTCCGCGACTTAAAATGACTACGCGCCTTCGGGGAACTTGATTTTTAGGTGAGTTGTTTTCCGTCATAAGCTCCCTAGGTCTTTTATTTTGACTCTTGGGAGGGTGAAAAAGTTTTAGCGATATTTTTTAAGCTGCGTGGCGTCTATAGCTATGGGCTGCAAGCCAGCAGCTTGGCACAGCAAATCACCCCAGGCGGCCGTATGTACCGACGCCTCATCAGGTGAAATCGTCCAGGAAGCTCTGATTTCGATTGTTCCTGGTAATTCCTGTTGCTCCAGTTCACCGAATGCTTCACTAGCAGTTCTGGTTACGGTGCCTGAAAGATTTATTGGTTTAACTTTGCGATTGGTTAAGGAATCTAATAACCAAGTCCAGCCAACTTGGGTTAATAAAGTGTCGTTAGCTAAGTCAGATTCAACCTGCGCGCGAGCAAATGTAACTAGGCGAGTGGTTCCACCCCAAGAATCTTGACCTGATGGATCAAAAAGAAGAACTAAGCGCCCATTTGCTAATTCTTCATCGCCCTCCAGGACCTCAGCAACTATCGCTAAGGCATAAGGAGCTAATCGCATGGGGGCTGGAACTTCTTCAACTGCAATTTCAGCTCTTAGCGGGGCATCCTTTACCAGTTGAGTAATTTTTTCGAATTGCTCAAGGTGAGTGCTATTCACTCTCTAAGAGTAGGTGTTACAGATGTGACAGAAGTTAAGACGCGCCGTCGGTCTTTAGACAAACCGCATTAATGCAGTAACGAAGATCTGTAGGAGTCGGATAACCCTCACCTTCGAAAACATGCCCTAAGTGTGATCCACAATTGGCGCAACGCACTTCAGTACGACGCATTCCTAGGGAAAAGTCTTCAATCTCAAGAATTCGATTTTCCGCTAGCGGCGAAAAGAACGAAGGCCAGCCACAGTGGGATTCAAATTTTTCTTTGCTCGAGAATAATTCGCATCCACAGGCACGACATAGATAAATATTGTTCTCACCTGCCGGAAGCTGTCCAGAGCCAGGCGGTTCGGTTCCACCCTCGCGCAGTACATGAAATTCAAAAGGATCTAGCAAGGCTTTCCACTCTGCTTCGGACTTCGTCACCGGGAAGCTAGAGCCGTCTGGTTTAGTTTGAGAGATTTCTTGCATAAATTGAATTCTAGATTATTTCTTTAAAATCCGCACAAACAGATTTTCATGATCAAAAAGTATCTGGCGAAAGTAAAAATGGTCCTCTTTTTCAAGCTTAAGACTTTGAGTAAAAAGTGAGCTTTCCAGAGCGCTTTTTAGTTGCCTCGAAATAGTTAAATCAATTTCGTCCAACAGGTCCAAATTGGCCAACTGGGTGACTAGCTCTGGGCCGCCTTCGCAAAGAATTCTAAAAAAACCAAGATCGGCCAAGGTCAGCTTGATTTTCTTAAGGTCTACCGCTTCGTCACCTAATTCAATTGGGACTACAAAAGGCATGATTTCTTGATGATTAGCTAGTGCTTTTTTGTTGGTTAGCAATATTGGTTTATCCGTAAAGTCAGTAAAAAAATCTGAAGCAAAATCTAATTTGTTAGAAACGATAATTACTTGTAAGGGTTTTTGAGTGTGGCGCGAACTTAGGTATTTTTTGGAAATCTTGACATCTTTATATGGCTGACCAATCGCAGTGTTACGTCCAATTAAAATGCAGTCAGCCGTAGCTCTTAAATAGCGAAATAAATATTTATCTTTTTGGCTGGCCAGAAAAAGCTCTTCCGACTTATCAGTGACTTTTCCATTTAATGACTGAACGAAGTTTGCTCTAATCCAACTACCTTTGGGCCAAGGGTAGTAGTCAACTAGCGGTGGAAAATCATCTTCCAGCATTGGCTTAATCTCAATCGTCACAACTTAAAGTGTTCCAGATAGAGTGAGAGATATGCCAAAAGGACTTCTGTTTGATTTAGACGGCACATTGATCGATTCTTCAGAACCCATTAAACGTGCTTGGATTAGTACCGCAAATGAAGCGGGCATTCCTTTAGAGAAATTGGTTGGGTTTCACGGTATTCCAGCAGGTCAAACTCTTCGCACCTTGCTGTCTGATCGAAGTGAAGCTGAAATTACTCATTGGATTGAGGTCATTACTCAAAAAGAGGTAGAAGACACCGAAGGCATTAAAGCAAATCCTGGTGCATATGAACTGTTTGAAAATCTCGCTGAAACTAGAACTCCGTGGACCATTGTTACTTCTTGCACCAGAGATTTAGCGATTGCAAGGTTGAGCGCAGTCAATTTGCCGATACCTGAAAATCTAGTTACCGCAGATCAAGTCAGTCAAGGCAAGCCGCACCCAGAACCTTTTCAATTGGGAGCTGAGCGCTTGGAGCTTTCGCCAAACCTTTGTTATGCGGTTGAAGATTCCATTGCTGGTCTAAAAAGTGCCTCGGCTGCTGGCTGTAAAACCATTGCGCTACTACTTGGAATCACCGATACCAACATCACGGATTTTGATCATGGCATCGGACATTTATCCGAGATTCTAGAAATTCTTGAACTATAGTTTTGCTGCTTATGAAAAACAGTGTATTAAATTTCGTTCGCGGAATTTTGATTGGAACTGCTGAAGTAATTCCTGGCGTATCTGGGGGCACAATAGCTTTAATAACAGGAATCTATGAGCGCATCATCAATCAGGCAGCTCTAGCTGTTGAAGCACTATTAAAAATTACTAAACCAAAAGAGCTATTCAAAGGACTTAAGAATCTGGATTGGTATTTGCTGCTTCCAGTATTAATTGGAATGTTTACTGCGCTCTTGCTTGGTGCAAGAATTATTGAGCCGCTCTTAGAGACCTATCCGATTCAATTGCGGGCGCTATTTGCGGGGTTAGTAATGATCGGGATCTTAATTCCTTTCCAGATGGTGCGACAAACTCCAAAAGGCAACTGGAAAGTACCTGACTTTCTTTTGGCCTTAGCTGCCGCGGCATTTGCATTTTTTTTAACTGGGCTACCTGCCTCAGAAATAACTAATCCAAGCTATTTAAATATTTTTCTTGCTGCCGCTATTGCAATTTGTGCCTTGGTTTTGCCCGGGGTTTCAGGTTCCTTCTTTTTACTTTCGATTGGTATTTATGCACCAACTATTGCTGCAGTAAATGACAGAGATATTGCTTATCTTGCAACCTTTGCTTTAGGTGCATTTTTTGGATTAGCATCTTTTGTAATTTTGCTGCGTTGGCTTATAGACAACAAAGCCCGCGCAACTTTAGTAATTCTCAGTGGATTGATGCTTGGGTCATTGAGGGCACTTTGGCCGTGGCAAGATGAAGATCGAAATTTATTGGTACCTGATCAATCAATTGGGCAAAGCTTGTTACTTTTTTTAATTGGTGGCGCAGTAGTCTGGATCTTGATTCGAGTTGAAAAACAGATCGCTAGGTAATGAAAAATCGGTTAGCCAATGCCACTAGCCCTTATTTGCAACAACATGCGAACAATCCAGTGTGGTGGTACGAGTGGTCAGAGGAAGCGTTTTTAGCGGCTAAAACCCAAGACTTACCTATTTTTTTATCGATTGGTTACTCAGCTTGCCATTGGTGCCATGTGATGGCACACGAATCATTTGAAAATGAAGCGGTCGCAGAGTATCTAAATAAAAATTTTATAAGCATAAAAGTTGACCGTGAAGAGCATCCAGAGATTGACAATATTTACATGCAAGCCACTGTTTCAATGACCGGCCACGGCGGTTGGCCAATGAGTGTTTTCTTAGATCACCAATTGCGTCCCTTCTATGCAGGCACTTACTTTCCGCTTTCGGCGCCAGCAGGTCACGTCACTTTTCCTCAACTACTAAATGCAATAGTCGATACTTGGAACAACCGACGCGACGATTTGTCTGAGGCAGCAGAGAGATTGTCAAATCATTTGATTGAAAATAATTTACCGGCCTTGAGTGCTGAAACATTTACTGAACAAACAGCAGCAAATGCTGCATTAAAATTGATGCGTCAGTTTGACCCGATCAATCATGGATTTGGCTCAAGCCCAAAGTTTCCACCGAGTATGGCTTTAGAATTTTTGCTTAGACACTACGCCAGAGTGGATGATCCGGCCTATTTAGAACTTGTTGAATTTACTTGTTATTCAATGACTCGTGGAGGAATGTATGACCAACTAGCTGGTGGATTTGCTCGCTACAGTGTTGATGATAAATGGACCATTCCTCATTTTGAAAAAATGCTTTATGACAACGCCTTGCTACTTGGTGTGTATTCACATTTATACCGATTAAAGCCAACTCCGTATTTCAAAAGAATCGTAGAAGAAACCGTTGATTGGTTATTTTCAGAAATGCTTACCTCACAAGGCGCCTTTGCCGCAGCAATAGATGCAGATAGCGAAGGGGAAGAGGGGGCTTTTTATTGCTGGAGCAAAGCGCAGTTTGTGGATTTGTTAGATGAGACCGACGCCAAATGGGCGCTAGATCAATTTAGCGTTACTGAAGCTGGCACATTTGAAGCTGGATTGTCAGTGCTGCAGCGTCGCAAAGAAC
>JAYPCW010000063.1:0-6104 GCA_038124905.1 Candidatus Nanopelagicales bacterium | reverse complement strand
CAGAGAAGAAAAATGCTAAAGAGCACCTTGAAGGGTTTAGGGTTGAGTGATTCACAATTGCAGAATGTGTTTACTCAGTCGCAGGTTTCTTCACAAATGCGAGCAGAACAATTAAGTGTGGCTGACTACCAAAGGATCTGTGACCAGGTTGCGCTAATTTTAGAGAGACCATGACCGCGTCACTTCAAGATTTTCAAGCACCTTTTGTTTCGGTACGAGTGCCGGCAAAAATTAATTTGCAATTATCCGTGGGGCCGCTAGCAGATTCTGGGTATCACGAGATTGCAACAGTTTTTCAAGCGATAAGTCTTTATGACCAAGTAACTGTTTCAAAAGTAAAGCCAGGTGCCGAGCAATTGAGTATTAGCGGGGAAGGCGCAGAGACATTACCTACCAATCATGAAAATTTAGCTTTTAAGGCAATAAGAGAAATTGCTAAATATGTTGAGCACCCGATACATGCGCGAATACACATTGATAAGGCAATTCCAATCTCGGGTGGAATGGCTGGAGGAAGTGCCAACGCTGCTGCCGTGATAGTTGCAGTAAATCAGCTCTGGCAATTAAATTTAACAAGCGAAGAGTTAACAAAGATAGCAAGTGAAGTTGGATCTGATGTGGCTTTTTTATTGTTTGGCCATACCCAAATGGGATTAGGACGAGGAGAGAGATTAAACCCACTTTTAACAAAAAGTGAATTAAATTGGGTAATTGCTACCAGCAGTGGTGGTTTGAGAACTAATGAAGTTTATAAAACATGTGACAGTTTGCGATTAGGTAAAACGGTGCCTGAGCCAACTATAAACAAAGAATTGGTGCAAGCCTTAGCGGCAGGTAACGTAGAAAAAATAGCAAAAAATTTAAGCAATGACTTGCAGGAAGCCGCTTTAAAATTAAAGCCAGACTTAAGTAATTTACTAAAGATTGGTGAAGAATACGGTGCGATTGCTAGCTTGGTTTCAGGATCAGGCCCAACCTGTATTTTTTTAGCAGGTAGTAAAAAAGCTGCAGAGAATCTAGTTATTGATTTATCAGGAAGTGGCTTAGCTAAGAATGTTTTGCTAGCTAAGGGGCCAGTTGCTGGAGCTAAAATAATTTAATCTAAATATTGCAAAGTAGGATTTTTTCTTAGCCCACTTAATCCATACCAAACTTTATTTACAGCAAAAGCAACTATTTCTTCTTTATCCATGGGTCGTTCTTCTTCCCACCATTGCCCAACAAGTGCAACCGAGCCAACCAACATATGCGCATAAACTGCAGCACTTTTTTTCGGAAGCCCAAATCGTCCAAAAGCTTGATTCAAAACTTCTTCACAGCGAACCACAATGTCGTTAACTAAACCTGAGTATGCGCTGGGGCCTTGAAATGCTGGAGCGTCACGAAGTAAAACTCGATAGCCATCTGGGTGGTCCTCAATGTAATTAAAGAAAGCCATTACTGCTTGCTCTAACATGTGGCGAGGCCTTCCAGAAGTTAGCCCGGAACTGACTGTGTCAAGAAGCGCGCGTGTTTCACGGTCTAAGACAACGGCGTAAAGACCTTCTTTACTGGCAAAGTGTTCGTAAATTATCGGTTTAGAGACAGCAGCTAATTGTGCGATTTCTTCAATGGTTACTGCTTCATATCCTTTTTCAGCAAACAAATGACGAGCAATGGCGATAAGTTGCTCGCGGCGATCATGACCGCTCATTCTTATTTTGCTGGCAACGCGATCGCGTTCGATTTCAGCTTTGCTCACTCGAGCTCTCGCGCGGGCAGTTTCTATTCGCGCTTTTTCTTGAGCCTTCAAAAGTCGCTTGGCGGCTTTCAACTCTTCTCGAGTAGATGGCTCCGGCAGATTTGCTGGCATGGTGTTAACGCTACAACTGCCCTCGCTTAGGCTATCTGGGCACGAGTTAAGTGCATTCCGGGATCGTCCAATTGGCAGGACACCGGCCTTTGGAGCCGAGAATCGGGGTTCGAGTCCCTGTCCCGGAGCGTGACCTAAGTATTAGGTCCCTCCCCGTTAACATGGCGTTGTGAGCCAACTGGATTTAGCGATTGTGCTCGCCGCTGGCGAGGGCAAACGCATGCGCTCAAAACATCCAAAAGTACTTCATGAAATTTGTGGTGCACCACTAATCAGCCATGTTTTAGAAGCGATTCGAGCATTGGAAACAAAAAAGAATTTAGTTGTGCTCGGCGATAAGCGAGAAGCAGTTACAAACTGGTTAGCTCAAAATCAAAATCTGGTAGAAACTGTGGTGCAAGAAGAGCAGTTAGGTACCGGGCATGCTGTCAAAGTTGCCCTGGAAAGCCAAAAGCAAAAAACCGGAAAAGTGCTAATCGTTCCAGCGGACATGCCACTTATCACTCCAGAGGATTTAAGTAACTTACTGAGCGCAGCTCAGGACACTGCTGGGGCAGTATTGACCGCTGAGGTATTGAATCCAAGCGGCTATGGCCGAGTTAAAGCTCAAGATTCAAAAGTTTTATCAATTATTGAAGATAAAGACGCAGATGAAGAAACCTTAAGAATAAATGAAATTAACACCGGTATATACATTTTTGATATTTCACTCTTGAGTGAGGCACTCAAAGAACTAAAGCCAGAAAACCAGCAAAAAGAATTTTATCTGACAGATGTGGTTGAAATTTTGAATAAACAAGGGCACTTAATCGCTAGCGCTAAATGTCTAAATACTGAGAGCGCGCTAGGAGTTAATGATCGTCAGCAATTAGCTGAGGCTAGTTTGATTATGCAAAAGCGAATAAATAGCTTCTGGTTGAGTTCTGGTGTTTCTATGAGAAATCCAGAAACGGTTTTTATAGATAGAACCGCCTCTTTAAGCAGCGATTGCTTTCTAGATAACAACACCTTCGTCTTAGGTAAAAGCCAAGTTGCCGAGGGCGTATCACTAGGCCCCGATGTGACTTTAGTCGACTGCAAAATAGGAGAGAACGCAAAAATAATTTCTTCGACTTTGATTGAAGCAGAGGTTGGCGAAGCAGCCACAGTTGGTCCCTATACCTATTTGCGCCCTGGAGCGAAACTAGCTAAAGGCGCAAAAGTTGGCGCATATGTGGAAGTTAAAAATAGCTCTATAGGAGAAGAAGCAAAAGTTCCCCATCTTTCTTATATTGGCGATGGCATCGTGGGCAAAAAGAGCAATATAGGGGCGGGAACGATTTTTGCTAATTATGACGGAGAAGAAAAACATCAAACAGTTGTTGGAGAATTTGTAAAAATTGGTAGTGACAATGTTTTAGTAGCGCCAGTAACTATTGGTGATGGTGCCTACACGGCCGCTGGCAGTGTGATTGTTGATGATGTCGAACCGGGAGCGATGGGTGTTGCTCGCGGCAAGCAGAAGAACATTCTGGGTTGGGTAAAAAGAAAAAGACCAAATAGCAAAGCAGCGAAAGCCGCAGAGCGCGCCCAAAATCAGGATCCAGACAAGTAGCAACCAGAATAGGCAACGAGCTTCGAAAGGACACCAAACTTTTGGCAGAGATCGAAACAGTTACTAGCAAAAAACTACTCTTGGTAGCAGGCCGCTCTCATCCTCAATTAGCTGAAGCGGTTAGTCGTGAACTTGGTGTTGCCATCGCGAAGTTATCTGCTTATGACTTTGCTAATGGTGAAATATTTGTTCGTTTTGAAGAGTCCGTTCGAGGCACTGACGCATTTGTTTTGCAGTCGCACACAGCTCCAATTAATAAGTGGATCATGGAGCAGTTGTTAATTGTTGACGCATTAAGAAGAGCATCTGCCAGAAGAATTACCGTGATCATGCCTTATTACGGTTATGCCAGACAAGATAAAAAACATCGCGGTAGAGAGCCAATCTCAGCCCGACTTATGGCCGACTTGCTAAAAACAGCGGGCGCTGATCGCATCATGACAGTGGACTTGCACACCGCCCAGATTCAAGGTTTTTTTGATGGCCCAGTGGATCATTTAGTTGCAATTAAAACTTTAGCTGAATATATAAATTCAAAAACTGATCGAAACAACATCACGGTAGTCTCGCCAGATTCTGGTCGAGTGCGAGTCGCAGAAAAGTGGACAGACATCTTGGGAAGCCCGTTAGCAATTATTCATAAGCGACGAGATCCAGATGTTCCTAATGAAGTGAAAATGTTTGAAGTGGTAGGTGAAGTCGCTGGAAAAACTTGTGTGCTGGTTGATGACATGATCGACACCGGGGGAACAATTGCAAAGGCAGCCGAAACCTTGTTTGACAATGGCGCCAAAGATGTAATTGTTACTGCAACTCACGGAATTTTGTCGAATGGAGCAAACCAGAGATTGCAAAATTCAAGAATTTCAGAAGTAGTGGTTACCGACACCTTGCCAATCGCAGAAGAATCAAAGTTTGAAAAGTTGACGGTACTTTCAGTGGCGCCACTTCTAGCAACCGCGGTCAGGGAAGTCTTTAGAGAGGGTTCTGTAACTAGCCTCTTTGATGAAAGGCAAACTTCACTTTTTTAGTACCCCATCGGTAGGGGCTAAGTAAGCCTTTGGCTAATCTTTGAAGGTAATTCGGCGAGGGCAACAAAGGTTGCCGTGATCGACGAGGAGTCGAAAAATGAGTGCAAATAAAGAGACCTTAGTAAAGCTACAAGCAGTTAAGCGTGAAGAATTTGGCAAAGGTGCCTCACGGAGAGCTCGACGTAATGGGCAAATTCCTGCAGTAATTTACGGAAAAACACAAACCCCGCTTCATATAAATTTAGAAGATCATTCAGCAACTTTGGCTTTAAGAATTCCCATGGTGACTTTAGAAATTTCTTTTGATGGTCAGACTTTGCTGACTGCACCAAGAGAAGTGCAAAGAGATCCAATTAAGCGATCAATTAAGCACGTAGATTTAGTTGTGCTTACTGAGACGCAAGCGAAAGTAAGAATGGAAGAAGCTTCGCACGCTGAAGAACGCGCTGCTGAAGAAGCTGCAGCCCGTCTTGCTTCTGCTGCTGCTTCAAAGATGGACTTAGGTGAAACTCCTGTCGCCGCCGCTGAAGGCGAAGCAGCTCCTGCTGCTGCTAGTGAAGAATCCGCTCCAGCTAGCGAGTAGCAATCAGTGACAGACGCAACTTGGTTAGTGGTTGGTCTGGGAAACATTGGGGAGCAGTACCAAAAAACCCGACACAACATCGGGGTACAGGCTTTAGAAAAAATTTCAACTGAAGTCGATTCTAATTTTTCTAGACACAAAAAAACAAATTCATTTATAGCTGAAGCTAAAGATGGCGGAAACAAAATAGTCTTGGCTTACTTAGATTGTTATATGAATGAAAGTGGTGGGCCAACCAAGTCATTAATGCAATTTTTTAAAGTTACACCAGAGAGATTAATAGTTTTGCATGATGAACTAGATCTAGATTTTCTCAATCTCCGAGTTAAATTCTCTGGGGGAGACAATGGACACAATGGCTTGAAGTCAATAAGAGGAGCTTTAGGCACAGGCGATTTTTATCGTGTAAGACTAGGCATTGGAAGGCCTCGAACTGGGCAAGATACAGCTAGCTATGTCTTAGAGAAATTTAGCAAAGCTGAAGCTGCAGAGCAAGAAGAGTTTTTTAGCAGAGCTGCAACCGCTACAAGAACTTTGGTTAGCCATGGCTTAGCTGCAGCTCAAAACAAATTTAATCAAAAAGTAGTAGAAAATGAATGACTTAGAAGTTGCTAAGAAAGTTGCCGAGCAAGCAGGTCAACTGCTTATGCAGGTTCGCAAAGAACATGCGGATTTAATCAACACCAGAGAATTGGGCGATATCGCAGATAAAAAGTCAGAAAATTTGATCGCTGAATTGCTAAAAACTTATCGGCCAGATGATGCCATTTTGAGTGAAGAGGCATTAGATGATTTAAATCGCTTAAATAAAGATCGAGTTTGGATTGTTGACCCGCTCGATGGAACTAAAGAATTTTCAACTAATCGAGAGGATTTTGCTGTACATATAGCTTTATGGGAGCGAAATTTCATACAAGGCCCGTCAAACATTTCTACTGCGGTGGTGGCGCTGCCGGCCACTGGTGAAATTTTGGATACTGGCCAAAAGCGCAATTTAGGCAAAGTCACTGGGTCACCGAGAGTAGTAATTTCTCGAACTCGTCC
>JAYPCW010000062.1:0-6508 GCA_038124905.1 Candidatus Nanopelagicales bacterium | reverse complement strand
GGCTGCGCTTAAGGATCAAGGTCATGGGCCCTGGCCAAAAATCTTTAGCGAGCTTAATCGCGTAATCGGGGATCTGGATTGCCCAGTGGTTTAAAAGGTTTGGGCTTGAAAGATGAACGATTAATGGGTGATCCTGCGGGCGGTCTTTGACTGTATATATGCGGCTGACGGCAGTTTGGTTTTCGGCATCTGCTCCAAGCCCATAGACGGTTTCTGTGGGGAAGGCAACTGCGTGACCGGCCTTAAGGGCCTTTGCGGCTAATTGGGTTTCGGTCATTTTTGCCTTTGGTTTGAGTCAGGGGTTAAAGATTAGTTGGCGGTTGTGTCATTGAGTTTAATTGGCTTAAGGCTCAACTAAGGTTTGATCAACATGAGCGAAATTAAATTTAGATCAGATGTCGTTGTTGAATTAGTCAAACACTCAGCCAGCGATGAAGATGTCGTTTGGGCGGCCAGGGTTTCAACCGCGGGGGAAAGGTCTAAAGAGTCTGTTGGACCGGTTAGTGAATCTAAGGGATTAATCAACTTTTTGATGCGTGAGCGGCACGGCACGCCATTTGAGCATTCGGTTTTTACGTTTTATGTGAAGGCGCCGATATTTGTCTGGCGGGAGCATATGCGGCATCGGGTTGCTAGCTATAACGAAGAGTCGGGTAGATACCGGGTTTTGGATCCAGAATTTTATGTGCCAGACGAGAAGCGAAAGCTAGTTCAGGTTGGTAAAGCTGGGGCTTATCACTTTGAAGATGGTTCAAGAGAGCAGTTTGAAGTGACCGATAAGGCGTTTAGAGAATCATGTGAAGCTGCATATATACAGTATGAAAAGATGCTTGAGGCTGGAGTAGCGAGAGAAGTTGCTCGCGGGGTTTTGCCGGTAACGATTTATTCGACTGCTTATGTGACGATGAATGCCAGGGCTTTGATGAACTTCTTGTCACTGCGCAAAAAAGCTGAAGATTCTCTCTTTCCCTCATACCCTCAGCGTGAGATTGAGATGGTGGCTGAGAAGTATGAAGAGCATTTCGCCCGGGTCATGCCGATCACCCATGAGGCTTTTGTGACCAATAGGCGAGTTTCGCCTTAAGTTTGGGTTACTTTAGATAAACCAAACGGATTAGCTGGGTCAACACCGATGTTGATTGCGCTGTTTGCTGCTACTTGTTGCCAAAAGGCAAGTGAGAGAAGTAAATCGGAAATTTTGTTGGTTTTATAAGGAGCTTGCAGCAGCTTAAGGCCTCTTAAGTCAACTTTTTCTTTTAAAGGCTGAAGGCTTGGCTGAGTCAGATCGCCTAGGAATATTAAGTTATTTGACTCTCGAGTAATAGCGATGGGCCCGTGAAGAAATTCAAGGGCGTTGCCTCCCCAGATGGGTGTGCCCCAAAGCTCAGTCATTTTCAAGGCAACTTCTTTAGCGATGGGGATGGCAGCTTTAGTTGCTAGCACTGCATGGACTTTGTATGGGTCAACCTTGATTTTGTCGGCTTCTGCTAAAGCCTTAGTTAAGTTTTGAGTGAAAGCTGTGATTTGCTCTTTGTTGCTAGTTCCGGTGAACCAGTCGTGTATGGCCAAAATTGCGGCTAATTGAGCAATTACAGATTTTGTAGCAGGAACAGATTTTTCAACTCCCGCATCGAGATATATGTCCCAAAATGCAGCGGTGGATAGAGAAGAATTCTTACTGTTATGAATTGCAATTGTGTTAGAGGTGAATTTGCTGGCGTATTTCATGGCATTTACTACTTCACCAGTTTCGCCAGATTGGCTCAGCGCAATTACGATTTCATCTTGGTTAAAGCTAGGTTTTTCATCGTCATAAAAAAGTGCTGGATCTAGCGCTCTGGTTCTGGTTGGGTTGTTAGTTAGCACTTGAGATAAGAATTCTGTGGCACAACTTGATGACCCTCGAGAAATGGTTGTGATTAGTTTTATTTCTTTTGGATTAATGTTGCTTTGAGTTAAGGTATTGAAGGCATTTTCATAGGCAGGCAGCGCGATATCTGCTGCCTGCGCTATCTCTTCAAATATTTGATTTCTTACCAATAGAGTAGATCCAGTAATTCTTTCTCGTTGTAGTTCTTTGGCTCTAATAGTTGAGCTTGCGACCACCAATGATTTTGCTCAATCGAAAAACTAGGCAAGCGCCTTAAGGTTTCGATGATTTCTTCATCTTTAACTCCGAGCTCATCAGGGCGATGGCGAGTGCCGGCTCTAAGAATTGTCTCTTTTGCCCTTTCGTAGTTGTTTCCTTGAAAGTAACTGATCAGTAGTACGCCGAGGCTAACGAGCTCACCGTGAAGAATAGTTCTGCCAGTGACCTCTTCAAAGCAATAAGCAAAAAAGTGCTCTGAGCCTTCTTCAAATCTTGCGTGCTGCATTTCGTGGCAACGCCAACCGACATCTTTATGAAGGTCCATCAATCTGGCCAAGCCATCGTCAGTGAGTTCTTTTACTCCAGGAGCGCAATCAAAAAGTTCATCTAGGTAAGTGAAAGAAATTTGAGGTGATGATTCTTGCCACCCTTGGGGATCTTTACCTTGATCTGCGGCTAACGTCCAGTCAAACCACGCCGTATGGCAAGAAAGAATATCTCCAATTCCGCTGGTAACCATTGGGCCGGGCGCAGATCTAAATAAATCAAAATCCACGACTACACAATCGGGCACCGCATCACCCTCATAGCGAACGCCACCTTTATCTCGCAAAGCACTCATGCGAGTAAAGCAAGCATCAACACTTGGCAATGAAGGAAATTGCGTGAGTGGGAGTTGGCGGCGCCAATGAATCCACTTTGCTGTGTCCATTGCACTGCCACCCCCTAAACCCACTATCCGTACTGCCGGAGATGTTTCGGCTAAATGATCTAGATGTTCTGGTGAAAGATCGCCTGATTGGATTATCTGTAAGGGTTGATTTGAGACTTTGTTTTTAAGCAGTTCCCATGGCTCTGGCTGCGTAACCAGCACATAATCACCTAATTTTTCGAATTCTTCGACAGCAATATTTGAGCCATATCTCGAGGCAAAGCCCTGTGCTTTAAAGGCCATTTCTATTTACCCTTTCTGTTGGGAATTTGGTTTTTAATAACTCTGTATTTTTCAATTGAATGATTTTTCAAAATGAACTTAGCAATTAAGTTGGGATCATTTTTAAAATCTTCAATTTTTATGTTTCGAGTCTTAGCAATTAGTTGCCATTGCGCCTGCATGTTAAGTAAAGGAGTCGCATGAGCCGCAATGGCAAACTTGAGGGTTTTTGAGTGTTTGGTTCTATTAAATGTGTGAGTAGTTTTTAATGGATCTCTTCCGCAGTACCATTTTTCTGCAACCAAATGCGGCTCGACTTTGGTTGATTCATCTGGATGGCGATCAAAACCACTCACCCAAGCGGCTTCAGCAGCAGCTTGCGCGACTAATTTATGGTCAAAGTTGTCTTCATTGCCGATGGAGTCAGGGTCATAAGTCAAGATACTAAAGGGCTTGATATCTCTAATTAGCGTTACAAATTTAGTACGTAGTTGAGTCTCAGAAATGTCGGCAAAAAAATCGCTCCGGTAATCCAGATGGTAGGTGTGTTGGACACCCAGAATGTTCATTGCATTCTCAAACTCTTTTTTGTTGTTCTCAATTGCCTGGGCTTCATTAGTGCCCCAGGAGTCGTAGCGATCGTCCGACACTCGTACCGAGTGCACCTGCCAACCTTTGAGAATTAATTCTCTAACTAGACCGCCCGAAAAAAGCACTAAGTCGTCGGCATGGGCAAAAAGCGCAAGGCAGGTTTTATTTTTTGCTTTGGGAGTTAGAAAGCTTTTTGCCATGAGGCTAACGGTATTGGCATCAGGGTAGAAATTTCTATTATTAAAGTACTATTGTTATTTTAGAAATGTATTAATTCTTCCCCAGAAAGAGTAGTTTTCCCAGAAAGGGGACTGGGCGTCCCCGGAAAACAGGAGGGGACTGAATTGCGCAAATTCAAATTCCTTCGTGGGCTCTCTCTTCTAGCCGCCGGCTCATTGCTGTTAGTTGCTTGCGGAAGCGGTGCCAGTGATACCGCTACTGAAGACACTTCTGGCTCGACGAGCGAATCCACGACTAGTGAGGCAGGAGCAGGTGGCGAAATCAATGTATTTTTGATTCCAAGCCCTTCTTCTACTTCTATTCAAAGCTTCATCCCAGCTTTTGAAGCCGAAACCGGAATCAAGGTTAACGTTTCAGAAACACCATATGGTGAAGCGCACCAAAAGCAATTGCTTTCTTATAACCAGAAAGCTGGTGCATACGATATAGCTCAATTTGACAACACCTTCTTGGCGCCGTTCTGCCAAGCAGAGGCCATGTTGGCACTTGATGACTACATCGCAGGATCTGCTGAATACGACATTAATGATTTCAGTGCAGGTCAACAAGATTACGGTAAGTGCAATGGCGAAACCTTAGGTTTGACCTTGAGTACTGAGCCAATGATTCAGTGGTATCGCACAGATATCTATGAAGAACTTGGTTTAACTCCTGCAAAAACTTGGGATGAGTATTACTCAAATGCCAAGGCAGTTCAAGATGCCGGATACGGCGGACAAATCATGGGATTTGGTCCAAACGTATCTTGGTGGTGGATGACATTAGTTTGGTCATTTGGTGGAGAACTTTATGACTCAGATTTGAATCCAGCTGTCAATAGCGCTGAAGCCGTTGCTGCCACTGAATACCTAAAGAGTTTGATTGATGTTTCTCCAGACGGTGCAATCACCGCTACTGGCGATGACACCACAAGCAAATTCCTAGGTGAAGATATTGGCGCAATGTTGAACTATTCCGGTTACTACGGAATGGCTCTTGATCCAGAAATAAATAAGAATGCTGGCAAATTTGCCACTGCTCCACAACCAATGGGTGCGGTTGACACCACACACTTGGCTGGTTGGAACATCGGTATTCCAGCAGATGCGCCAAATCCAGATGCTGCCTGGCAGTTCTTGGAGTTTGTGCTCGGTAAATCAAATTCAGTTGCTTACCTAGAATCAGGTGCTGCTGCTATTGGTCGTCAGTCGATCATTAACAACACCGACCTACAGGTAGACAATCCATATTTACCGCAATTAGAAATTCCAGCTTCTAGCCGAATTGAACGCTATCCACAACTAGCAGTTTGGCCAGAGATGGAAGTTGCGATTATTGACTCGGTCACTCAGGTAATGACTGGTGCGGCTTCTGCGCAATCAGCATTAGATGAGTTGAACGAAAAATTAGTACCAATCTTGGCAGCTGAGCCTAGATAAAACTAAATAGCAAAGGTCTGGCATGACGGATGTCTTGGAGCGTAAGGAAAAGAAAAAACGCTCGGCAATCGGTAATGCCAGACCAATTGCTCATTACTCTTTAGCAGTTTGGTTAATACTTCTAGCAACAATTGTTGTGCCATTGCTTTATGGCATTTACCTATCGTTTCAAAATTACAAGTTAGCCTCTGTAATACCCCCAAGTTTTGTTGGATTTGAAAATTATCTTCATGCTTTTAGCGCTTCAGAAACTTGGAGCACACTTCAAATAACTGTAATCTTGATGCTGCTAGGAATGGCGGTGCAAATTCCTCTGGGTGTGGGGTTAGCGTTAATCTTGCATCAAAACTTAAAAGGTACCAGATTTTTTAGATCAGTTTTGATCATGCCGATGTTGTTAACACCCGTGGCAGTAGGGCTGATCTTTAGATTTATGTTTGACACAGATCTAGGCGTAATAAATTGGGCAATTCAAGAATTAGGTCTACCTAAAGTCAATTGGTTAGGCGCACAAACAACCGCCTTGATTGCAATTGTGATTGTTGAATCCTGGCAAAGCATTCCTTTTGTGATGCTCTTGGTTTTAGCTGCTTTGGCTGGGTTATCTAAGAGCTACTTCGAGGCAGCCTTAATTGATGGCGCTACCAGAATTCAAACATTTTTTAAAATCACTTTGCCGTTAATTGCACCAACACTTTTTGTAATCGTGATGATCAAAATTATGGATTTCTTAAAGCTCTTTGACACGATCTTCATTCTCACCCGTGGCGGGCCAGGCAACGATTCCACAACTCTTGGTTTGTGGACTTACAAGACGGGCTTTTTATTTTTAGAGATGTCTAGAGCATCAGCTCTGGGTGTAATCATTCTTGTTTTGACCATGCCGGTTTATTTCTTATGGCGTAGAGCATCTCAGCAGGCGAGATCATGAAGACCTTAAGAAAGCACTGGTTTAGTTACTTCATTTTGCTGATAGCAACGTTCACTGCGCTGTTTCCACTTTTTTGGACGGTCTCAACCTCCATAAAGTTCAGGGTTGAGACATATGTTTTGCCGCCCAAGTTTATTAATTTCACCCCCACGGCAAAAAATTATCAATCATTGTTTGCCATGGAGACTTTTACCAAAATATATACAAATTCAATTTTGATTACAGTGCTTTCTACCTTACTTTGCTTGATTGCTGGCTCCTTTACGGCTTATGCAATTGCTCGAAGAGCTGCATTTACCGGTAGA
>JAYPCW010000061.1:0-6681 GCA_038124905.1 Candidatus Nanopelagicales bacterium | reverse complement strand
ATTAGTAAGTTCTCTGAGTGATGCTGATGTAGTTGTGGGCTCTCGTTTTGCCGGTAACAATTTTTATCGAGTGTCTTTCTTGCGAAAAATTGCTATGAATATTTTGCGTTTTGCAGTATCTAGGCACAGTGGTGAGAAATTAACTGACGTAACTAGCGGGTTTCGGGCAGCTGGTGATAAAGCAATTGAAATTTTTGCTGAAGATTACCCAGCGGAATACTTGGCCGATACTGTCGAATCGCTGATTTTGGCAGCAGATAGAAATTTAAAAATTAAAGAAATCCCCGTTGTAATGCAGACGCGTCAAGGTGGGCAACCTAGCCAAAATTTAATTAGATCTGCCTTTTATTTAGGCCGCAGTTTTTTAGTGTTGATTGCATCATTAAGTTTGAGAAAAAGGTAGATTAAATATCATGACATGGATTATCGGGTTAGTAGCTGTTGTTTTATTAGTGATTTTTGTTTTTATAAATATTAAAAGAGGAAACCTTAAAGAAAAGTATGCAGTTTTGTGGTTAGCGGTATCGATACTTAGCATTTTTGCCATCGCCATCCCGCAATTTATTCCGTTTTTAGCTAAAAACTTAGGCTTCACTCTGCCGGCCAACTTTGTTTTTGTAGTTACCGTTGGTACAGCACTCTTATTAACTTTTCTTTTATCTACCGATATCTCAAAAAAACAAAAGCAGCTTGAAGTATTGGCAAGTGAAATTGCTATTTTAAAAAATAAAATCAATAAAGACTGACTGTGTCTTTAATTCTCGCTCACCGAGGAGCTAGTGGTTATCAACCTGAAATGACCAAGTCGGCTTATGAATTAGCTCTAAGCATGGGAGTTGACGGCCTAGAGGCTGATGTTCGATTAACAAAAGATGATGTATTAGTGGCAATTCATGATCGAAACACAAAAAGAGTGGCAGGCAAAAATTTAACTATCTCAAATTCTACTTACAGTCAATTATTAGAGCTAAATTTCTATGGTGAACAAAAGTATGTTGGAAATTTCAAAATTCTAAAACTTACTGAATTAATTGACTTAGCACTAGCCAGCAAAAAACCATTAACGCTAGCAATTGAAGCCAAACACCCATCAATTAAAAGTTTTTTGTTAGAGAAAATGATCGTACAAACTTTAAAAGATTACAAAATAACTAACGGTAAGATTGATCAACTACAAATAATTTTAATGAGTTTTAATTTATTTGCCGTTAGGGCCTTTAAAAAACTGCTGCCAGATACTCCAGCTGTGATGTTAGTTGAAAAAAATTATCCTTTTTTGGCAAACTTTCCAACTCCAGGCGGGGCGGAATATGTTGGCCCAGGAATTGAACTTTTAAATAAGAATCAAAAACTTTATGAAAAGTGGAGAAAAAAGGGTAAAAAATTCTTTATTTGGACGGTAGATCACCCGCGAGATGTAAAGTGGTGCTTGGAAAAAGGAGTTGAAATTTTTGTTTCAAACTATCCTGATCTTTCCCTCAAATTACGCGGAGAGTCTTTGTAGATGACTGCCCCAAAAGTCTTGGTGATCACCCCCGATCGACTAGGTAAGTCGATGGCAGGCCCTGCAATTAGAGCAAAAGCAATTGCCGATGAGCTCGCTGGCCAAAACCCAACCTGCTTGCTGAGCTTGAATGAAGCTAGCGAAATCATTGATTCCAAAGCCACTGTCGCTATATCTGACCACAAAAAATGGGTTAAGTGGGCAGACATTGTTATTTATCAAGGAATTGTTTTAGAACACTTTCGTCTTTTGAGAAAAAGAAAAAAGTATTTAATTGCAGATATGTATGACCCCTTACACATTGAGTATTTAGGGTCCGCAGTCAACACAAGTTTTTATGTCAGGCGCGCAGTTTTAAGCGTTACTGCAGCATCAATTGGATTGCAGCTGCGCGTAAGTGATTTAGTGCTTGCTGCTTCTAAGGAGCAGAAAGATCTTTGGCTGTCTCATATGGCTGCTTGGAATGTTATTGATCCTGAAGAATACGACAAAGATCCCGAATTAAAATCGCATCTAGCAATTGTTCCTTTTGGTATCTCTAATCAGGAACCCAAAGCAACCAAAAATCCATATTTAAAGAATTTTTCAAATATTAAATCTCGTGATCCAATTCTTTTGTGGGGTGGTGGAATTTATGATTGGTTTGACCCATTAACTTTAATTAAAGCGGTTGCTATCGCTATAAAGAAAAAACCTAATTTGAGATTAGTTTTTATGGGAGGAAAACACCCAAATCCAGATGTGCCGCTAAATAAAATTGTAAAAAAATCAATTGATTTAGCCACAGAATTAGCTTTATTAAATAAAAATGTATTTTTTAATGAAAATTGGATTGACTATGAAAAACGAGCAAACTATTTAAAACATGCGACTATAGGTGTAAGTATTCATACCAAATCTCTTGAAACTCAATTTTCTTTTAGAACTAGAAACTTAGATTATTTATGGGCAGGCTTACCAATTATCACCACCGAGGGTGATTTCTTTTCAAGATTAGTTCAAGAAAAAAATTTAGGTATGGTTGTTCCACAGAAAGACGAAGTTGCCCTAGCAAAGGCGATAATTGATTTATTAGATACTAAAAAACTCAAAGTTGCTCAAAAAAATTCTTTAGCAGCCAGAGAAGAATTCAGGTGGAAGGTTGTTACAGAGCCTATAAAAGAATATTGTTTAAACCCTTATCGAACTAAGAAAAACCCACTAGCACTAAAGCGTCAACCAAGAAAAACTCCGGTTTATTACTACAAACGTTTTGGTGAAATTAAACGTGAAGAAGGTCTTGGAGGAATTTTTCGAAAGACTGCGAAAAAATTGCGGTTACCTGGGTCAAGATATTGGTAGTTAGAATTTAACTATGGAAAGCGAAGAGGTTAAGCCGGTAGATGCTTTACTACCTGGCCGTCTTGGTTTAGTGGTTCGCTTAGTAGCCCAGCCTGGTGGAAGGCTCGCTTTATTAGACGCGGTAAATCGCTACGCAGACAAGTTAGAAGCCGAGCCTGGCACGGAAGCTTTCGTGGTTTCTTTGGACCCAGAAGACAAAGATGTGGCCTGGCTAATTGAGTGGTTTTCTAATCAAACCGCATTTGAAGAGCACAGGAAAGCTAAAGCTTTTGAAATTTTAATGAAAGAATTGCCCATTTTATTAAGTCAACCTCCAGGAATCTTAAGAATTGATCCGTTGAGAATGTTTGTTCAAAGAGATTTAATTGAGGGTGAATTCTAAATATCGTCGCTTAGCGAGACTTCTACTCCGCCAATAAATTCAGCAAAAATATTATAAATAATTGCAAAAAGCCCAGTGATTAAAGTCCAAACTACAACTTGAATTACCGTAACTAAAATTCCTAACGATAAAACTCTAGAAAAAGACAATAACCCGGCGATGTTAAATCCTGTTCCAAAAACATCTGACACTAATCCGGTAGCAGCATCTAGTGACCCACTTAAATTCAATAAATACCAAATGAAAATTATGGCAAAAACCATAGCAATGCCAAACACTATTGATAAAACAAATGAGGTTTTAACCGCCGAAAGTGGATCAATATATGAAATGCGTAAACGTACTTTTTTAACTGGAACTCTTGCTGGCTTAGCTGGAGGTTGTTTTTCTGACATAAGTTAATCTACCGCCTTTGCCACTGCCACCACTTTTTCACCTTTTGCTAATTTCATCATAGAAACTCCCATGGTATCTCTACCGGTTGCTCTAACTTCAGCCACTGCAGTTCTAATTACCACACCACTTGACGAGATTGCCAATACTTCGTCTTTTTCTTTTGCAACAAAGGCTCCAACTAGTGTGCCGCGCTCATCACTTAAGCGCATCGCAATCACTCCTTGGGTGCCTCGGCCTTTAGTGCTCCATTCTTTTACCGCAGTACGTTTAGCAAATCCGGCATCGGTTGCTGTAACCAAAAATGATTTAGCTTCAATGACGTCTAAACTCAAAAGTTGATCTTCTTTTGATTTAAATTTCATTCCTATTACGCCACCAGCAACTCTGCCCATTGGACGCAAAGTTTTATCGTCTGCTGAAAACCTTACTGAGTAGCCTTTTTTGCTAACTAAAATTAATTCGTCTTTGCTAGAAACCAGCGCCGCACCAATTAATTGATCATTGGGTCTTAGCTTCATAGCAATGACTCCACCGCTTCGAGGTGAATCGTATTCAGTTAGCGCAGTTTTTTTAACGCTCCCTTTTGCGCTTGCTAAAACTAAATAAGGGGCTTGATTGTAATCTTGAATTGAAAGTACTTGAGCAATTTTTTCATCTGGTTGAAAAGCCAAAACGTTGGCAACGTGTTGCCCGCGAGCATCTCTACCTTTTTCGGGTAATTCATGAACTTTACTTCTATAGACCCGACCTTGATCAGTAAAAAACAAAAGCCAATTGTGAGTAGAGGCGATAAATAAATGTTGCACCACATCGTCTTCTCTTAATGCGGCACCCTTAACTCCTCGCCCACCTCGTTTTTGACTTCGGTAAAGATCCAGCTTGGTTCGTTTGATGTAACCACCACGACTTATGGTGATAGCTACCTCTTCATTCTCTATGAAATCTTCTGCTGACTTCTCGCTTTCGGCGGCGATGATTTTGGTTCTTCTTTCGTCACCATATTTGTCAACAATTTCACTTAGCTCTGTTTTAATAATTACTCTTTGGCGCTCAGGATCTGCCAAGATATTTTTATAATCTTTTATTGCTTTGAGTAGTTCTTCATGTTCGTCAATAATTTTTTGGCGCTCAAGTGCGGCAAGTCGCCTTAATTGCATATCTAAGATAGCTACCGCTTGAATTTCATCTATTTTCAATAATTTAATTAATCCTGATTTGGCATCTTCAACTGTTTTGGATTTTCTAATTAAGGCAATTACCTCATCAAGTTTGTCTAAGGCTTTGAGTAGCCCAGTTAAGATGTGATCTCTTTTTTGCGCCTCGTTTAATCTAAATTGAGTTCTTCTAACAATAACTTCAACTTGATGTTTGATCCAATTCGTCACAAATGCATCTAAACTTAAAGTTTTTGGAACGTTATCAACTAAAGCCAACATGTTGGCGCCAAAAGTTTCTTGTAGTTGTGTGTGTTTATAAAGATTGTTTAATACAACTTTTGCAACAACATCTTTTTTCAAAATTAAAACAATTCGCATGCCGGTGCGTGAAGATGAATCATCACGTAAATCAACAATTCCTGTGATTTTTCCGCTATCTACCAATTCTGCGATTTTTAATTTCAAGTTGTCCGGATTAACTTGATAAGGAAGCTCGGTAATAATCAAGTTAGGGCGTCCTTTTGAATCTTCTTCTATGTCAACCACTGCCCGCATTGTGATCGAGCCGCGCCCCGTGCTGTAGGCCTCCTGTAAGCCGCTTTTACCCACAATTACACCGCCAGTTGGAAAATCGGGCCCTGGAATTAGTTTGCTTAATTCTTTTTGAAGCTCTTCTTTAGTTGCTTGTGGATTTTCTAATGACCAATAAACGCCAGCAGCGACTTCTTTTAAATTATGTGGCGGGATATTTGTAGCCATACCAACAGCAATGCCGCTGGAACCATTTACTAAAAGATTTGGAAACCTACTAGGTAAAACTGTTGGCTCTTGAGTTCTCCCGTCATAATTTGGAATGAAATCAATAGTGCCTTCGTCAATATCGCGAACCATTTCTATTGAAATCGCAGACATTTTTGATTCGGTGTAACGCATAGCTGCTGCGCCATCGTTACCTGGAGAACCGAAGTTACCTTGGCCGTCAATTAACGGGTATCGCATCAACCAAGACTGCGCTAAACGAACCAAAGTGTCGTAAATAGCACTGTCACCATGTGGGTGATAGTTACCCATGACATCACCAACAATGCGTGCTGATTTGGAATAGCCTCGATCTGGTCTATACCCTCCGTCATACATTGCGTAGAGAACTCTGCGATGAACTGGTTTTAAACCGTCGCGCACATCAGGTAAAGCGCGGCCGACTATTACGCTCATTGCATAATCTAAATAAGAGCGTGAAAGTTCTGTTCTTAAATCAACTGGGTCAATGCGACCATGATTAGGTTGTAAGGTTGCTGGCATTTAAATCCTAGATATCCAAAAATCTAACATCGCGAGCGTTGTGCTGAATAAAATTTCTTCTGCTTTCAACATCTTCACCCATAAGCACGCTAAATAATTCATCTGCTGCTGCTGCATCGTCCAGGGTAACTTGAAGTAAAATTCGAGTTTCAGGATTCATAGTTGTCTCCCAAAGCTCTTCGGCGTTCATTTCACCTAAACCTTTGTAGCGCTGGATCGATTCTTCTTTGGGTAGTTTTTTGCCGTTTTTAACACCAAGTTCAATAATCGCGTCTTTTTCTCGCTCTGAGTAAGCGTAATCAGGAACGTCTCTAGACCATTTAATTTTGTATAAGGGTGGTTGCGCTAAATAAACATGACCTAAATCGATTAATGGTTTCATGAATCTAAAAAGTAAAGTTAGAAGCAAGGTTCTAATGTGTTGACCATCAACATCAGCATCAGCCATTAAAACCAGTTTGTGGTATCGCAATTTATTTGCATCAAATTCATCTTGAATTCCGGTACCTAATGCAGAAATTAAAGCTTGCACCTCGGAATTTGCTAAAACTTTATCCAGACGAGCTTTTTCAACATTTAAAATTTTGCCTCTAATGGGC
>JAYPCW010000060.1:0-6921 GCA_038124905.1 Candidatus Nanopelagicales bacterium | reverse complement strand
TGCTCGAAGAGCTACATTTACCGGTAGAAGACCATTAGAAGCTTTAATGATTGCAGTAAGGGCGCTTCCTGGAATTGTAATTATTCTTCCGCTTTTTAATCTGGGTAGTTTTATAGGAATTTACGACAATATTTGGGCTATTACTTTAATTTATGCTGGGTTCACGGTGCCTTTTGCGGTTTGGCTTATGACAAGTTTTTTTGAACAAATTCCGATCGAAATCGAAGAAGCTGCCAGGATCGACGGCGCTGGAACAGTTGCTTTATTTAGAAGAGTACTGCTTCCGATTGCAGCACCAGGACTTGTGGCAACTGGAGTTTTTGTCGCCTTACTAAGTTGGAATGAATTTTTAATTCCAGTAATTATGGCTGGAGAAAACGCTAAAACTCTTCCGGTGTTAGTCGCGAGTTTTATTTCAAATAGAACTTTGGACTGGGGCCCCATGGCCGCCGCAGCAACAGTTGCGATTATTCCAATTGCGATTTTTACCATCTTGATTCAAAAGTGGTTAGTTTCTGGTTTGTCAGGAGGTGCAGTCAAAGAATGACTGACACAATAACGAATTACCGCGATCGCCATGACATCGTTCGGCGGGCAAACGAAACGCGTTTAATCCGGATCGTTGCTGAAAATCACCCAATAGGCAAGCCAGAATTAATGAAGCTCACCGGCTTATCTCGCCCTACCGTCGACTTGATTGTGGATGGTTTTTTAGAAAAGGGCGTAATTAAACCAATAGGAATGTCAGAAGGTAGACCAGGTCGAAAAGCCACACTTTTTGAACTTGATGCAAATGCAGGATTTGGTTTGGGATTTGATTTAGGCGGATCAAAATTAGCTGGAGC
Source organism: Candidatus Nanopelagicales bacterium (assembly GCA_038124905.1). Taxonomy (GTDB): domain Bacteria; phylum Actinomycetota; class Actinomycetes; order S36-B12; family UBA5976; genus ATZT02. Next base: position 6,076 of record JAYPCW010000060.1, on the reverse strand, counting down.
TATCGCCAATATCGCGGGTGAAATTCTTGCTGAAGAAATTGAACCAACGGCAAAACCTGCTGGGCCCAGAACGGTAGCTCAAATGGTGGATATGGCAAAGAGATTATGCGAGAAGACAAATATTGATCTCGATCGCATTACTCAAGTGACCGTGGGAACTCCCGGAATCATGAATGAGGCTGGCGAATTGAGTTTAGGAGAAAATGTTGACCAGTTAGAGGGCGTTCACCTGCAGAGAATTTTGGCAAAAATGTTAGATGCCGAGGTAGTAGTTGAAAACGATGTAAATGTAGCGGCTTTAGGTGAATTCTTTCACGGAACAGCCATGGGAATAAACAATTTTGCGCTATTACAAATTGGCACTGGCATAGGTTGTGGAATTTTTCTTGACGGCAAATTGATTCGTGGTCATCGCGGCGGTGCTGGTGAGACTGCATTCTTGCCACTCTTTGGAGATCCAAGTGATCCAAAGGCAATTGCCAATGGCCTTTTGGAATCAGTTGCCGGGTCTAAAGGAATAGTTAGGGAATTTGCAAAGCAATCTGGCGAAGAGATAACAGTAAAAGAAATTTGCCAACGAGCTAAATCAGGCGATCAAATTGCGATGAACTTAGTTGACGATGTTTCAAAGTACTGGGGATATGCCTGTGCCTCTCTATCAGCCATAGTTGACCCGGAGATAATTATTTTATCTGGTGGAATTGGTTGTAATCCGATATTCCTTGAAAAAGTAAGCGTTGTCGCAAATTCACTCTTGCCTTACACGATAACAATCAAGCAAAGCAAACTTGAAAATCGAGCCGGCGTAATTGGAGCCGCTAGTTTTTCTGCAGAAAGAGTTAGAGACAAAATGATCGGAAGGAACATTATCTAATGTCAAAACTTGGCGCACTCGAAGGAACTCCCGTGCGGACTAAAAGCTTTCCAGCTTGGCCGGATTATGACGATCGTGAACGCGATGGGCTACTTAGAGTTTTAGAATCGCGAAACTGGTGGGCAAATCAGGGAGTTGAAGTAAAGACCTATGAAGAGGAGTATGCGAAATACACAGGTGCAGCTAACGCTTTTGCCGTCACTAACGGTACGCACACTTTAGAAGTAATTTTTACTGCTTTAGGTATCGGAGATGGTGACGAAGTAATTTTGCCTGATTGGTCTTTTCTCGCAACGATTAGTGCAATTATTTCAGTAAATGCAATACCAAAAATAGTAGATGTTGATCCCTTAACAGGAACAATCGATGTGGCGCAAGCAGAAGCTGCAATTAGCGCTAGAACTAAAGCAATAGTTTGCGTGCATGTTGCTGGGTCAATGGCTGACATGGATGGCTTAAATCAAGTTGCGAAAAAGCATGGTTTGTTATTGATTGAAGATGCTGCACATGCTCACGGTTCTCGCTGGAAGGGGGAGCATGCTGGTGTTTTATCTGATGCAGGCAGCTTTTCTTTTCAATCATCTAAATTAATGACTGCCGGTGAAGGTGGAGTGATTCTCTCTAAGCATGCTGATCATGCGGCGATGTATCGCTCGATTATTAACTGTGGTCGTGGTGAAGGAATTTGGTATTACCGTCACATTCGCTTTGGCGGCAATTATCGAATGACTGAATGGCAAGGTGCTGTTTTAAGAGCGCAACTTGAGAGGTTTCCTGCTCAGCAAGAAAATCGTGCTAAAAATGCAAACTACCTAAATACTGAAATTTCTAAAATAGAGGGTTTTAAACCACAAGGGCGTCTTGCTGGATGCACCGATCAAGGAAATTACTGTTACGTGGTGGAGGTTGAGCCGGAAAAGTTAAATGGTGCATCGCGCGACCAAGTTAGATTCGCACTCCTGAAAGAGGGAATTCCGCTAACTACCGCTTACCCACCGCTACATGCCCTTGAATTATTTGCTGCTCCAGAAAATTTAGCACCCAGATTTCGTGGGGAAGTTGCACAAATTCGCTACAACCAACAACAGTTTCCTATCACGACGAAATTAGCCGACAATACTCTTTGGTTTACTACTAGCGTTTTGATGGGCAACGAAACTGATACTCTAGATGTTTTGCAAGCAATGCAAAAAATAAAAGAGAATATAGATGAAGTTGCCAAACTAGATGCACCGAGCTGGTAATTCAATGCTTAAAGTTGGAATTATAGGCGGCGCCTTCGCCGGCACCTTGCATGCAGAAGGTTGGCTTAACACTAAAAAAGCGACAATAGTCGCTATGAGCTCTCAAAGCGAAAAAACTAGAGCAGATTTTGTTAGTCGATTTGGTGGCAAGAGTTATCAAGACCCACTAGAGATGATTGAAAAAGAAGAGTTAGATGTCATAAGCTTGACTTTGCCAAATAAATTTCACCATCCTTTGGCAATCAAGGCACTAAATAAAAAAATTCATGTGGTTTGCGAAAAACCTCTTAGCATGAACTTGCAGCAGGCAAAAGAAATGATTGAAGCTGCAAAAGCAAATAATGTTCAATTGTTTTACGCAGAGCAGATCGTTTTTTCAGCTCGCTATAAAAAAGTAAAAGAATTGCTTAATCAAGGTGCCTTTGGATCTTTGCTGCACGTGTCGCATCGAGAGCGACATGGCGGCCCCCACGCAAAATGGTTTTTTGATCCGACACTTTCTGGAGGTGGTGTCACCTTAGACATGGGAATTCATGGGATCGGAATTTTGCAATGGTTATTAAGGCCAGCAAAAGTCACCCACGTTTATGCGCGAATTAATTCGATTAAACCTGAGTATGAATTAGATGACCACTGTTTAATCACCATGGAATTTGATAACGGAGTATTAGCTACGGTAGATGCTTCTTGGGCAGCGCCGGGAGGCGTTGATGACGTTTTAGAAGTCCTTGGCCGAGATGGTTATGTGAGGGCAGACTTAGCTAGAGGCGCAGCGATAGATGTTTACTCATTAACTGGGGTGGGATACGCAACAGAAAAAGTAGAGATTGAAAAAGGCTGGCTTAAAGTTTCACACGAAGAAGCACAAACTTGGGGATGGTATGCCGAGATTGAGCATTTTGCAAAGTGCATTTTAGAAAACCAAAACTCAGAAATGTCGGGCGAAGATGGACTAGCAGCGCTAAAGGTGGCAATTGCTGCCTATGAAAGTGCTGCAACAAATAAACGTATAAAAGTTGACGAGGCAAAAGCGGTGGAATTTCCAGCGGAGTTATGGCTTAAGCGAAATTTGACTTAATCGCTTCTGCTACGGTTTTTACTTCGCTCTCAGTTAATAGGTCAGGGCTAATCCAAAAAGAAGTCTCATCGACAGCCAAGACTGCAATACTTGGTGAATTTTCTAAGAGCACCTTCTCTGGATTTTTTCCATGGGTGTTTTTAACCATAACTAAACACCTAGGCACTGGTTGGCCTGCTTCATTTAATTCAGATCGCTCCACTACCAGATTTTCATGCTCTCGTAATTCGTTGACCCAATAATCCACACGGTTTGACCAAAGATTCCATTGGGCTTCATGATCTAATTGCACATATCTCTCAATCGCAGCAGCAAGACCCATAATCTCTTCTTTGCCAACTTTCATGCTGCGCGCCAGTGTTTGATTGGGCGCACCAACTGCCTTTGACCACTCGATGATGTCTTTTACCCCAACCATTAATCCAGAACTTTGAGGCCCTAAGAGTGCTTTGCCACCACTAAATAAGGCAACGTCGGCTCCCATTTCTTTGGTAAATTTCCATAAATTTTCAACTGGGGGCAGTTGAGCTGCCGCATCGACAATTACCTTGATGCCTCTTGGTTTACAAATTTCGATGACAGACTTTAGATCTAATCCACCTTGATTCAAGTGTGAGCCTGCAACAAAAAGCGTAGCAATTGTATTTTCACTTATTTTTGAAATGAATTCTTCCCGGGTAACACTAGATTCTGACCCCACGTAAACTGCCTGGCACTTGGCCAATGAGATAGCGGGAAAATACGGAATGGTGTGAGTGTTTTGCACCAAGACTTCATCAGTTTGAGGATCTTGCGCAAGTAGCTCAATCTTTTGATGATCGCCTTGAGTTTTAATTCCGAGCAGAGATAGCACAATTGCTGCAGCGCAACCAGTAGTTACGTAAGCTGCTTCATTCTTAGTTAATTGGGCGATATGGTCGCCTACTTTTTGGTGCAATTCTCTGATATTTACAAAAGAGTGACTAGCTTCAACCATCGCACTAGTTACCTCATCTGGCATCAGCGAGCCACCTAGGTAAGTCATAGTTGTACAGGCGTTAATAATTGGTTTTATATTTAATTCTTGGTAGCTGATCATTAATTCAATTATAGGGAAAATAGAAAGAGTCCTTGAGCGCAAGCTCAAGGACTCTTGTGGGTTTCGGGTTTAATACCCGAATTTCTTCTTGGTTTTTTCGACATCCATTCCGTGCAAGCGAAGTAGGTTCTCACCTAAGATTTTGCGCTTAGCTTGCTCAGTTAGTTGCGGGTAACCACGTTCAGCGACGATGTCTTCTGGTAATTGGAAGTTCCAGAATTCTTCTAGCGCCCATTGCGGATGCCAGATAGGTGACTCACCACCAAAAATGATCTTGTCTTCGCCGGCCCACCACATCAATTTGCCCATTATTTCGGCGAAAACTCTCGGTTGTCTCGAGATGAAGTTCACCGTTGCGGCAATTGAAGCGTAGAGATTAGGGAACCTGATGATCTGCCAAAGTGTTTCGTCTAACCAAGGCAAACCAACGTGAAAGATCACAAAGTTTATATCTGGAAAATTCGCTGCGGCGCCATCCATATCAAAGGTTCTTGTGTGTTCTACTGGTTGTGGGCCGAGCGGAACACCTTTGTGGACACCGATTAAGTTGATTCCCAATTTTTGGGCATGCTCAAAAATTGGATAAGCAACTCTAGGATCATCCATTCTCCAAGGGAAAGGTTGACCATAGTCGTAGCGAACGTTATAGAACTTAAAGCCTTTCGCTCCATATTCTTCAACTTGTTTTGTCATTAGGTCAATAGCTTTTTTGCCTTCAAGTGGATTTACCGAACCCCACCAAACTGCTTTGTCAGGATGTTTGGCAGCCATTTGGGCGCACTTCTCCCATGGCGACAATCCATCATGGAATAAGTCTGTAAGTGGAAGCGGTTGCGCCACGATCATGTCGGTATCAGATTGCTCAAATACCATCTCATAGATTTCGTCGACGCTCCACTCTTTAAAGAATTCTTCACGCGAAAGAATTCTTTCCCCTTCACGAGTCATAAACATATGGAACGCGTAGAGGTGCTCATCGAACATGTCACCAGGGGTACCTAAAGCATTTTTCTTATCGAAATTGAAGATGTGACAAACACCGTCAAAAACGAATGAAGGCACCGTTCCCTTGCCGCGAGTTTTTGCACCCGGGAATGTTGCGGTCATACTGCGACCTCACTTTCTTGTTCTGCTAGTTGTTGTTCTTTTTTGATGCGTGCCTCGCGAAGCGGAAGTAGTTGCTCCAACGGCATTGCTAATTGCTTTTTGGCAAAATCAGAGAGTCGATCCGATGTCCAAACTGGATCCCATACGGATTCCACAACTACTTTCTCTGCGCCAAAATCTTCCTTCAGTTTTGCAGGGATGGCGTCTTCCATGCTTGAGACGAATGGACACCAACCCGTAGTTAGAACTAATTTGACACGTATGGTTCCGTCAGAATCAATGTTTACTTCTTCAGCTACCCCCATATCCACAACACTGATTCCCCGATCAGCACAACACGGGTCATAAACCGTTTTAAGCGAATCCCACACTTGCTCTTTTGTTATTTTGCTCATCTAGCTCCCTTCGTTAATTACAAATCGAAAACCAGTTGTGTTGGTAGCCAGATTTGGATCAGCCAGTAAAGAACGGTTAGTTCTTAACCCCCAAGCCGCATCAAGCCAAGAGCCTCCTTTCAAAATTACTTCTCCAAATTCATTTTTATCGCTTGTCCATTGCCACACATTTCCTACTAAATCCAAAACTCCAAAACTCGAAGCCCCCTCAGGAAAATTACCTACGGGTGAGGCCGACATTGATTGAGCATCTAGCGAGGGAGATCGCGTCGGTTCATAAAAGTCTCCCCAGGGATACAG
>JAYPCW010000059.1:0-6954 GCA_038124905.1 Candidatus Nanopelagicales bacterium | reverse complement strand
GAGCACTGCCCTTACAAGGCAGGTGTCGGGGGTTCGAGTCCCTCTGGGCCCACTTTAATTTTTTTTATGCTTCTAGTTTTTCTGTCACGCTTTGGCAGGACTTGCCTAACTCGGAAAAATCATTAGGCCCTAAAACATCTACAAGGTTTTCACGCACACTTTGAACATGATCTGGGGCTGCTTTGACTAATTTGTTATAACCCCGTTTGGTTAAGGCGGCGTAGGAGCCTCTGCCGTCAGCCTTGCAAGATTTACGAGTCACAAAACCGGCTTCTTCTAAACGAGAAATTTGATGGGTTAACCGGCTTTTTGAGACAAGAGAATATTTCGCAAGTTCAGTCATACGAATACTTTGATCAGGGGCTTCTGAAAGCCAAGCCAATATTTCATAATCACTGAGTGAAAGGCCATGTTTTTCTTCAAGAACTTCACTGAGTTTTTCATTTAGTAAACGAGAAGCGCTAATCCAAGCTCGCCAAGATTTCTGCTCTTCTTGAGTTAGCCATTTAGTCATACCTCAAATAATACAAGATTCAACTACTTTATTTGTCTAGCGCACCCTAAAAGTAGTGGTGAAGGTGCGAGCTTTCTTCCCCTTATCTTTTACTGAGAAGGTTACTGTGCAAGTGCCTTTTCTTCCGGTGCGAAGTGAGGTTTGGGTGGTTGAGCAAACACCAGACTTGTTGCTGCGCGATCGAATTATTCTCACTTGACTTGAGGAATTTACCGAAGCGTTCAATCGTCTGGTGACTAAATTGCGCGCCTGAAAAGTTGCGTTTCGCTTTAGTTTTGGACGTGCTTTTGAGATTGCAATATCTGCGCTGTAGCCGGCAAGAGCTAGCGCTTCATTTGCCAGAGATTGGTAAGCACTTGCTACAGAGGAAATAACAAAGCGATCCGGGATGGACGGAAAGCATGGTTCGCCACTGCCTCCCGCGATGGGCCCGATTAAGAGCAATTGATCTTGAAAAGTTCCAACAACTGGTCCACCACTGTCTCCCTGGCAGGCACCTGAGCCACGAGCGGTGCGACCGTAAAGATATTTATTGGAACCTTGGTAAGAGAGGGGATTTTGATTCAATGTTAAAGGTATTGGTGAGACTTCTCCTTGAAAGGTTGTTAGTCCATAACCGAAAAATGGAAGCGAGTTACCGCTAGCAATCATTGCCGAAACTTCTGCCTCAGAGGCTAAGCGACTGATCGCGGGTGTGGCTAATTCAACGTCTAAGACAATAAATGCAATGTCATCTGAGTTAACGAAACCATCTTGAGAATTTCTATACCCCGCAGGCGAAACAATGTAAGTTCCGACGGCACTGGGCCGAGTATTTGATCGGTTCACTCCAGGGCGATAAACCAAAACTTGTGATGGCAAGACAACTTGAGTGCTACCTGCTCGCACTACGCAGTGAGCGGCAGTTACGACGATTCGAGGCTTCCATAGTGCGCCGCTACAAGCGCCAAGGCGGCTTTCGCCTGTGTCAATTAGTAATGCCACGACAATTGGGCTACCAGTGGCATCTTGCCCACCCACAACAGCATTCGCCGGAGAACTGAGCAGGGTCAGTGATAACACACCTGCTAAAGATGAGAATAAGACGCGCTTTAGGAATTTCATAGTTAAGCCAGTCTAAATGAAGTGGCTGACGCTGTCTTTTTAGATACACAATCAGAGATTTTTTGAAAGCAATAAACTTCTACTATGGGTAAGCCAAGAGTCTCAGACATAGCCAAAATTCTTGATGGACTTTATCCACCAGATTTGGCACAAGAGTGGGATGTAAATGGCCTTAACCTTGGATCAACCAATAAGCCGGTGTCAAAAATTCTTTTAACGGTAGATGTAACAAAAGCGGTAGTCGAAGAAGCTATAAATGAGAATGTGGACTTAATTATTAGTCATCACCCTTTAATTTTGCACCCGGTTTCGCTACTGCCAGAAGAAAGCCAAAAAGGCGAAATAGTTTCGAAGCTGATAAAAAATGACATCGCACTGTTTAATGCCCATACCAATGCTGATGCCGCAGCGCATGGTGTTAATGATGCTTTAGCTAATTTATTAAATCTTTCAGATCTTAAACCGATTAACGAAACCGGAATCGGGAGATTTGGCAAATTATCCAATCCGATGCAACTAAAAGATTTTGCCGAACTTGTAAAAATGAAATTGCCAAAGACAAATAATAGTATTTTGGTTTCTGGTGATTTAGAAAAAGAAATAAGCACTGTGGCAGTTTGCGGGGGCGCTGGAGATAGCCTGCTAAGTGAGATTAGAGAACTCGCGCCTGACGTTTATTTGACAGCAGATTTGCGACACCACCCGGCGCAAGACAACAAGGAATTATCTGGCCCAGCTTTAATCTCAGTGTCGCACTGGGCGAGCGAATGGCCTTGGCTAAACGATTGTCAAGCTGAGTTAAATCGCGAACTTGCCAAAGCAGGATTTGAGGTTGAAATGAAGATTTCAAATCTCAACACTGATCCTTGGGATGCATCACTATGAAGTTTGATGTTGAGCAACAACTTAACTTGGTTGAGCTAGCCAAACTTGACCAAGAATTAATTACCCTAACAACGCGAGCTAAAAACCATCCGGCGCGTGAAGAAATATCAAATGCCAATGAGGAAATCGAAAAGATTCATTTTGAGATAGCGCAATTGGTGGCTCGAGAAAGTGATGTTAAAAAAGAGGCCGGCAAGCTAGAGATTGAAATTGAACAAGTTAAAAGCCGCGCGCAAAAGGATCAAGCGCGAATCGATAATGCCAGCAATGCCAAAGAGCTAACGGCTATGGAGCACGAAGTTGAATCTTTGAAAACTAGGCAAAATGAATTAGAAGATCAAGAAATTATCCTGCTGGAAGAAATCGAAGCCTTGCATAAAGAGCAAGCAACTTGGCAAGAAAATAAAGAAAAATTAAAGCAGGAAGTAGACAAGAAAACTGATAATTTAAAGGCTGAATTAGCCGAATTAAAAAATAAAGCAGATGATGTTAACAAAAATAGACAAGAGTTAGTTGCAAAGATTTCGAGTGAGTTAATCGAAAAGTATCAAAAAATAATGAGTGAACATGTTGGTCTAGCTGCAGCAAGATTAATTGATGGGGCCTGTACTGGTTGCAACATTAGTTTTTCACCCATTGAGGTTAAAGAAATAAAAAGTAATGATCCAGAATTAATCATGACTTGTGAAAATTGCGGTTGCATTTTAGTAAGGGTTTAATTTGAATCGTTTTATTATCGAAGCTGATGGTGGGTCTAGGGGTAATCCAGGGCCAGCCGCATTTGGCGCTGTGGTTTACCATGCAGAAACCCAAGAAACTTTTTTTGAAGTGGGTATGAGTATTGGAATTGCCACAAATAACGTTGCGGAATATCGCGGTTTGATTGCTGGGTTAAAAGCCGCAAGTGAATTGGATTTAAACGCCGAAATAGAAGTGCGCATGGATTCAAAGCTGGTTGTTGAGCAAATGAGCGGCAATTGGAAGGTAAAACATCAAAATATTAAGCCTTTAGTTTTGGAGGCAAAAGCTGCCTTTCCACCAGAGCAAGTTAAATATGTCTGGGTGCCGCGAGAAGAGAACTTCAGAGCTGATGCACTTTTAAATAAAGCGCTAGATGAGTTATTTTAATTTTGTTTATTTAGCTTTGCTAAGTATTCGTTATAGGCATCAGTGTCAGCTTGGGTAAATCTTTTTGCAACCTTTTCATCTCGCTTTGCCCATTGGTAAAGCAAAATTATCAAAACGATAACTGTCGGAATCTCTCCAAATCCCCAGGCAATTGCGCCACCTAATTGTTGATCGACAACTGGGTCAGCCAACCAAGCTGGTGCCACTTGGAAAAACCAGCCGCCTCCTAAAGGGTTTTCTGCTGAAGAGACGATAAAGCCAAAGAAGCCATGAAACACTGCGGCCAAGAATACTAATCCCAGGCGAATGGGATCCGAGACTTTGTAATGATTTGGATCTTTACCAATGATGGTCCAGAAGAAAACGTATCCAACCAAGATGAAATGAAGGTCCATAAATAAGTGCCCGAGGTGGCTCGCCATAAGACTGGTTAAAAGCGGTGAGAAGTAAAGCATCCAGGTGCTTGTGGCAAAAAGTAAGAAAGCAATAACTGGGTGAGTAACAATTTTGGAAAAGCGGGATGCTAAAAATAATCCGATTGCTTCTCGTAGGGTTATTGTGCTTTTAGCGGTAGCAGGTAGCGCACGCAAGGCAAGTGTGATTGGTGCTGCTAGTGGCAAAAGAATTGGGACTGTCATAGCCAAAATCATGTGAACCACCATGTGCACACTAAATAACACCAGCGCGTAGCGCCCAAGATAAGAATTTGTTACATACACCGCTAAGACCACACCGCTAATCCAAAGTATGGTGCGATTAATTGGCCAACTATCACCACGCAAGGTAAGAGTTCTTACCCCTCTTAGATAAAGCGCGATGGCAAAAATTCCAACAAGTAAAATTGTAGGCTCAATTTCAAAAGTGGTGAGAGCAAAAATTAGCTCATAAGCCGGTGGTTCTGGGTAACCAGTTACGGACTCAATCAAACTGAATGCAGGAGGTGAAACTTTCGGGTAATCGGTACTGCTCAAAACTGAAGCAATAGAAAAGATAAAAGTCAGCAAAGCGATTTCAATCCAGAGCAAATAAGTGGCATTTGAAATATTCTTTCTAGCAAATTTCGTTAGAGAAAGCGCAAATAAAAATAAAATAAGTTTTAAATTTAATAATTGACCGTAGAGCGTAGTTAAAAGTTCAGAAAAGTCATTGAGCCGAATACTGCTAGATATCAACCCCGAAAAAAGCAGTGCCCAAAAGGCAAAATTTACTAATTTTTGAAAATTAGGGAAGGCAAATAGTTTGTCTTGAGTGAGCGCTAGCGCGATCAAACTGGCTATCCAAAGACTTACCGAAAATCCGTGAATACTCCCGCTCAACACTGCCCATTGATGGCTTTCGACACCACCAGCATGAGAATTTGCTGCAGGAAGCGTCAGCGCAATTAGCGAAAAAAAGCTGGTAGCTATTGGGGTTGAACGCTTGGGGGAAAGCCAAGAAACAGCTATAAAAAGTGAAATCAGCGCCATAAAAAGATAGGCACGAGAGGTGGCAATATCCCAACCATAGGTGACGAGAATTTGGATATTTGCCGCATGAGAGAAATCAATAGATAGGGCATTGGCAATCAAGAAAAACGAAGTTACAAAGGCGCTAAAACTCCAGGCGGCAGCTAGTGAGGGTAGGTATTTTGAGTTTTTAGGTTCAAACCCCTGCAAAATTCCATTTCTCAAAATGAGTGCGAGGGTAATTAGTCCAAGTAAATAACTTGAGAATTTTCCAATTCCGATTGAATAAGTGACAAGAATTCCAGCTTGCGGTAAAAATTCTGAGCGAACTTGAGTTGTTAAAAAAATTAGTGCCGAAATTAAAGCCAGGTTCGCGATGATTATTGCGGGAATTGTTCTTGCTAGTAATTGGCTTGGCTTTATTTGTCTAGCTCCCATAGCCTGATCCCACCTAGCAGCCCTGCTTTGTTGCTGACCTTTGTCACTTTAGGTCCTAAATCTAAGTCTTTCAGGTGTTTAGAGTTACCTCCACCAACATAACAATGATCGAAAAATAAAAACTGATCATAAGCTTTTACAGCCTTCTTTACTCGCTTCGTCCAACGCTCTACCCCAATGCGCTCACGCGAAGCATTATTTAGTTGCTCTTCGAATTCCTCATTGTTTCGAAAAGGTGCATGGCCTAGCTCAAGGTGAGGTATCAGGACTCCATCTTGAAACAAAGCAGAACCAACACCGGTTCCTAAGGTCATGACAAATTCGAGCCCTTCACCTTTAATCACGGCTGAACCTTGCACGTCAGCGTCGTTGGCTACTTTTGTTGGAATATTTAGTACCTTGGCGAGTTCGGTTTGTAAATCAAATTTGAACCACATTTCTTTGTAAACGGGATCCATCGGCCCATCTTTAATGCTCCGAGAAAGCGAGGGGACATGGAGCACTATTCCATTTCTAACTAAACCGGGAAACCCGAGCGAAGCGCGATCAGCTTTTGGAAGTTGATTGGCAAGTTCTAAAACAATCTCAATTAATTTTTCAGGAGGGCAGGGGTAGGGGGTGGGAATGCGAACCCGGTCGGCAACCATTTCCCCTTGAGAATCAAGCACTGTTGCTTTTACTCCCGAACCACCAACGTCGATGGAAAGAGTTTTAACGTTCGCGGGCCATTGATGCATGATGCTTATCTTGCCTTATGACTAGTTTGGCCTGGGGGTCAATATTTCAGCGCCGGTAGCAGTTACCACCAGGGTGTGCTCAAATTGCGCGGTGCGTTTTTTATCTTTGGTTACTGCTGTCCAGCCATCTGACCACATGTCGTAATCAATGCTTCCCAGCGTGAGCATTGGTTCAATGGTGAAGGTCATGCCTTCTTGCATCAATAGGTCGGCATTGGGGTCGTCATAGTGGGGGATAACTAGGCCTGAATGAAACGCAGTATGAATTCCGTGACCTGTGAAGTCTCTTACTACTCCTAAATTAAATCGTTTTGCATAACTCTCTATTACTCGACCTATGACGTTAATTGGCCTACCAGGGGCAACGGCGCTTATAGCTCTATTTAGCGACTCTCCGGTCCGGTCGATCAAGTCCTGAGATGCTTGGTCAATTTCTCCCACTGGGAAGGTTGCGTTGGTATCTCCATGGACCCCGTTTAAGAACACTGTGATGTCCAAGTTGATGATGTCGCCCTCTTGGCAGATCGTTGAGTCTGGAATGCCATGACAGATAACTTCGTTTAAAGATGTGCAAATTGATTTGGGAAACCCGCGATAGTCCAAAGCCGAAGGGTAGGCACCGTGATCACAGATGAACTCGTGAGCAATTTTGTCTAATTCGTCAGTGGTGATTCCAGGCTTGATAAACGAGGCAGTGTGGGCT
>JAYPCW010000058.1:0-6966 GCA_038124905.1 Candidatus Nanopelagicales bacterium | reverse complement strand
TGTGACCCCGCCTCGTTGGCAAGAGATACTAAAGAGTTAACAAAAAATGGGTGGCATTTGTCACAACTAGATTTAATTGATGCTTTTCCACAAACGCACCACCTTGAGACTTTGGCAGTTTTTTCAAGAAACAACTGAAAAATGTTGCCTGCTAGGCTTTGGCAATAATTAGCCAATCCTATGGAGTTCATTTGAGTAAGGATTCTTTTAAAACTAAGCGCGACCTAGCTTTTGCTGGGCGCAAGGTGAGCATTTTTGACATAACTCAAATCGAGCGGGCAAATCAACTGCCTTTTAGTTTAAAAATTCTGCTAGAAAATCTGCTTCGAAAGGAAGACGGATTTAACGTCACTAAAGATCACATAGAAGCGCTAGTTAATTGGAATCCAGCAAGCGAACCTGATACAGAGATTCCTTACACGCCTGCCAGAGTCATCATGCAAGATTTTACCGGCGTTCCTGCGATCGTTGATCTTGCGACCATGCGTGAAGCTATGCAGAATTTAGGTAAAGATCCACAACTAGTAAATCCTCTAGCGCCTGCAGAACTCGTAATTGATCACTCAGTAATTGCAGATGCATTTGGATCGGCTGCAGCATTTGGCATAAATGTGGATTTGGAATATCAGAGAAATCGCGAACGCTATCAATTCTTACGTTGGGGTCAAAGTTCTTTCTCAGAATTTAAAGTTGTGCCACCTGGCACTGGAATAGTGCATCAAGTAAATATAGAAAATCTAGCAAGAGTTGTCTTTGAAAAAGATGGAATTGCTTTTCCAGATACGGTGGTAGGAACTGATTCGCACACCACGATGGTTAATGGTCTAGGAGTTTTGGGCTGGGGAGTTGGCGGTATCGAAGCAGAAGCTGCCATGTTAGGTCAACCAGTAAGCATGTTGATACCTAAGGTGGTGGGTTTTAAATTAACCGGATCACTTAAAGAAGGCGTTACCGCGACTGACTTAGTTTTAACAATTACTGAAATTTTACGTAAACATAAAGTTGTCGGTAAATTTGTAGAATTTTATGGTGAGGGTTGTCAAGCGATCCCATTGGCAAATCGTGCGACTATTGGCAACATGAGTCCGGAGTATGGGTCCACAGTTGCAATATTCCCAATTGACGATCAAACGATTGATTACCTAAAATTTACTGGTCGAAGTGAAGAGCAATTAGCTTTAATTGAAAATTATGCTAAGGCGCAAGGTCTTTGGTTAGATCCCATTCACACTCCGCTCTTTAGCGAGAAACTTGAACTAGATCTAACCACAGTAGAGCCAAGTATCGCTGGCCCACGTAGGCCACAAGATCGCATAAATTTAAGTGAAGCAAAAGCAAACTACCAACAGGTACTACCTGAATTTACTAATGATGTTAATAAATCAGCAGAGGTAAATTTAACGGGCGAAAAATTCAATCTTAACCATGGAGCCGTAGTAATTGCCGCAATTACTTCATGCACCAATACTTCTAATCCAGAAGTCATGATCGGCGCGGGAATCTTGGCTAAAAAAGCAGTTGAGAAAGGTTTAACTAGAAAGCCTTGGGTTAAAACTACTTTGGCGCCCGGCTCTCAGGTGGTTACAGATTATTACCACAAAGCGGGATTAACTCCCTATTTAGAGAAATTAGGCTTTGACCTAGTTGGCTACGGATGCACTACCTGTATCGGTAACAGTGGGCCACTGCCGGTAGAAATCTCTGAAGCGATAAACCAACAAGACCTTTCAGTTGCCGCGGTGCTAAGTGGAAATAGAAATTTCGAGGGCCGAATAAATCCAGATGTAAAAATGAATTACTTGGCATCGCCACCCTTAGTTGTAGCTTATGCAATTGCTGGCACTATGAATTTAGATCTAACTAAAGATCCATTGGGTTTTGATCTTGATTCAAATCCGGTATATCTAAAAGACATTTGGCCCACTAGCGAAGAAATAACTCAAACTATTCGCGCAAGTATTGATCAAGAGATGTTTGCGCGCCGTTATGAAGATGTTTTCAAAGGGGATGAGCGTTGGCAGAATTTGCCAACACCTCAAGGGGCAGTCTTTGATTGGGAAGAAAAAAGCACCTATGTTCGAAAGGCACCCTACTTTGACAACATGCCAACAACTCCTAAGCCAGTAACTGACATTAAAGCGGCTCGCGTCTTAGCTTGGTTAGGAGATTCAGTAACTACCGACCACATCTCACCAGCAGGAAACATTAAAGTCGATAGTCCAGCTGGTAAATATTTGATTGAAAACGGAATCGACAAGAAAGACTTCAATTCTTACGGCTCTCGACGGGGAAATCATGAAGTTATGATTCGCGGAACTTTTGCAAATATTCGTCTAAGAAATAAGTTGGTACCAGGAGTTGAGGGTGGTTTTACTAAGAACTTTATTAACGATGAGACAACCTCAATTTTTGATGCTTCGAGCGCTTATCAAGAGAAAAATATTCCGCTAGTCATTTTTGCCGGCCAAGAATATGGTTCGGGCTCGTCGCGAGATTGGGCAGCAAAAGGAACAGCGCTACTTGGAGTTAGGGCAGTCATTGCTGAGTCTTACGAAAGGATTCATCGCAGTAATTTAGTGGGAATGGGAGTGCTTCCTTTGCAATTTAAGGATGGAGAAAACCCAGATTCCTTAGGGCTAAATGGCGAAGAAGAGATTTCAATCGAAGGCATTACCAATTTAAATGACGGAGTAATTCCCTCAACGGTAAAAGTTGTAGCCAAAAATTCGAATGGGGATGAAACAAAATTTGAAGCAAGAGTTCGAATAGATACCCCTGGAGAAGCAGAGTACTTTCGACATGGAGGAATTTTGCCCTACGTTTTGCGGCAGTTGGCGGGAATCTAGTCTTTATTAAAGAAGCGGACGGGCCCTGTTTGTTTAGCGGTTACCCGGTCACCAATTTTTACCGCAACTGGTGCAGTTACTCGCGCTGAAACTTTTGTGCTGTCCGGTAACTCTAAATGAATTAAAGCATCATGTCCGAAATATTCAATTTCAGAAACTTTTGCATTCGCTTTGGTCTTGCTTAAAGTAATTTCAATTTCTTCTGGTCGAATAATCACGGTTCCTAATTGCCCACTAGCCGGCTGAGTGCTAGAAAGTGGCGTGTACACCCTTCCAGATTTTGTTTTTATTGCCGGCACCATTAAGGCATCGCCAGTACTAACTGCAGTTTCTATGCCAACTGGGTTGTTGTAAACCTCTTCGGGAGTTCCTAATTGCACGATCTTGCCGTTTTTCATAGGTGCAACTAAATCGGCCATAACTAGGGCTTCTTCTCTATCGTGAGTTACAAGCAAAGTGGTGGTTTTTGTTTCTTTTAAGATTCTTTTAATCTCTTGCCTTAATTCTTCACGGAGCTGTGCGTCCAAAGCCGAAAACGGCTCATCTAGCAACATTACATTTGGTGCCGGCGCTAAAGCGCGAGCTATTGCAACTCGAAATTGTTGACCACCACTCAATTGATGAGGGAAGCGATCGCCAAGCTCACTAAGGCCGACAAGTTTAAGCATTTCATCAATTCTTTTTTCAGATGTCTTACTGCGTGCTAAACCAAACCCAACATTTTTTCTGACAGTTAAGTGAGGGAAAAGTGCTCCCTCTTGAGGAACGTACCCAACATTTCTTCTTTCAGGTGGCACTTGCACACTAGAAACACTCATCAAAGTAGTGCCAAAGCGAATCGTGCCAGATTTCGGTGCAACAAAACCAGCTATCGCGCGAAGCAAGGTGGATTTTCCGCAACCTGAGGGGCCAAGCACCGCAACTAAACTTTGTGAAGGGACAAATAATGAAAGCTCATCTAAAACTTTGGCTTCTCCAAAACTTACTGAAAGTCCGTCGATTTTGATGTCTGTCATATAAGAGTATTCTCTCGCATTGCATCTTTTTCTGCCAAATTTGGCCGGTTTAGAAAGTAAGAGGGCACTGAGGCGATCAAAACCAGAGCTAGGGCAAATGGTGCGGCCTCGGCAAACTGCGATATCGAGGTGGCCGTCCACAGTGAAGTGGATAGTGTTTCAAAACCCGTTGGTTTTAACATCAAAGTTGCGGGCAATTCTTTCATCGCAGTGACAAAAACCAAAAGCCAGCCAGAGAGAATTCCAGGAGAGGCAATGGGCAGAATCACTCTTTTAAAAGTTTGACCAAATGTTTGACCTAAACTTCTTGAAACCTCATCTAATTTTAGTGGAATTTTTTCTAAGCTGCTTCTTACCGTTCCTAAGGAGTTTGCAATAAATAAAAGCGCATAAGCAAAAGCTAAGAGATAGATAGTTTGGTAAAGGCTCGGTAGGTATCTGGCCCCTAACGCCACCAGCGCTAATCCCACAACAACGCCTGGAAGTGCGTGGGTAATAAGCAGACTTTTTTCTAAGAGACTAGCAAATTTGGAATTAAATCTTGCTCCTAAAACACCTACTGGGATGGCAAGCAATAAGGCAATAGTTGCACCGAGAAATGCTACAAGTGCAGTATTCAATGTAAGTGAAAAAATATTACTAAAATTAATGTTGGTACCGACTTGAAGTGTTCGAGTAATTAATACGTAAGCTGGCAAAACTAAAGTCAAAAAATAGATTGTCAAAACGAATGAAAGAGTGAGATACTTCCACAAGCCAATCTTGAAAATACCTCCAGACCTTGAAATAGTGATGCTCGGATTTGCGGTACCTCGAAAACGTTTCTCTAGAAAAACTACAAATAAACTCACCATTAATAACATCAACCCAAGACTTGCCGCCCCACTTCGATCAAAAGTTGCTCGATACATGGTGTAGATAACTCGTGTAAAGGTGTCTAGCCGCATAAAGGCAACGGTGCCAAATTCGCTTAAGGCATAAAGCGCGCTGAGTAGGGCGCCAGCAAAGCTTGCCACTCTTACTTGTGGCCAGATAATTTTTGTCAGCACTGAAAGAGGGCTAAGTCCAAGAGTCCTTGCAACCTCTTCTTGATTTAGGTTAATTCTTCTAATTAGTGCATAGGTGGGTATGGCCACAAAAGGAAAAGTCGCCAAGCTCAAAATTAGTGCTGAAATCCAAAAACCATTCAAAAAGGGATTTATTGCGAGGTAACTATAAGCGATTACGTAAGAAGGTATCGCCAAAGGAAGCGGCATCAATATCAGTAGCAATCTTCTTAGAGGTGTATTGGTTTTACCCAAAATTAGCGCGATACTTACGCCCAAAAAAAGCGATCCTGCGGCAACCACAAGCGATAGAGCAAGGCTAGTTATCAAGGTATTAATAGTTCGAGGCCGAGACAAGATATTAAAAAAGGCCTCCCAACCGTTTTCGCTAGCACGCACTAATAAATAGGTAAGGGGAATTAATACTAAGAAGAGAGTGATCGCACCAAATATGAGTAGATATCTCGGTGTTGCCGAAAAAGACCCTAGGCGATAAAACCTAGAGTCTTTTTGAGCAGTTTTTAAACTCAGAGTAGCCCTGCTTCCGTCAATAGCTCTTGAGTTCTTTTGACGTCAGAAAGATCTCCTAACTTAACATCTGGAATACCTAAATCTTCGAGCTTAGGCATGTCTCCAGGTGGATTGACCCCTGGAAGAACAGCATATTCAGAAGTTCCGCTAACAAACTTTTGCTGAGTTTCTGCAGAAAGAAAGTACGCAAGAAGCGCATAGGCTGCATCAGTTTTTTTGCTGGTACTCAAGATTCCCAAAGCGCTAACATTTAATAAGTTACCAATATCTCCAGCTTCAAAGAATCCATTTTTTACAGTTAAAGTTTTGCCAAGAGATTCTGCAACTTCGTATACGTAGTAGTGATTGGTCAAACTTAAGCCAATAACTTTTGCGTCAATTGCTTCAATCATTTGGCTATTTTTTTCATAAATTACTGGATCGTTCGCCGCTAGAGCCTTTAGCCACTCGAGAGTTGATTCATCCCCACGAACTTGGCGCATTGCTGTCACAAAACTCTGAAAAGACGCATTTGCCGGAGCTATTCCAATCAAGCCTCGCCATTGTGGTTGTAAGACATTGTCAATAGTTGAAGGAACATCATCTGCTTCAATTAATTCGGGGTCATATGCTACGACTCGCGCGCGTCCGGTTATTCCAGTCCAAAACCCATTCGGATCAGTGAATTGAGTTGGGACTTCTGCATAACTTTCTGGCTTCAATTTTTGCAATAACTCAGCTGCAGCTACCGCACCAATGGCTCCGGCATCTTGCGAAAGAAAAACATCAGCAGGTGAGTTGTTACCTTCTTCTAAAATCTGGGCGGCTAATTCTGCAGAATCTCCATAACGGGCTTCAACTTTGATTCCGGTTTGAGCTTCGAATTCATCAAAATAAGGCTTAATGAAATTCTCATTTCTGCCTGAGTAGACCACGATGCTTTGAGCACTTGCCGAAGGAGTATTGGATTCTTCAGAAGCCGGGGTAGTACTTGTGCCGGTGCTACATGCCGCAATGGTTAGTGCAGAAATCAAGGTGGTCACAAACAAGATCTTTTTATGCAATTTTTGCCCTTCTGAGGGGATTAGCCCTCAAATGAATTACATAACATTTTAGTTATGTAATTCACTACTTTACTCTGGGGCGCGTCTTGAGCGCAAGGGGGGCCAATTGGCAGCTGAAATTTTTTGCGCGGCTTGAAAGCTAGAAAAAAGTTCATCTAAGTGACCTGGTGAAGTTTTTTTATCTTTAAAGATTTTGTTGAAGTCCTCTCGGCTACTCATCAGACTTAGCGCCACTTGAATTATTTTGTCATCCCGGCACACTCGATGAGGCGCCAAATTTTCCCTTTTAGCAATTTCATCTCGAGTTAGCCAAAGTTCGCGCACTATTGCCGCTTGTTTTCTTGAAGAGAGTTTATGAATTCCTGAAGTACCCCGCCAAGCTTCAGGGCGAGGAGGGTTAGGTTGGAAACTTAAGAGTGCTTCGAACGCCTTTTCAGCAGCGGTGTATTTTTCACTTTCTATTAAGCTTTGAGTTAAATCATCC
>JAYPCW010000057.1:0-7145 GCA_038124905.1 Candidatus Nanopelagicales bacterium | reverse complement strand
CCACCAAAGGCGTTTTTAAATCTTCAACAAGTGCATCAAGCACTACATCTGCGCCCAGTTCTCTAAAGGCAGTATGCGGTAAAGCAATTGAGTCAGCGGTAGCAATATCGCTTTTTGCAACAATTGTTTTTGCAATCGCTTTGTCAAAAGTAATTCGGCTAGCTGGTCCAGTTGAGCCCACATAAGGAATCTTTAAATTATCTAAAACGTCTCTTAAAGCACCATCTTCACCAACAGCGCCATGGACTACCGGCACCACGCAATCTGGTTTATTTTTTTTCAACCAACTAAGTAAATTAACGTCGACATCTACAATTTCGACATCATGACCTTGTTCTTTAACAACTTCTGCGATTCTTCTACCGGAGCGCAAAGAAACATCCCGCTCAGCAGACAAGCCACCAGCCAGCACGACAACATGCAGATTTTTCATTTAAATCACATCAGGAGCAGTTAAATCACTGTTTTGGGTAGATAAATTACCGGTTACTCCAAAAGTATTTCTTAAATCAATTTCTTGACGAATAACTTCACCCAATCTTCTTACCCCTTCTTTAATTCTTTCTGGAGTGGGATAACAAAATGAAAGTCTTAAATTTCTCGAACCTTGTTGATCAGCATAAAAACCGGTACCAGGAACATAAGCCACCAAAGCACTGACCGCTCGCGGAAGCATTGCAGTTGCATCAAAACCTTCTGGCAAAGTTACCCAAGAATAAAAACCACCTTGTGGCTCTGTCCAGGTAGTGCCAGCCGGAAAATGAAGCCTCATCGAATCAAGTAACGCATCTCTTCGCTCTAAGTAAAGTTCTCTAAAAACTTTTACCTGCTCAAGCCAAGGTTGATTTTTTAAATAATCACTAATTGCTAGTTGCACTAAATTACTTGGGCATAGCATGGCCGACTCACTAGCCAGAACCAATTTTTCTCTAATGCCATGTGGGGCTACAGCCCAGCCAACTCGCATGCCTGGTGCGATGGTTTTCGAAAAAGATCCAAGATAAACCACGCCATCTGCATCATCAGCTCTTATAGCGCGCGGAACCGTTCCATCAAAAGCTAATAAATTATAAGGATCGTCCTCAACGATTAATAAATTATTTCTTTTTCCAACCTCTAATATTTCTTTTCTTCTTTTTTCATCTTGCGTTAATCCTGAAGGATTCTGAAAAGTCGGAATCGTATAGATCAATTTAGGAGTTTTACCTAGCTTCACCGCTGTCTTAATTGCTTCTTCTAGTGCGGTGGGGTTTAAACCAAGTTCGTCGCTTGCAACATGAACCACATCGCATTCATATGCTCTAAAAACACCTAAGGCCCCAACATAAGAGGGTGATTCAACGAAAACTACATCATTCGGATTGCAAAAAACTCTAACTATTAAATCAATTGCCATTTGTGATCCAGCAGTTATCACTACATCGTCTGGGTGAGTTTGAACCTTTGTTAAAGCAACAACTTCAGTAATTTGTTCGCGTAAACCAGCCTCACCTTGGCCTGAGCCATACTGCAAAGCAATATTGCCCTTTTCTTTAATTATCCGCGAAAAAGTATCACCCATAATTTCGTGGCTAAGTGCCGAGACAAACGGCATACCACCGGCTAGCGAAACAACTTCTGGGCGAGAAGCCACGGCAAAAAGTGATCTGATTTCAGAAGCAGTCATGACTTTTGCCCTAGAGGCATAAGTGTCTACCCAAGGGTCAAGTCGATTACCTTCTGTAGCCACCTGTTATCAACTTTCTAATTAAGGTGTTCCATTCTACCTTTTAGAGAATTCAGTCACCCGAGGGCTGAAAGAACTCTTTGATCGCTTCACTAATTTTTAAAGCCACTTGGTCTCGAAATGTATTTGACTTAAGGTTCTGCGCATCAACTTCGTTACTTAAATACCCCAACTCAATACGGACGGCCGGCATTCTTGTTAAACGCAATAAATCCCAAGTTTTTGGGTGAACACCTAAATCAACTAGCTCTTTGATTGTTGTTAATTTATTTTGCATTAAATTTGCTAGCTCTTCACCTATTCGAGATGAAGTTGCTAAATTTTCGTTACCATAATAAAAAACGGCACAACCTCTAGCCAATTTATTTTCAAGTGCATCTAAATGCAAACTCACAACCAAATCTACATCGGCCTCATTTGCATAGCGGGCTCGCTCAATTTCATCCGAATATTCTTCAGTTCGACTAAGCAAAGTTGTGGTTCCTAGCGCACCTAGCATTCCCTCTAGTCTTTCAGCAATATCTAGAACAATCTCTGCTTCGTTAACTTCAAAATCAATAACACCTAAGTCTGACCCACCATGACCGGGATCAATCAGAATTACCTTGTTTGCAATTCCAGTTTTTTTGAATTCGTGTTTCAGTGAATCTCGCATCATCTCTGGCCCACCACCAGTAACCGCTCTAGCTAATCTCTCAAAAGATTTAAAAACTTCTAGGCCACAAACTCCATCTGGATTTAACCCCAAACCTTTTTGAAGTTCTTTGAGAGCTTTAAAGGTATTAATACCAAAAATTCCATCAACTCTTCCAGAGTCAAAACCTAAATCATTTAATTTTCTTTGAAGCGAAGCAACATCATCACCATGAATCAAATGCCCTGGTGTATAGATTAAAACCCGATCACCTAAGTGCCATCGAGCTTCTTCTAAGCGCCTAAAAGTTTCAGGCCCAACAATCCCATCAACAGATAAGCCTTTGTCTTGTTGGAATTTTCTAATTGCAAATTCAACAACCTCATCAAAATGATTTTGACTTTTGTTTAATAAACCAATTCGAACTAACCAATCACAAACTTCAGCAACCTCTGAGCCCTTAGAGCCAAGGCGAATTAAGGTAAAAGTTGAGTTCACTTAAGGCAAATTAGCCTTCAGGCTTTAGAGAAAGTTAGCCAGGTCCGCTAAGAGTGCTGCTTTTGGCTTAGCGCCAACAATGGTCTTGGCCAGCTGCCCACCTTGATAAACATTCATCGTAGGGATCGAAGTGATACCGAGTGCTTGAGCGGTGCGAGGATTTTCATCTACATTCAACTTGGCAATTACTATCTTTCCCGAATTTTCTTCAGCAATTTGTTCCAAGATTGGTGAAACCATTTTGCATGGCCCACACCATTCAGCCCAGAAATCTACCAAGATCGGTAGGTTCGAACCCTTAATCTCGCTGTCAAAATTTGCATCAGTCAAAGTAACTGTGGCCATTATTAATTCCCTTCCGCTGAAAAAATTCCTTGGCTAGCAAGCCATCTTTCTGCATCTAACGCAGCTTTACAACCCGAGCCAGCTGCGGTAATTGCTTGTCGATAAACATGGTCGACCACATCGCCACAAGCAAAAACTCCTGTCAAGTTGGTCAAACTAGTATCTGGCTTAGTAACTATATAACCATTTTCATCTAAATCGACTTGACCTTTAACTAACTCACTTCTGGGGTCGTGTCCGATAGCAACAAACAAACCAGTAAGAGCTAAATCGCGCTCTTCATTAGTTTGAGTGTTTCTGATTCTCGCGCCAGATACCTTCTCATCACCCAAGATGCTAACTACTTCAGAGTTAAAAATAAATTCAATTTTTGGATCATCAAAAGCTCTTTGCTGCATGATTTTGCTTGCGCGAAGTTGATCACGACGATGAATTACATAAACCTTTGAGGCAAATCTTGTTAGAAAGGTAGCTTCTTCCATAGCAGAATCCCCGCCACCAACTACGGCAATGACTTGCTCTTTAAAGAAGAAACCATCACAAGTCGCGCAATATGAAACCCCTCGACCTGAGAGCAGATCTTCTTTTTCTACATTCAATTTTTTATAACCAGAACCAGTTGCCAAAATTACAGCTTTAGCCCGGTATTCATTGCCAGCACCATCTACAACAGTTTTGATTTCTGAAGTTAAGTCCATTTTGACTATATCGTCAGTTATAAATTTGGTTCCAAATCTTTCAGCTTGCGCTCTCATTTCTTCCATTAAATTTGGACCCATAATTCCGTCTTTAAATCCCGGATAATTTTCAACTTCAGTTGTATTCATCAAAGCACCACCAGCGGTGACTGACCCTTCAAAACAAATTGGCGCCAACTGAGCACGAGCAGTGTAAAGCGCAGCTGTATAACCTGCAGGGCCTGAACCAATAACAATTACTGGATTAACTTTCGACAAAATATTCACGCTTTCTAAAAATTACTCAACTTAAAGTTTAGGCGCTCTCTACCCAAGAGGCTAAGAGTCCACGCTAATGTGACGTAAACAACTTGTCTTTAAATACTTGATCATTTCTTATTTTGCTTTTTGCTCTAAAGCACCGTGATTTGATAGTGCTCACATTGCACTTTTCTATAACTGCCAACTCTTTCGCCGAGAATCCAAAAAACTGCATTAATAACAGTGCTCTTTTTTCGGCAATAGGTAAGTTTTTTAACGCTTGCGATAACTCGACTTCTAAAAATGGATCATTAGCTTCAAAAAGTTCTTCAAGCTCAGAAAGTGCTGATTCATAACTAATGGCTAAAGGCCGTTTCTTAAGTTTATTTAAGGTAGTTAAACAATTATTAATTACTATTCTTACCAACCAAGTTGAAACTTGAGATTTATATTCAAAATTACCAGCACCTCGCATTGCAGATAAAAATGCCGCTTGCACCACATCTTCAGCATCAGGCAGGTTTCTCATGTAGGTAAGCGCAATAGAAATTAATTTAGGCTTATGTCTTAGGAATAAAAAACCAAAGGCTTCTGTGTCGCCATGTTGAAAAACTTCCATTAATTTCTCATCTGAAAGTTTTTCTAAACCAATCTCTTTTAGCATATTTAAATGCTAAGTAGGTATTACTTAAAAAGTCTAGATAAATATCTTAATTCATTTACTCTCAAAATAAAACTAAAGAATAAATAAACAAATGTACCAAAAATGCCCACCAATAGTATATTAAATATGTTATTCACAAAGCTTGTATCAGGTAAATAAAAAGCATAAAAGTAATTAAAAACAGACAAACTTAAGACTAAAATTAAGGCGCTAAGAATAATTTTAATAATTCCTAAATTAGATTTATTTTTTACTGCTATTTTTTTCATTAGCCAGAAGTACATGACAGGCGTAATTAGCAAATATGAAATAACTAGGCTTATAGCAAGGCCTACAATTCGGTTATTGCCAGTTAAACTGTTGTAGAGCAATACTGCCGTAGTTATGTGAATTAAATTCAAAAAAATATTGAAAATAAATGGAGTTTTTGTATCATCAAGCGCATAAAAACCTCTTAGCAACAAATAAAAAATCGAAAATGGAACCAAGCCAATTAAAAATGCACTTAAAACAAACCCGGTGCTGATTGAATTTTCTAAACTAGCGCTACCCCTGGCAAATAAAATTGCAGTAGCACTTGGCGCCAAACTTGCTAAAAGTGCAGCAATTGGTAAGAGCAGAAAGAGTAGCGTATTTATTGAGCGCTTTATTTCAAGAACTAATTCATTTTTGCTTTGTTCGGTTGCTAGATTACTAAATCTAGGAAGCAGTGCCGTGACTAAAGAAACTGCAATGATTGAATGTGGCAACATAAATATTAAGTAGGCATTTTGATAAGCAGTAAACCCAATGTCTGACTGGCTAACATTTGCCCCCGCAGCCAATCTAGTAATCAAAACATAAGTTAATTGATTAACAATTACATAACCAAAAGTCCAAATTGCTAACTTACTAGCTAAACCTAGGCCAGAGTTTTTAAACGCAAAATTGAATTTAAATTGATAATTAACCTTTTTTAGCACTGGGATTAAAACCAAAGCTTGCACAGCGATCCCAAGAGTGGTTCCCACAGCTAAAAGATAAATAGCTGAGGTTGAAACAAAACCTGCGACAGGCGGATTAACTACAACATTTAGAAATAATAAAGCTGTGACTGTCACGACTAAGTTGTTTGCGATAGGTGCATACATGGGTATTGCAAAGTGACCTCGAGAATTGAGCACTTGTTGAAGAACTGCAAATAAGCCATAAAAAAATATTTGAGGTAAAAGAAATCTAGCGAATAAAACCGAGACTTCAAAATTTTCTTGAGTCCAGTTTTCAGGTGAATAGACTTTAATAATTAAAGGCGCCAACAAAACCGCAATAGCGCTCAATGACAACAAAATAATAATGACAAAAGTCAGAAGTTTATCTGAAAAAGATTTACCTTCGTCTAGATCGCTTTTTTGATGCTTAACTAACTGTGGAACAAAAATACTATTTATTGCCCCACCAATAATTACAATATAAATAATTGTAGGTAGGGAATTAGCAATCGAGTAAGCATCAGCAAAAGGACCAAATCCAATGGCAGCAATTATCGCTGCCGATCGAACCACCCCTGTGACGCGCGAAATTATTGTGCCAAACGCCATGTAGGCACTATTTTTAATTATTTTAGATTCAGACATTTTCTTTACGTCGTTTTCTAAATGAATTAATTGATAACAAAATTAAAGCAATAAACGCGACGCCAGCAATCCAGGTTGCCACTTGACTGTATGCCGCCGATTGAACTGAAATAATTACTGGCTCACCAAAGTTATCTCCCACGGGAGTTAATAGCTGCAATTCGACATCAATAACACCTGATCCAACAACTTTTGATTCTAAAGTTAAGCCTTTTTTAGCACCAGGCTCAATTTCAATCAAACCTAAATCTTCAGCACTAAAACGAATTTCAGGATTACTGGTAGCGGCAAGCCGAACTAAAATTCTTTGATCTAAATCGTTAGCAATTGTTATTGGGATAGACCCTTCTTCACCTGGTAAAACAACAGAGCCTTGTGCCAAAATTTGCACCTTTGATTTATTTTCTGTTAAAGAATCAATGATGCTACTTGTGTAATTTTCACGTTCTCTTCGGTTTGCCCTAAAAGAATTGGAACTTGATTGCAGAATTGCTTTGGCATATCCATCAATGGGTGCTTGATCTGAATAGATTGCCGCTAATTCTGAAAGTAATTTTTGGCCAGTTCTAATTTCATTTATATGTTCACTAGGCAATTCTTTAGCAAGGTCAAGATCACTAAATTGATATTCGCTTCGTAAAACATTAGAGACTTCTTGATTCAAAATTTCACTTAGTAGCACTGGGCGAACCCATGGAGCGCGAGTCAAGGTTTGTGCGATTACCAA
>JAYPCW010000056.1:0-7168 GCA_038124905.1 Candidatus Nanopelagicales bacterium | reverse complement strand
GTGTCATCAATGAAGTGATAAAAATCTAAATTAGTAACGAGGTTTTTACTAATTTTAAATGAATCGGTTTCAAGAATCTTTTCTTCGGAGTCGTTAATGAAGTAATTACCAGTTGGAATAAGCACCGACTCGGGTAGGACTGTGATCATCTTCAAATAAAACCAGCGAAAAGCCCAGTTTAGAAAGGGTTTTTGGCCTGCTTTATTTCAAATGATGAAATCTCTGGAAAAAAGGGGGCTAGATATAAACGAAAAGATTTGCTAAATTTCTAAGTCACCTGTGGGGGTGGTGTGGCAGAGACCCTAATTCAGTCTGTTCAGCGCGCGATGCGAGTTGTGGAATGTGTCGCGGGTGGTTCGATGCCGGTTAGCGCCAAAATAATTGCTCACAAAACTAGGTTAGAGCTTTCAACGGTTTATCATCTTTTAAGAACACTTGTTCATGACGGATATCTGATAAAAAATAAAAATGGTGATTACTTCATTGGACCCAGATTAGACCGGGTCACATCCGCAAAATTTCAATCAAGCTTGGCCGTGACTTCACGTCCGATCTTGGAGAGTATTTCACTTTATACGCAGTGCTCTGCATTTTTGTCTTTGTATCATGATGGAAAAATGACTTTAGTAGAGATGGTGGAGCATCCTGAAGCAAAAAAGATTGATCTTTGGGTAGAGCTAGATGAAGCCGCGCATGCTACGGCTCTAGGTAAAGCGACCCTAGCTGCACTCCCGGATGATGAACTAGGC
This sequence comes from Candidatus Nanopelagicales bacterium, assembly GCA_038124905.1. GTDB lineage: Bacteria > Actinomycetota > Actinomycetes > S36-B12 > UBA5976 > ATZT02. Next base: position 6,419 of record JAYPCW010000056.1, on the reverse strand, counting down.
GCCTATTTGTCAAGTCATGCACTTAATTCTCTCACTGCCCAAACTATTACAGAACAGAATTTACTCAAAGAGACGATTATGCAGAGTTGTGATTTTGGGTTTGATGATGGTGAATACTTAGCTGGTGTGCAATGTGTAGCTAAAGCACAGTATCTACCGGAAAGCACAGAATGCATTTCTTTAGGTATCAGTGGCGAAAGAGCGACCGAGGATTATTCAATGCGAGCTTTAAATGCGGGTATGGAACATCTTTTAAAGTCTTTGGAATTCTCCAAAATCTAGGGCTGGGTAACTCTATTACTCACTATGAAGAGTAACTAATTTCTTATTTTTCTACAGTAATTTTTTCTAAAATAACGAATCATAACGATTGGGTCAAAAATAAAGGATTTTTTTCAAGAATGGACCCTGGGTTTGGTTTTGAGAAAAATGGTTTTTCAAAAATTAACCCCATGTCTTCTTATATGAATTTGACAGGGCTCGCTTAAAGGCCGGATAGAATTGGATTCTTAAGGGAGACATCGTGAAAAAGTTATTCAAACGTGGGAATATTGGCCTACTGGTGCTCGGTATTTCTTTAATGGTTTATTACTGGCTAGCTGGTTCCTATATTGATGAGGATGGCTACTTAATCGAGGAATTCTGGGCAATGGGCCTAGGAATTTTTATGGTGATTGTTAGCTTGGCTGGCTTTTTGATTTGGGGAATTGTGAGTCTATTAGGGCGCACTAGAAGTTAGTGGTCTCGCTGATTCTTGTTTGGACTAATCTTTGTTTATGAGTTTTCCAGCTAGCCCCTTCGGCAATATGGTGACGGCGATGATTACGCCGTTTAAGGATGATGGCACGGTTGATTTAGCTGGGGCTGAAAGGTTGGCTAGTTATTTAGTCGATCTTGGCAATGATGGCTTGGTTATCAATGGAACGACCGGCGAGTCGGCAACAACTACTGAAGAAGAAAAAAATAATTTACTTGCGGCAGTCATTGGAGCAGTGGGAGATCGCGCCAAAGTGATTGCTGGAGTCGGCTCTAATGACACTGCGCATACGGTGATGTTGGCTAAAGATGCTGAACGAATTGGCGCCGATGCAATTTTAGTTGTGACGCCTTATTACAACAAACCAACTCAAGCAGGGTTACTTGCTCACTTTAAATCTGTTGCAGATATTTGTGGACTGCCGATGATGATGTATGACATTCCAGGCAGAAGTGTGGTGCCGATTGAAGTTGACACCATGTTGAAGTTAGCGGAGCATCCAAGAATTATGGCAAATAAAGATGCTAAAAATAATTTTGAAGCCGCATCAAGAGTTATCACTAATTCAAATTTGCAGTGGTTCAGTGGTGAAGACATTTTGAACTTGCCGCTACTGACAATTGGCGCAGTTGGTTGTGTGAGCGTGGTGGGTCATGTGGCAGCAGATCGAATTAAGAAAATGATGGGCTTGTATTTTGACGGGGATGTTTCTGGCGCTACAAAAATGCATAAGGAATTGACTCCGGTTTATTACGGCGTTATGGGCAGAATTCCAGGGGTGATGAGTGTTAAAGCATTTTTAAACATGAAGAATTTACCCGCTGGGGACCCACGGTTGCCGTTGGTTGCAGCTGATGAAGCTCAAAAAGCTGAGTTGGTTCAATCATTGCGCGCTGGGGGCATTGAAATTTGACGCATCCGCATTTTGAATATCCGTTACCTCCAGCACTAAATAGCGAAACGATTCGCATCATTCCCCTAGGTGGAGTTGGCGAAATTGGTCGCAATATGACTGTTTTTGAAACTAAAGATTCAATATTGATCGTTGATGTTGGGGTTTTGTTCCCAGATGATGTTCAACCGGGTGTGGATTTGATTTTGCCTGATTTTGATTATTTGCGAGATAAGTTAGAAAAGGTTCAAGGGGTAGTTCTTACTCACGGCCATGAAGACCATATGGGTGCGGTGCCGTATTTATTGCGCGAGCTGCCAAGTGTGCCGATTTATGGGTCAAAATTGTGTTTGGCGTTTGTTGAGGCAAAGCTCTCTGAGCACAGAATTAAGGCTGATTTAAGAGAAGTTAAAGAGCGCGACACTATATATATAGGGGACTTCTCGGTCGGATTTTTATCAGTTACTCACTCAATCCCTGATGCCTTGGCATTATCAATAAAGGCTTTTGGCCAGTCAATTGTTCACACTGGCGACTTCAAAATCGACCCTTTGCCGCTTGATGCACGGGTTACAGATCTAAATGGTTTTGCGAATTTAGGCGATGAGGGAATTGATTTACTTTTGGCGGATTCAACAAATGCTGAAGTTCCTGGGTTTGTCGCAATGGAAAAAGACATTCAAGGTGTTTTAGAAAGTGTGATGCTTTCTTCTCGCGGGCGAGTAGTGGTCGCTTCATTTGCCTCGCATGTGCACAGGGTGCAGCAAGTAATTAATGCTGCGGCTAAGCACGATCGAAAAGTAGCTTATGTTGGTAGGTCAATGCTTCGCAATATGAAGATTGCTTCTGATTTAGGTTACTTGCACATTCCGCCGGGAGTATTAATTAATTTAGATGAGGTCGATTCTTATCAAGATCATGAAGTTGTTTTAATTACGACTGGATCTCAGGGTGAGCCAATGGCGGCTCTTAGCCGCATGGCGGGGATGGATCACAAGATTCGCTTAACTGAAAATGACACGGTAATTCTTGCCTCATCGATGATTCCAGGTAACGAAGATTCGGTAAATCGAGTGATTAATGGTTTAACAAGGCTTGGCGCGAGAGTTATTCATTCTGGCAATGCAAAGGTGCATGTATCTGGGCACGAGGCAGCCGGGGAGTTATTGCATTTTTTCAACATTACAAAACCTAAAAATTTAATGCCAGTTCATGGTGAGCCAAGGCATTTAGTAGCCAATTCTCGCCTTGCTAAACAAACTGGTATTGAAAATGTAGTTTTAGTTGAAGATGGTTTGGTTACTGACCTAGCTAAGGGTGAAGCCAAAATTGTTGGGGCTGTGCCATGTGGTTATGTGTTTGTTGATGGCTCGAGTGTCGGCTCAGTTGCTGAGACATCCTTGAAAGATCGACGCATCTTGGGTGAGGAAGGTTTTATTTCAGTAGTCGTAGTTGTTGATGCGGTTGAAGGCAAAGTAATTGCCGGCCCTGAAGTTCATGCTAGAGGTTTTTCTGAAAGTGAAGCAGTCTTTGACAAAGTCGTGCCATTAATTCAGTCAGCTTTAGAAGAAGCGCTCAAAACCGGTGTAGCGGATTTGGCATCATTACAAAAAATCGTTCGCCGAACCACGGGCAAGTGGGTAGCTGAACAACACCGCAGAAAACCTATGATTATTCCGGTAGTAGTCGAGGCCTAAGGAGAGTTAGATGAGTGAAGATGTATCAGTATCAATTAACAAAAAAGGCTCTTTAAAAGTCATCGGCAAATACACCCTCACCTATACAAATGAGGCAGGTGAAGAAGTGACAGAGGAGATAGACGGAAAGAGATCTTTTTGCCGCTGTGGCCACTCCAAAACCATGCCTTTTTGCGACGCCACCCATAGAGAAATTGGGTTTGAGGGGTAGTCGTAGATTATCTATAAAATTGGGGATTTTGCGACACGCGAGACCCTTGAGACCTTTGGGGCAGGTGTTTTTTAAGGGTAATGTCGCCTTATGGCTACCAGAACGCCTTCGCGCGCTCCAAAAAAGAGAAAACCTGCACCTGGGCCAAATCCATTTGTGTTGGTTTTGGGGCGGATACTGTTATTAATTGGTGTTGCCTGGGGAGCGATTGCTAAGGCATTAGGCACGGTGTTACGTGGAGCAAAAGATATTGATCAAGCTCAAAGGCGTGACGGATTAGGTTTATTACTAATTGCACTCACAATAATTGTCGGTGCAGATGTTTGGTTTTATGTAGAAAGCCCACTAACGAACTTTTCAAGGTTGATAATTGGCGGAGCAGTTGGCTCACTTTCTGTTTTAGCTCCGGTGGTTTTGCTTTGGGGCTCTTGGAATTCATTTAGAAATCCCACTAAAAAAGGGGAAGGGCCCAGAGTCGTTATTGGATTAACGGCGATCTTGCTCGCAGTTTCGGGGCTTTGGCATATTTTGCAAGGATTGCCTGTTCCAGCAGACGGAGTTAGCGCAATGCAGTCAGCTGCAGGTTGGCTAGGCTGGCTAGTTTCAATTGGATTAGTTTCATTATCAAATTCGATAATTGCTTCTTTACTACTTTTATTGGTGCTCTTTTTCGGGGTGCTAGTTACCACCAAAACGCCTGTTACGGCAATTCCTAGAAAATTGGCCCCAGTTGGTTTGTTCTTAGTTCAAATTAAGGATTCCATGCCTAAGGTCTCGCTGAAGCGGGATGTTAAGGCAGACCCTGAATTAGTTCGCGCAGTAGATGAAGTCTTTACCAACGTGCACGATGCGGTCATTGAAGAAGATGATGAAGAAGAGCTTGAGGATGAGGCCCCAGTAGCGAAAAAGCCGGGCTTTTTTAGAAAGTTGTTCCCGAAATTTGAAGAGGAAGATGTAGTTGAAGAAATTGAAGAAGCATTTGAAGATGAGGCTTTTGATGTTTCTCCAGTTTTAAGTGAAGAAGAAATAGTTGAAGATTTAGATCAGACCATGCCAATGCCAGCGGTTATTGCGGCAGATGATGAAACTAGGCCAATTCCAACAGTTAAAGTGTCAAAGCCAAAAGCACCTGTGAAGGCAAAGCAATTAGATCTAACTTCGATTAAGAACTATCAATTACCTGCGGCAAATAGCTTGGTGCCAGGGGGAGCGCCCAAGGCCAAAAGCAAGATCAATGACCAAGTGGTTGCCGCTTTAACTCAAGTTTTCGCCCAATTTGATATCGATGCGCAGGTGACAGGGTTTTCTCGCGGGCCGACTGTTACTAGATATGAAGTTGAGCTTGGAACAGGCGTAAAAGTTGAGCGAGTAACGGCGCTAAGCAAAAACATTGCTTATGCCGTGGCGTCAGCTGACGTGCGCATTTTGAGCCCGATCCCGGGTAAAAGTGCGATTGGTGTTGAGATACCAAATTCAGATCGTGAGTTAGTAGCGCTTTATGACTTGTTAAATAGTTCAGTTGCAAATGAAGATAAGCACCCATTGATTGTCGGCTTAGGTAAAGATGTTGAAGGCCACACAATTGTTGCGAACTTAGCCAAGATGCCGCATTTATTAGTTGCCGGCTCAACGGGATCAGGTAAATCAAGTTGCATCAATGCACTAATTACCTCGATTTTAATGAGAGCGACTCCCGATGATGTGAGACTTGTTTTGGTAGATCCCAAGCGAGTTGAGTTAAGTAATTATGCGGGCGTTCCGCATTTGATAACTCCAATCGTTACCAACCCGAAGAAGGCTGCAGATATTTTGCAGTGGGTAGTTAAAGAGATGGACATGCGCTATGACGCATTGCATGCTCATGGCTTTAGGCACTTGGATGATTACAACAGAGCAGTAAAGCAAGGCAAAGTTTCAGCTAAAAGTGAAGATGCACCTGAGCCAAAGACTTATCCGTATCTACTTGTAATCGTTGATGAGTTAGCAGATTTAATGATGGTAGCTCCAAGAGATGTTGAAGATTCGATTGTGAGAATTACCCAATTAGCACGTGCTGCTGGTATTCATTTAGTAATTGCTACGCAAAGACCTTCAGTTGATGTGGTAACTGGTTTGATTAAAGCAAATATTCCATCTCGCTTAGCTTTTGCTACTTCTTCTCTTGCTGATTCAAGAGTTATTTTGGATCAAGGGGGAGCTGAAAAACTTGTCGGTCAAGGCGATGGCCTGTTCTTACCAATGGGTGCTTCCAAGTCAATTCGTATTCAAGGTGCTTTTGTTAGTGAGAAAGAAATTAAATCTGTTGTGAATTCTTGGACCAGCCAAGGTGAGCCAGAATACCGCGAAGATGTTTTGCAACCACAAACGATAAAAAAAGATATTGAAAACGATATCGGTGCTGATTTAGATTTATTACTTGCGGCAACTGAATTAGTAGTTTCAACTCAATTTGGATCAACTTCTATGTTGCAAAGAAAGCTAAGAGTTGGTTTTGCAAAAGCTGGTCGCCTGATGGATTTGATGGAAAGTCGCGGGGTAGTGGGCCCGAGTGAGGGTTCAAAGGCTCGCGAGGTGTTGGTTAAGCCAGATGAACTGGCCGACACTTTGTCTGCGCTTCGTGGTGAAGTCGATTAAAAAAATAAGGTTTATTTCTTAAGAAGTAATTCATATCTTTAGAGGTCAAGTAGAGGGTTTTCCCTTAATTTAATCTTCTGTTTACATCACGGTGTTGTTTCAACTCGTGACGTGTGACATCCTATAGGGGTAGAAATTTTGGACGGGCTGAAATTTCTTGAACCTGATCGGAACCATACATGTCCATCGTTCAATCACTACGTGATGCCCGACTTTCGAGCGGACTTT
>JAYPCW010000055.1:4638-7412 GCA_038124905.1 Candidatus Nanopelagicales bacterium | reverse complement strand
GCTTCGGTTATTTGTGAAACACTTGGCTGAATATCCGCGAGCATTTTTGCATTTTGTTCTTCTGTAAATTGCGTAACTTGATTACTAATTTCTAATCCAGCAACCATGGTAAAAAGTGCCGAAAAAGAGAGACTAGTTGCAACAAATCTAGCATTTTTTGCTGGGTGTTTTTTAGTCATCGTCATCATCATCGTCGTCATGATCATCGTCATCGTCATCATCATCGTCGTCATGATCATCGTCATCATCATCATCAAAGTGATCTTCATCTTCGTAGCCAAAGATGTTGTAATCATCGTCGTCGTCATCATCTTCGTAGTACTCAGATCCGCCGCTAGTTGCATCGGTTGAGGCAACAGACTTAACCGGCTTTGGAGTCGAAGTTATGGTCACCGTTGGAGTTGGGGTTGGCGCTGGTGCCGGAGTAGCTGTGATAGTTACTGTAGGCACAGGTTCAATTGCTGGTTCAACAACTACAACTTCGGGGATCACGGCATTTGCCACTTGCGGGGCCACCGCCGGCTCAACTTGAGTTGCTGGATCCTCGGTAGTTGTTGCGGATTCGGAATTTACTAAATTCAGTGAGCGAAGACTCAAGGTTTGGGTGTTAATTACTGCAGCTGAAGTACCGGTCACCAGTACTAAACCTGCTGAAAGAACTGTAGGAAGTTTTTTGTTCATGACTCAACCATATGCTTCGCTGATAAAAGCGAAATCCAAAAAATTGCCAAGAAATAGTAAAAAGTGCCTTATTAATTGGTAAAAAGTGAATTTTTCTGACAGATTTAACCTCATGAAGATCTTGCTAATTGAAGATGACTCAGCAATTGCTGCCGGAGTTATAGATGGCCTAACTGGCCTTGGTCACAAAGTTACCCATTGCGCAGACGGAAAATCAGGCTTGGATTCGATCTCAACTCAAAGTTATGAACTCTTATTGTTAGATCTAGGATTACCTGACATCGATGGTCAAGACTTAATTAAAAAAATTAGAAAAACAAATGATCTTCCAATTGTAATTATTAGTGCCCGTGATGAAGAAATAGATCGAGTTCTCGCACTGGAATTAGGTGCTGATGATTATTTAGTAAAGCCTTTTGGAATGCGGGAACTCGCAGCAAGAATAAAGGCTGTTACGCGTCGCGGTGCGACTAATAAAATCGATAATAGTGAAATTCAAACAATTGGAACCTTAAAAATAGATAATCGATCTCAAAAAGTATTTTTGGACAATCAGGAAATAATGCTCACTGCAAAGGAATTTGAATTACTATCTTTTTTAGCTAAAGATCCTGGGGCAGTTTTCCGACGTGAAGATATTCTAAAATCAGTTTGGGACATGAATTGGTACGGGTCTACAAAAACGCTCGACGCCCATGTTGCCAGTTTAAGAAAAAAATTAATGGATCCGTCATGGATAGAGTCGGTTCGTGGCGTTGGCTTTAGAATTGGAAATATCAATTGAGAAACAGAATCCTTTTTGTTTTTTTGTTGCTGGTATCTACGGTCTTACTTGTCGAAGATATTCCTATCGCCAATTACTTAAGAGCAGTTGAAAAAGATCGTGTATTAAAGACGCTGCAAAGAGATGCCTTTATTTTGGCGGGCAAAAGTGAAGAGACGATCGAAGCAGGAAATCAAGGAGACATAAATTTTGTTCGAAATTTAATAACAAATTATAAGCAACAAAGCGGTGCAAGAGTTGTGATAACAGATGCGATTGGATTTGCGGTTGCTGTATCAGATGATGAACCGGATGCTGAAGGGTCTAGTTATTTCTCTCGGCCAGAGATTGAAAAGGCACTAAGTGGTGAAATTTCTTCTGGAGTAAGATTTAGTACTACTTTAAATCTTGATTTACTCTTTGTCGCAGTCCCCATTTTTAGTGGCGAAAATGTAATTGGTGCTGTACGACTCACCTATCCAGCAGAAGTTGTTAACGAACAAGTTCAAGAACAAATTAATGGCTTGATAATTGTTGCCTTAATTACCTTACTAATGGCGATATTTCTAGGCATAATTTTGTCTCGGTCGGTTACTTCACATTTATACCGTCTTGAATCTGATACTAATAAATTTGCCAATGGCGACCTTAAAGTTCGAGCCGATGAAAAATCAGGCGCAAAAGAAATAAAAAGCTTGGCAAAAAGCTTTAATTTCATGGCCGAAAAAATTTCACAACTGATCGATAAGCAGCGCAATTTTGCTTCTGATGCCTCTCACCAACTAAGAACACCGCTCACCGCCATTAAGCTTCGGGTAGAGCAAGCTCAACAACTATTAGAGTCAGATCCAAAACTAGCAGCAGAGCGTCTTGAAAATTCCTTACAAGAAATCAGTCGATTAGAGCTAGTTGTTGAGGGATTTCTTGTAAATGCTAAATCTACTCAGATCACAAAAGAAATCCAAACTTTCGATTTAGTAGAAATTGTGAACGAAAGAATTAGTAATTGGTCACCATTGGCCGAAGAACTTTCTGTTAAATTGAAATACTCAGGTCCAAGTAAGGCTCTAGTACAAGCAATTGATGGGGCAATCGAGCAAATTTTTGATAACTATCTCGACAACGCTTTAGAGGTAGCACCAAAAAATTCTGAAATAAGAATTGAGGTCATCCAATCACAAACATTAACTGAGCTGCGAATCTCTGATGATGGGCCTGGCCTCTCAGAAACTGAGCGAATTTCTGCATTTGATCGTAATTGGAAGTTACGTTCAGATAGTTCGGGATCTGGGCTTGGATTGGCGATCGTCAAAGAGTTGCTTTTAGCTAG
>JAYPCW010000055.1:0-4538 GCA_038124905.1 Candidatus Nanopelagicales bacterium | reverse complement strand
TAGAAGAGCTCCATAAAAAATATAAAGACAAAGGTTTTACTGTCTTAGGGTTACCTTCAAATCAATTTTTACAAGAATTAAGCAGCGAAGAAAAGATTTCTGAGTATTGCTCCACAACTTGGGGGGTCACCTTTCCCATGACTGAAAAAGTTAAGGTAAATGGAAAAGGCGCTCACCCGCTTTATCAAGAGTTAACCAGTCACAAAGATGCTAAAGGTAAATCAGGTCGAATTAAGTGGAATTTTGAGAAGTTTGTAGTTTTGCCAAAAGGTGAAGTGCATAGATTCAGCCCAACCACCAAGCCTGATGATCCAGAAATTGTTAAATTAATTGAATCACACCTAAATGACTAATTCGAAGTTCTGTTTAGTTACCGGAGCTACTGGATACATCGGTGGCCGATTAGTTAATCAACTTCTGCTAGCAGGCCATCGAGTTCGTGTAATGGCCCGCTTTCCCGATCGTCTTCGAGATTTACCTTGGTATGAAAAGGTAGAAGTCATTCAAGCCGATGCCCTGGATCCAATTTCCATGCGAGCTGCGCTAAAAGACATAGATGTCGCTTATTACCTATTACATGCAATAAATCAAGGTCAAAACTTTGGAAACATAGAAAAAGCAATGGCTAATATTTTTGCTGATTGTGCTAGTCAAGAAAAAGTTAAAAGAATTATTTACTTAGGCGGCATCATCCCTCAGCAAAAACTCAGCGAGCACCTATCGTCTCGAGCTGAAACAGGTGAAATTCTTAGAAATTCTGGAGTTCCCACAATTGAACTTCGCGCAGGAGTTGTTCTTGGTTCTGGCTCTGCCTCCTTTGAAATGCTCAGGTATTTAACTGAGCGCCTCCCCATAATGGTTACACCAAAGTGGGTTAATACCAGAATCCAACCTATTGCGGTAAGAGATGTATTACGTTATCTAGTTGGGTCAGCATCTATAGAAGAATCTCTAAATCGATCTTTTGATATAGGCGGGCCAGACGTTCTTACCTACAAAGAAATGATGAATCGCTATGCAAAGGTGGCGGGGCTTAGAAAGAGAATTATCATCACCGTTCCGCTATTGACTCCCCGGCTATCAAGTTTGTGGGTTGGTTTTGTTACTCCAGTTCCCGGCTCCATTGCCAAACCACTGGTGCGCAGTTTGATTAATGAAGTGGTTTGTGAAAATTCTGATATTAAAAATTACATTTCTGATCCGGATGATGGTTTAACTAGTTTTGAAAAGGCAGTCGATTTGGCTTTGACGCGCATCAAAGAAGCTCAAGTTTCAACTCGTTGGTCTAGTGCTTCTGTACCTGGTGCTCCTGCAGAACCTATGCCCAGTGATCCAGAATGGGCTGGTGGAACTTTGTATCGAGACATTCAAAAGGTTGAAATCGAAGCAAAACCAGAGCAAGTTTGGAAGGTTGTTGAAGCCATAGGTGGCGATCACGGTTATTTCACCATGGATTGGGCTTGGGAGATAAGAGGGTTTCTAGATCGAATTGTTGGTGGCGTTGGGCTCCGCCGAGGACGGCGCGATCCTGATCATTTACAAGTTGGTGAAACTCTTGACTTTTGGCGAGTGGAAGCAAGAGAGCCAAATCAATTATTGAGATTACGCGCAGAGATGCGTATGCCTGGTTTAGCTTGGTTGGAATTTCAAATCAATCAAATAAGTGATACCAAAACTCAACTTATTCAACAAGCTATTTACTACCCAAGAGGTTTAGCTGGTCACGCATATTGGTGGGCAATTTCCCCATTTCATGTTTTCGTTTTCAAAGGCATGGCTAAGAATATTTGCAAAGCGGCCTGCAAATAATCACTTAGGTTAAACTTCCGATCTAATGGAAACATTAATATTGTCGGTCGCATTCTTTTTTGCGGCTTTGCTCTATTCTTCGGTAGGTCATGCTGGAGCCTCTGCTTATCTTGCAGCCATGGGAATAGTAGGAATTTCCGCGCAAACAATGCGGCCCACTGCGCTTGCCATGAATATTTTAGTTTCAACTTTAGTTATTTATCGATTTAATAAAGCGAACTTAGTTAATTGGAAAAAAATTCTGCCATTTATTGCGGGCTCAATACCTGCTGCTTTTATTGGCGGTTCACTCAACTTAAACACTGCTGCTTACAGCACAATCGTGGGCATAATTTTACTTTTTGTAGCCGCGGGCCTTTTCTTTAACGCCAATGTAGTTGAAAAGCAAAGATTTAAACTTTCTTTACCTGTAGCAGTATTGGCAGGGTCGTCACTGGGGCTTCTTTCCGGATTAACCGGCACGGGAGGTGGAATATTTCTTACTCCACTATTGATATTCGCTGGTTGGGCCAGCGCAAAGCAAGCGGCAGGCTTATCTGCCGTATTTATCTTTGCAAATTCAACATCGGGCTTGCTGGGAAATCTAACCAGTTTTCAATACCTTCCGCCGCAACTTCCAATCTGGCTCACAGTAGTAGTGCTAGGTGCTCTTTTAGGCTCATACTTTGGCGCAAATAGATTGCCAAATCCAGCATTAAAGAGAGCACTTGCTCTAGTTCTAATAATTGCTAGTTTTAAATTGATATTTTTATAAAACTTATATGCCTTTAATATCTTTAACTAATTCCAATACTCGCTCTTCAATGTCGTCCCTAATTTTTCTGACCTCATCTAGCGATTTTCCAGCTGGGTCAGCTAATTCCCAATCAAGATAAGTTTTCCCGGGGTAGATCGGGCAGGCATCCCCACAGCCCATAGTTATCACATAGTCACTTTTTTGAACGACTTCATTATTTAATACTTTTGGCTGGCGTTTGGATATATCAATACCAACTTCTTTCATCGCATCCACCGCGATGAAATTTATTTGATCTTTAGGCTGTGAACCTGCTGAGTAAACTTCAACAAAATCTTTTCCCAAAACCTCCAAAAAAGCGGCTGCCATTTGAGATCTGCCAGCATTGTGTACACAAACAAATAAGACTGTTTTTTTCAATTTTTCTCTCAGTTTATTTTCTTTTAACTTTCGTTGCAATATTCAATAGATAGACCAATCCAACAGCAATTACTTCGGCACCTACAAACCAAAGAGCTGAAATTGGTGAAATTCCGGTAAAAGAGTCGGTAAAAATTCGACTCACAGTAACTGCCGGATTAGCAAAAGCAGTTGAGCTGGTAAAGAAAAGTGCCCCAACAATACAAAGTGACACGACTGTTGCAATTGAGGCCTTCGGCAAGAATTTCTTCTTTTTACTAATGATAAAGATTAATCCTGCAGTGGCAATAATTTCGGCAAAAAAAGCTGGAAAGCTAAATCGATCGTTACTGGCTATGGAGATTACTTGATTACCAAATGTGTAGTTTGCAGTTATTGCACCAAGAAATCCGCCAATAAGTTGTGCAAGTACTAGGTAAATGCCTAATTCAATAGAAATTTTTTTACGGACCAATGCGTATAAAACTACGGCTGGATTAAAATATGCTCCACTTAAATTATCTAAAACACTGATAAGCACGAAGAGCGTTGCACCTATCGCTGCAGCATTTATAAATAACGCTAGGGCAAAGTTATCGCTGAGATTTGTAGCCATAATCCCCGAGCCCACTATTGCTAGCAGCAAAATATAGGTGCCCAGACCTTCAAAGATAATTTGACGAACGGTTTTGGTCATTTTTGCTCCCTCGTTGATCGCCATTTTTGAGTATTTCTTACGAGATTTCACTAAAATTAGGTGAACAACAGATTAATTATTTTGATCAAAGGACTTTTCTGCATCTAAATAAGCATGCACTTTATGTTTTGGGTGCGGGTTTCTTTTTTGGCACAGCTGGCACCGCAGTTGCGCTTGGACCGGCGAGTTTAAGTGGTGCTAGTGCTGGATTTGCCAGATTGTTTCTGGGTGCAATATTTCTGTTGCTAGTGATTCCGTTTTTCAAGGGTGATTTGTTTCGAACCTTTAAGTTAATAACCAGCCCAGTTGTTTGGGTTATGGCAATGACTGCTGGCTCCTACCAACCCTTGTTTTTCGGTGCAATTCAACGCTCCGGTGTTGCACTTAGTACTTTAATTACAGTTGGAGCTGCGCCAATTTTTGCCGGCTTAATTGGAAGAATATTCCTAAAAGAAAAATTGAATGCGCTTTGGTTTGGTGCTACCGCATTGGCAATATTGGGCTTAACAATTCGATCAGTTAATCAAATATCAATAATCGACCCTGATGGGATTCTTCTAGCTTTAGGTGCCGGTTTTGCAATTGGCACTTACACGACAGCAGCAAAAATTCAGTTAAGCAAGGGAGCAAATGCTATTGAATTACCTGCTATCTCTTACCTGCTTGGAACAGTTGTTTTAGCGCCACTCATGATTAATCAAGATTTCTCTTGGGTTCTAACTACAAGTGGTTTAACTCTGGCTATATACCTGGGGTTAATAACTATGGCTTTGGCAAATGTTTTGTACATAATCGGCTTAAAAGGATTAACCGCAGGCCCTACTGCCACGCTGCTTTTGGCAGATCCTGTAACGGCAACTTTACTTGGATTTATCGTTTTAAATGAATCCATTTCGA
>JAYPCW010000054.1:0-7463 GCA_038124905.1 Candidatus Nanopelagicales bacterium | reverse complement strand
TGCTTAAGCGTCTTCCGCGATATACGTTTCGATCAAATCGAGCAAATCCTTCTTGGCGATATCCGTTAACATCATCAGTTAAGTGATAGCCCGCCTCTTTTGCCGCAGATAAAAATGTCTCAAAAAGTGGATTCGTTGATTTACCTTTGGTAACTTTTAAAGGACCATTGTGTCCACGAAATACCTCATCATTTCTATCCAGCGCATTTTCGGTCTTTTTGAAATATGGCAAACAATGGGCAAAGTCCCAATCTTCCAATCCCGGTTCTTTACCCCAACGTTCGTAATCCATGGGGTTTCCGCGTTGAAAGATCATTCCATTGATGCTTCCAGAACCACCTAGAATTTTTCCACGGCCGTGATAAACCTTTCGGTTGTTCATGTGAGGCTCAGGTTCAGTTTCATACATCCAGTCATAAAACTTGCTACCGATAGGAAAAGTAAGTGCAGCGGGCATATGGACATAGACATCCCAAATTGAATCCATGCGTCCAGCTTCTAAAACTAGGACTTTATTTTTAGGATCTTCACTTAAGCGATTTCCCAATACCGATCCTGCGGAGCCGCCTCCTACAACTATGTAGTCGTATTGATTGGTCATGGGTTTAATCTTTCAGCAGTGTCAACCACATTTGCCAAAAGCATGGCACGGGTCATCGGGCCAGTGCCTCCAGGCATGGGTGCAAAAAAACCAGCGATATCTTTAACGGCAGGATCGATATCGCCAACTAAACCTTGTTCAGTTCTAGTTATGCCAACATCGAGCAATGCGCTTCCAGGTTTGATCATGTTGGGTTTAATTAAGTGAGCAACACCAGCTGCGGCAACAATGATGTCTGCTTGTTTGGTGAAATCTTCTATATTTTTTGTACCTGTGTGACAAAGAGTTACGGTTGCATTTTCAGATTTTCTAGTTAAAAGTAAGCCAATTGGCCGACCTACGGTTACTCCTCGACCTACTACTGCTACATGTGCGCCATCGATATTGACTTTATATTCACGAAGTAGTTCAACGATTCCTCTGGGAGTGCAAGGAAGCGGAGCAGCTTGGCCGAGTACTAATCGCCCTAAATTTACGGGATGTAATCCATCAGCATCTTTTTCAGGATTCATTGCTTCAAGAATTTTGTTGGTATCTATTCCTTTTGGCAAGGGCAATTGCACAATGTAGCCAGTGCAGTTTTGGTCATCATTAAGTTCGTGTACTGCTTTTAAGACATCTGCTTCAGTAGAACTGGCAGGTAAATCTACGCGGATCGAAGCAATACCAACTTCTTGACAGTCTTTATGCTTTCCGCCTACATAAGCATGCGATCCTGGATCATCTCCAACCAAAATTGTTCCTAAACCAGGATTGACACCTTTGGCCTTTAATGCTGCAACTCGATTTGCTAAGTCTGCCTTAACTTTTGCGGCAGTAGCTTTTCCATCTAAAATTGTTGCAGTCATTTTTCTCCTAGTTTAGATATTCAGTCGAGGCATCAACTAAAAATTTATAAAGATGTTCGGCGAATGAGCTTCTTACGTAGAGTCGATAATTATTAGCAGCTGTTTTATGGATGATTGTAGGGCACCGTGCCATCAGGCCCTGTGAACAAGAGCCAACGGGAAATGTAACTTCATCTAAATCTTGTTCCCAGGCATGTTCTAAAACTGATTTTGCCCAAAAACCAGAAACTTCGATGCAAGTTCGTTGAGAAGAGACATCAACTAAAGAGACAAATTCACTTTTTAATTTTTGTTGCAGAGCAGCAATTATTAAATCGTTTACAGCTACCAATAGCCACCAATCTGGGCCCAAAGCCAGACAAGTGACCTCTTGCTTTGCGGTAAGTCCAACTTGTTGCGGAAGCTTGATTTTTAGCGCATTTTCAATCTCTATCGCAGCTTTGCTGCCGGGAGCTACTCGTAGGTCAAAAGATCTTAGAAAAGGAATTTCTTTGATCAAGACTTTCTTGGAGTCTCCAAAGCTTTCGCCATTTAATGGGCTTTTTCTAAATTTTGTTAAATCAGCCATCACGCCTCAAATTTTCTTTATCATAAAAAATAGGCTCGGTTATTTCAACCTCAACTTTTTCGTCAAATATTGGAACCATTAATTTTTCGCCGATTCGGTTTTTGCCATTTTCAAGTATCGCTAAACCAAAAGTTCTATCTAATTCCGCTGAGTAATAAAAACTAGTTACATGTCCTAAGTGATTACTACCAACCACTGCTTGACTTGAATCTTTTGCCACTAGATATGAACCTTCTGGAAGCAAAGCTTTTTTATCAGTTGGTAGCACCCCAACTAATTGATGTCGACCTTCACGAGCGGTGTCGCTTCTTGAGAATGAGCGCTTTCCAATAAAGTCTTTCTTTTTTGAAACGATCCAATCCATAGCTAAATCTTGAGGAGTTTGCGTACCGTCAGTTTCTTGGCCGACAATTACAAAACCTTTTTCGGCACGCAAAACGTGCATTGTTTCTGTTCCATATGGAGTAATTCCAAACTCTTTTCCATGTTCAATTACTGCGTTCCAAACATGAAGCCCATAAATTGCTTCAACATTTATTTCATAAGCTAATTCACCAGAAAAAGAAATTCTCGCGATTCGTGCTGGTACTTCAGCGACCTTAGCAAATTGATTAGTCATAAATGGGAAAGCGTCATTGCTGACATCTAAATCAGGAGAGAGCTTTTTCATCAACTCTCTTGATTTGGGCCCGACGATGGCAACTGTTGACCAATGCTCAGTCACTGAAGTGCAATAAACCTTTAATTCAGGCCATTCTGTTTGCAGCCACTCTTCTAGCCAATCTAAAACTTTTGCCGCTCCACTTGTTGTGGTTGTCATTAAAAAATGATTTTCACCTAAACGGGTAGTTACACCGTCATCAAAAACCATTCCATCCACTCCACACATCAATCCGTAGCGTGAATGATTGATTTTTAAAGTGGAAAACATGTTGGTATAGATGCGATCTAAAAATTCCGCTGCATCAGGCCCTTGAATATCGATTTTTCCTAAAGTTGACGCGTCCATAACCGCTACCTGGTTTCTTGCAGCTAGGCACTCGCGGGCAACTGCTTGATCCATATCTTCATCAGCTAACGGGAAATACCATGGCCGCTTCCATTGACCAACATCTTCAAATGGAGCACCAGCTTCTTGATGCCATTGATGAATTGGAGTAGTGCGAATTGGATCTGAAAGTTCACCTCGATCACGACCTGCAAGCGCAGCAAAGGGAACAGGAATATAGGGAGGCCGGAAGGTGAGTGTGCCAATTTCTTGCGGCTCTTTATTTATTAGTTGTGAAAGTAAACCAATGGTGGTGGTGCCGCTGGTTTTTCCTTGATCATGTGCCGTACCAATTGTGGTGTAACGCTTGATGTGTTCAATCGAAGTTAATCCGGCGCCAGTGGCTCGCTTTAAATCACGAACCGTTGCGTCACGTTGTAAATCTATGAAACTCACCTGCGCTAATTCATCTTCTGGCAAAATTCCAAAAAATATCGCAGGCGGGTTTGCAACTTTGCCAAAGTCACCGGCAACTGTACCTACTGCACTAATACCCTTAGGGAGATCTTGTAAAACAAAGGCAGCTTTTTCTTTAATCCACTTTGGTTTGATCCCTATAAAAGTAGCTAAGTGCACCGTGGGTGTCCAGCCTCCAGAAACCGCAAGCAAATCACATGAGATTTCTTTTGTTTTATCTATATTTTTCCCAGACAGGTCTACCTGCGAAATTTCAACCGAACTTAATTCGCCATTTTGATCTGCACCACTATTTGTTATGGTCGAATTAAAAAATAGCTCGATTCCCAGAGATTTGACTTCATTGACTAAATTCCCTGAAACTTTAGAGCGAACATCTACGATCGCATGTACTTTTACACCGTTTTTATGAAGTCGCAATGCATCTAAATAACCTTGATCATCAACAGTTACTACTACTGCATTTTTAAAAATATTTACCTGGTATTTATCTACATAGGTAGCTGCCGCATGAGAAAGCATGATTCCGGGGCGATCGTTATTAGGGAAAACTAAGTATCTTTGAAAAGCCCCGGTCGCTAAAATTATTTCTTTTGCTCGGATGTGCCAAGTTCTAATGCGAGCTATTTTTGGATCATAGTTGGCAGCTAGGTGGTCAGTTCTTCGTTCAATTGCTACTACATAACCTTGGTCATAAAGTCCAACTGCAGTAGTTCTTTGCAGGTGTACCAAATTTGGTGCCTCGAGTACCGCTAATAGTTCTGGGTCAATTACTTGATTACTTTGAGAAGCAAAGCCACCTGGAGTGGGGGCATCATCAATTAGCATCACGCGTTGATTCTTTTTAATTGCTGATTTAGCTGCTCGTAAGCCAGCTAATCCTGCGCCAATAATTAATACTTCAACATGACGATTTGCTTTGTCGTAACGCGCATCATCATTAACGTTTGGGAGATCCCCAATACCAGCTAAACCTCTAGCAGCTAGTCCAGCTACCAATTCAACTTGAGTTGCGGGAAACATTGGTTCCCCGGCGCCAGAGTCAATTTGCACTAAAGCACACGGCTCCTCAGCGCCTAGTGCCATAACTCCACGAGGACGAGAAAGGTAAGTGCTTTCGGTAAAGGTTTTTATTCCATTTTTAAGTAATGCTGCAGCTAGTGGCTCACCTTTCTGCCCACTTAGGATTTTTGCATCAAATTCAAAATTAACTAGGCTCATTGCGGCCTCTCAGGTGCTTGAGTAAAAGGCTTATAGCTTGGCCCAAATTGATGGGTTGCAGTATTTCGCCAGAGGTTGAACCAGCGCCTGCAGCCGGCTGTGTGTACCCAGCGCTCTTGATACCAACCTTTTGGGTTATCGCGATAGAAAATATATTCAGCCCAAGCTTCATCGCTTAATTGATCTGGATTTTCGGGATATGACACGTGAGCTTGTGATCCGTAATGAAATTCTGTTTCATCACGCGCGCCGCACCAAGGGCAATCAATAGAGAGCATTTAATTCCTTAGTGAGCAACACCGGCAGCGCCGTGTTCATCGATTAGGTGACCGGTGGTAAATCTTTTAAGCGAATAGTTCTTTGCCAATTCATGAGGCCGGTTATTTGCAATGGTGTCCGCATATACCCAACCAGAGCCAGGAGTTGCTTTGAAACCGCCAGTTCCCCAGCCAGAATTAATAAAAAGATTTTCAACAGGAGTTAAACCTAAAATCGGCGAGGCATCAGGCGCAATGTCTACAATCCCACCCCAAGTTCTTAACAGGTGGGCGCGAGAAAAAATCGGAAATAGTTCGCATGCTGCTGCTAATTGGTGTTCGATTACATGAAAGCCACCGCGCTGGGTATAGGAATTAAAGGCATCTGTACCCGCACCCATAACCAACTCACCCTTGTGAGCTTGACTTACATAAACGTGCACCGCTCCACTCATAATTACTGTATCTAATACTTGTTCAAGTAGTTCTGATACCAAAGCTTGTAAAGTGCGACTCTGTAAGGGAACTCTAAATCCAGCCATTTGTGTCAGAGTTGAGGTATGGCCCGCCGCCGCTAGAGCGACTTTGTTTGCTGCAATAAATCCTAAATTGGTTTCAACGCCTTGGACTTTGCCTTTTTCAACTTTGATACCAGTTACTTCGCATCCCTGAATTAGATCTACACCCATATCATCAGCAGCTTTTGCGTACCCCCAGGCAACCCAATCATGTTTAGCAATGCCACCGCGGGCCTGATAAGTTGCGCCCATAATGGGATAACGAATTTTGTCACTAATGTTTAATATCGGCGCGATTTTTTTTGCTTCTTCAGGGGTTAGCCATTCGGTGTCAATACCGTTTACTTTGTTTGCATAAAAATTTCTTTGCTTGCTGCGCACATCACCTACGCTA
Organism: Candidatus Nanopelagicales bacterium; assembly: GCA_038124905.1. GTDB lineage: Bacteria > Actinomycetota > Actinomycetes > S36-B12 > UBA5976 > ATZT02. Next base: position 1,591 of record JAYPCW010000054.1, on the reverse strand, counting down.
TGAGCCAAAGTCATAACCCCGCGTTGGCTAAAAAACATCTCATAACCAACTTCTTCTTCTAAATTTTCCCAGAGTTTTAGTGAGTGCTCATAAATTCCGGCACTCTCATCCCAGAGGTAATTTGAGCGAATGATGGTGGTGTTTCTCGCCATGTTTCCACCAGCTAGCCAGCCTTTTTCAAGTACTGCCACATTAGTAATTCCAAAATTTTTTGCTAAGTAATAAGCAGTAGCCAACCCATGCCCGCCGGCACCAATAATGATGACGTCATAAGCCTTTTTTAATTCAGGCTTGCGCCATAAGAAATCTGGATGTTCTGGAAGTTCAGCTGTACGCCGGCGAGTTAATGGCCCACTCATGCTTTTAACCTCGTCATTTCTGGATCAAACAGGGGATCAGCTGCAACTTCAGCGCTTACTAATTTATCAAAGTAAGCGATTGAAACCTTTGTGCCTTTGTTTGTGAATGAAACAGGCAGCCAGGCGTAAGCAATTGGGTGTCCAACTGAATGACCAAAGTAGGCGCTAGTGGTGTAACCGACTGGTTCATTGTTAACGATTACTGGCTCTTTACCCATAACCACTTCTTCATTGTTATGAATTTTTAAGCACACTAATTTCTTATCTAATTTTTCAGGATCAACTTTTGCGAGAGCTTCAGCGCCTATAAAGCCACCGGTTTTTCTAACTGCAAAACCTAATCCTGCTTCATAAGGGTTATGTTCACTCGTCATATCAGCACCAAATGATCGGTAACCTTTTTCTAATCGCATTGAATTAAATGCACCACGACCAGCTGCGATGAGCTCAAATGCTTCGCCTGCTTGCCAGATAGTGTCCCAAAGTTTTAACGCCATATCAGCTTCTACGTAAACTTCAAAACCTAATTCTCCAACATAACTCAAACGCCAGAGTGTTACCGGTACTTGGCCTAAATATGTTTGTTTCGCTTTAAAATATTTAATTGAATCATTAGATAGATCATCTTCACAAATACTTTGTAAGAGCTTTCTTGCATTGGGTCCAAAGACTCCTAGCACAGCTGTACCACTAGTGATATCTCTAACTTGAACGGTATCAGGTGCATAATTTTGTAAGCGGATTAAATCAACATTGCCATTAGCGCCGATTACAAAATGATCATTTTCAAGTTTTGTAATTGTGATGTCACTTAAAATCCCGCCAGTTTCAGCCAACATTAGACAATAAGTGATCGAGCCGATTGGTTTGTCTAAGTTTCCGGTGGTCATCTTCATCAAAAATTCTTGACTGCCTTTACCAACTACTTCTAATCGTTTTAGGGAAGTAAGGTCAAACATTCCAACTTTTTCTCGAACATGCAATGCTTCAGCTCCGCATATTGGTGACCAGTATTGACTTGCCCAATCATTTCGCGAAGGTATTGAATAGCTTGCGAGAAGATTTTTATTTGCTTCATACCATTGTGGGCGCTCAAAACCACTAGCTTCTAGAAATACTCCACCTAGTTCTTGCTGACGTTGATAAAAGCCAGTGGTTCTAAGAGGTCTTGGTGCCTCCATTGGTTGCAACGGATGCAAGATGTCATAAACCTCGATGTAGTTTTGCTCGCC
>JAYPCW010000053.1:0-7823 GCA_038124905.1 Candidatus Nanopelagicales bacterium | reverse complement strand
CTTGTCGTGATGCATCTCCGGATGCCATTGAACCCCGATTACAAATTTGTGGTCGGGGTTTTCTAAAACTTCTATAGTGTCATCTTCAGCCCAGCCAGTAATTTTTAAACTACCTGGGGTTTTAACTGCTTGATGATGAGAAGAATTAACAACCATTTCTTTGCCTAGCAGTTTTTCAACTAATGATCCTGTTTCAAATCTGGCGCCATGATCGACAAATTGTGCAGGCGCTGGGCGATGATTTAACGAGGAAACATCTGGTAAATGTTGAATCAATGAACCGCCGCTTGCGATTGCCATTATTTGCAACCCTCGGCAAATACCTAAAAATGGTTTTTTTAGTTCTAATGCCTTTTTATAAAGCAAGATTTCTGATTTGTCTCTTTCAACTCTTGGCTTATCAGCTGTTTCATGAGCGCTTTCGTTATAAAGCGCGGCATCAACATCAGCTCCGCCGGCAATAATTAATCCATCTAAATTTTCAACAACTTCACTGCCAGTTGAATCTGGCGGGATTATTACCGCGCGTCCTCCAGCTTCAGTAACACTCGTTACATATGCAAAAGGTAAAACTGCGGCTTGAATCTCCCAGGCGCCCCACTTAGCTGGTTCCACATAGCAAGAGATACCGATAACTGGTTTTTTCATGAGATTAGTTTGCCACTAGCTAGGGCTTAGACTGACATTTGAGATGGCCGAAATTGATTTAAGTTTGGTGCAGCGATACCTGCGGCAAACCATTTTGCCGAACTTTGGACTTGAAGGTCAACAAAAGCTCGGCAGCTCAAGAGTCTTAGTAGTTGGTGCCGGGGGATTGGGCTCAGCGACTTTGCCTTATCTCGCAGCTGGTGGCGTGGGAACAATCGGAGTTATTGACTTTGATGAGGTGAGCGAATCAAACTTGCATCGGCAAGTAATTCATACACCTGAATTTTTAAAGCAACCTAAAACCACGAGCGCACAATCTTATTTAAATAAATTAAATCCTAAAGTTGAAATTATCACCTTTAATCAAGAGTTAACTAGTGACAATGCCCAGAAAATCTTTAAAGATTTTGATTTAGTGATTGATGGCAGTGATAACTTTGAAACTAAATACTTAGTTAATGATGTTTGTGCCGAACTCAAAATCCCAGATGTGTGGGCGGCGCTAAATCAATTTGATGGGCGGGTAAGTGTGTTTGATGCGAAGCAAGGCCCGTGTTATCGCTGCGTGTTTCCCGAAGCTCCACCAAAAGGAAGCGTGCCAAGTTGCGCGGAAGCTGGAGTTTTAGGAAGCCTTTGTGGAGTGATTGGGAATTTACAAGGATTAGAAGCAATAAAAATACTTGTCGGACTAGGTGAGCCATTAATCGGCAGGCTAATGATTTTTGATGCACTCAATTCTCAGTGGGAGACAATTACTATTCAAAAAGATCCGCTTTGTGAAAAACATTAATTAAATTTCCCTTTATTTATTAATTAATCTGCTCTACTGTGTTATTTATGACCAAGTATGTTTACGACTTCACTGAAGGTGACCGCACTATGGCCGACCTCTTAGGAGGAAAGGGTGCGAATTTAGCGGAAATGACGCGATTGGGATTACCTGTTCCACCAGGTTTCACCATTACTACCGAAGCTTGCCGCGCATATTTGAAACAAGGTCGAGAACCTGCTGGCATGGGACCACAAGTTGGCACGGCACTTGCTGCAACTGAATCTAGATCAAACCGAAAACTTGGTAGCAAAGAAAACCCCCTATTACTTTCGGTAAGAAGTGGCGCAAAATTCTCCATGCCAGGAATGATGGATACGGTTTTAAATATTGGATTAAATGATGAAACCATTGTGGGTTTAGCAGAAGAAACCGGTGATGAAAGATTTGCTTGGGATTCTTACCGGCGCCTAATTCAAATGTTTGGCAAAACTGTGTTGGATATTGAGGGCGAAAAATTTGAAGAAGTATTTGATGATCATAAAGAAAAACGTGGTGCTAAGAGCGATTTAGATTTAAACGCAAAAGACTTGCAAGAAGTAGTTAAAGATTTCAAGCAAATAATATTGAGTGAAACTGGTGAAGAGTTCCCGCAAGGCGCTTACACGCAGTTAGATCTAGCCATCAGGGCAGTTTTTAATTCTTGGAACACCGAGCGCGCAAAGATTTATCGCCGGCAAGAGAGAATTCCAGATGATCTGGGCACTGCAGTAAATGTAGGCACCATGGTTTTTGGCAACAAAGGATCAAAAAGTGGAACTGGTGTTGCCTTTACGCGCGACCCGGCAACTGGGGCACCAGGCGCTTATGGTGATTGGTTAACAGACGCTCAAGGTGAAGATGTAGTTGCCGGAATCAGAAATACCCTGCATCTAGATGACCTTGCAGAATTAATGCCAGAAGTTCATAAAGAGTTAATGCAGATTATGCAAACACTTGAAACTCATTACAAAGATCTTTGCGATATCGAGTTCACAGTTGAAGATGGCAAGCTCTGGATGTTGCAGACTCGTATCGGAAAGCGCACTGCAGCGGCAGCCTTTCGCATTGCCAGTCAATTAGTTGATGAAGAGTTAATCACTTTAGATGAAGCTTTACAAAGAGTAAGCGGCGTGCAATTGCAGCAATTAATGTTTCCGCGCTTTGATGTCAAAGCAGAAAAGAAATTGATTGCAAAAGGTATCGCCGCCTCGCCGGGAGCTTCGGTGGGCAAAGTAGTTTTTTCTTCAAGAGTTGCAGTTGAACAAGCTGCTAGTGACAGCAAAGTTATTTTGGTAAGACGTGAAACAAATCCAGATGATTTAGCTGGAATGGTGGCAGCTACTGGAATTTTGACTTCTCGTGGCGGTAAAACCTCACATGCAGCGGTAGTTGCTCGCGGTATGGGTAAAACCGCAGTTTGCGGTGCCGAGAGTTTGTTGGTTGACACCGAAGCAAAATCTATTACCTTAGAAAACGGTGAAGTTTTAAATGAAGGTGAATTAATAAGTATTGACGGAACTAGTGGTGAAGTCTTTTTAGGCGAAGTGCCAGTTGCCCCAAGTCTAGTCAGTAGATATTTTGAAGAAGGATTAGCTGCAGTTGAGCAAGATGAATTAATCAAAGCAGTAGATCGCTTAGTCAAACATGCCGATAAAACAGCTAAGTTAAAAGTGCGGGCAAATGCTGACACTAAAGAAGATGCGATTCGCGCTCGCAAAATGGGTGCTGAAGGAATTGGCTTAGCTAGAACAGAGCATATGTTTTTAGGCGAGCGCAAAAAGCTCGTTGAAACTTTGATCCTCGCAGAATCGAACGAAGAGCGCGAAGCAGTTTATGAAAAATTGTTGCCCTTACAAACACAAGATTTTTATGAATTACTTGAGGCAACAGATGGCTACCCAGTAGTAATTCGGCTAATTGATCCGCCATTGCATGAATTTTTGCCAGAGCATGCCGCGCTAGCTGTTGAAGTTGCTCTAGCGAAAGCCAGTGGGATAGAAGATAAAGAAAAAGAGAAGTTATTAGCAGCGGTCGAAGCAAATCGCGAGCAAAATCCAATGCTGGGCATGCGCGGGGTAAGGCTCGGCCTGCAAATGCCAGGGCTTTTTGCCACGCAAGTTAAAGCAATCGCTCAAGCGACTGCCAAATTATTAAGCGAAGGAAAACACCCGCATCCAGAAATTATGGTGCCGCTGGTTGCTACGGTTGCAGAATTTACTCCCATTAAAAAAGAAGCCAGCGAAATTTTTGAAAAAACAATGAAAGAAAACAACCAAGAATTCGACCCAATTATTGGAACCATGATTGAGCTGCCAAGAGCAGCACTAACTGCCGAGCGGATTGCGGAAGAAGCTGACTTCTTTTCGTTTGGTACAAACGATTTAACTCAAACCACTTGGGGCTTTAGTCGTGATGATGTTGAAAGTGAATTTGTGGGCGCTTACTTAGAGCGCGGAATTTTAGGAACATCACCTTTCGAGTCAATCGACACCTTTGGGGTAGGCGAGTTGGTAAAAATGGCAGTCAAAAAAGGTCGTGCAACTAAGCCAGTAATGCTGATGGGTGTTTGCGGAGAACATGGCGGGGATCCATTGAGTATTCATTTTTTTGCTGAAATTGGCCTAGATTACGTCTCATGCTCGCCATTTCGGGTACCAATTGCCCGATTAGAGGTTGGTCGAGCGGCTATTAATACAGTCAAAGGCTCTGATTCCCGCTAACCCCACAGGTAAGGCGATTTATGTGCCCTGGCTAAACTATTGCTTCGCTCGTTAAGTAATTAGCCGAGCAAACCCAATTCGCTGATCTAAAGGCAGGTATGGCCAAAAAAGACGGTGCTATCGAGCTAGAAGGCACCATCGTTGAGACGCTACCGAACGCAATGTTCAGAGTAGAGCTCGACAACGGTCATAAAGTACTTGCTCACATCAGCGGCAAGATGAGAATGCACTACATTCGTATTTTGCCTGACGATCGAGTAATCGTGGAGTTATCTCCTTACGATTTAACTCGAGGTCGAATTGTTTACCGCTACAAGTAACCAAAGAAGGAAGTATGAAAGTACAACCCAGCGTCAAGAAAATTTGCGACAAGTGCAAAGTCATTCGTCGTCATGGACGCGTAATGGTTATTTGTGAAAACCCACGTCATAAACAACGTCAGGGTTAAGCGAACCAATTACCTAGTTCCGTCAACATAAACTTTGCCAAAGTTTATGGACGACACCTTCGGTTCAGAGGCCGAAGACTTACCCAGGGCGGGTAAGAGCGAATAGGTAAGCCACACCTCTGAACTAAAGAAAAGGAATACCGCCCAATGGCACGTTTAGTCGGTGTCGACTTACCAGTTAACAAACGGGTTGAAGTCGCATTAACTTATATCTATGGAGTAGGACGTACCAGATCTAATCAAGCTCTTGCGGCTGCAGGGATTGACCCAAACACTCGGGTAAAAGATTTGGACGAATCAGCAATTGTTAAGTTGCGCGATTACATCGAAGCAAACTTTAAAGTTGAAGGTGATCTTCGTCGTGAAGTTTCTTCTGACATTCGTCGCAAAGTAGAAATTGGTTCATACCAAGGAATTCGCCACCGCAAAGGTTTGCCAGTGCGCGGACAAAGAACTCATACCAACGCTCGCACCCGCAAAGGTCCTCGTAAGACCGTTGCTGGTAAGAAAAAAGAAACCAAGTAAGGATTAATTAACAATGCCCCCAAAGAGTGCAGCCGCTGCGAAGAAAGTTCGCAAAAAAGAAAAAAAGAATGTAGCCTTCGGGCAAGCTCATATCAAGAGCACTTTCAACAACACCATTGTTTCTATTACTGACCCAACTGGTGCGGTAATTTCTTGGTCATCAAGTGGACAAATTGGTTTTAAAGGTTCAAAGAAGTCAACTCCGTTTGCTGCGCAATTAGCTGCTGAAGATGCTGCCAAGCGCGCTATGGAACACGGCTTGAAAAAAGTTGACGTATTTGTAAAAGGCCCAGGATCCGGACGCGAAACTGCGATCCGCTCTTTGCAAGCTGCTGGTCTTGAAATCGGTTCAATTCAAGACGTAACCCCAGTCCCATTTAACGGCACCCGCGCCCGCAAGCGTCGCCGCGTCTAGTCGAAGAAACATAGGAGAAAAAACCAAACATGGCTCGTTACACCGGTGCAGATTGCAAGAGATGCCGCAGAGAAAAAACCAAACTTTATTTAAAGGGTGCAAAGTGCGATTCACCAAAGTGCCCAATTGAAAGCCGCCCTTACCCACCAGGACAACATGGTCGCGGTCGCAGTAAAGAATCTGAGTACTTACTCCAAAAGCGTGAAAAGCAAAAAGCTGCACGTATTTATGGTGTCTTAGAGCGTCAGTTCCGTAACTACTACGAAGTAGCTTCTCGTAAATCCGGTAAGACGGGTGAGAACTTGCTTTCTTTGCTTGAGACTCGCCTAGATAACGTGATTTACCGCGCAGGATTTGCTAAGAGTCGCGACATGGCACGTCAATTAGTGCGTCACGGACACATCATTATTAATGGCAAGAAGGTAGACATTCCTTCATACCAAGTTTCACCTAGCGACATCATCGAAGTTAAGGTCGAAAGCCGCGAACTAACTCCGTTCGTGGTTGCTCGCGCCGAACACGCTGAAAGAAACATCCCAGCTTGGCTAGAGGTAGTAAATAGCCAAATGCGAATACTGGTGCACTCAGTTCCAACGCGTGCCCAAATCGACACAGCTGTTCAAGAACAGTTGATCGTCGAGTTGTATTCCAAGTAAGAACCCCAACCGACGTCAAATAGCGGGCGTCTTAAGGAAGGAAAGAAACAGTGCTAATTGCACAAAGACCGATACTAACCGAAGAGCCGATTTCAGAAACTCGTGCTCGTTACATTCTCGAGCCACTAGAGCCAGGTTTTGGCTATACGCTCGGAAACTCATTACGTCGCACCCTTTTGTCATCAATTCCAGGTGCCGCCGTTACCAGCATTCGCATTGAAGGTGCGCTTCATGAATTCACCACTATTGAAGGTGTTGCAGAAGACGTAACTGAAATCGTGCTAAATATTAAAGACTTAGTCGTCTCCAGCGATGTTGACGAACCAGCAATCATGTACTTGCGTAAAGAGGGACCTGGTCAAGTTACTGCCGGTGACATTCAAGCTCCAGCTGGCGTTGAAGTACATAACCCTAATTTGGTAATTGCCACACTTAATGGCAAAGGCAAGTTAGAAATGGAACTAGTAGTTGAGCGCGGTCGTGGATATGTAACTGCAGTTCAAAACAAAGCAGTGGGAGCTGAAATTGGGCGTATTCCAGTTGACTCCATCTACTCGCCAGTTGTAAAAGTAACTTACAAAGTTGAAGCTACTCGCGTTGAGCAAAGAACTGACTTTGACCGTTTGGTTATCGACGTTGAAACCAAGCCATCAATGCGTCCAGCGGATGCCATGGCCTCTGCCGGCAAGACTTTAGTCGAGCTATTTGGTTTAGTACATGAGTTAAATGTTGATGCTGAAGGTATTGAAATTGGCCCAAGCCCAACAGATGCTTATGCCCTTGAGCAACTAAACATGCCAATTGAGCAATTAGATCTAACCGTTCGTTCTTATAACTGCTTAAAGCGCGAAGGCGTTCACACTGTTGGTGAATTGATCACCCGCAGCGAAGCTGATTTGATGGACGTGCGTAACTTTGGTCAAAAATCAATTGACGAAGTTAGAGCCAAATTGCAAATGTTGGGCTTGCAACTTAAGGATTCACCTCCTGGTTATGACCCAGTAGCAGCAGCTGCCAGAGCTCAAGCCCAAGAAGCTGAAGCTGAAGCAGAGGACGAAGTAGCGCTCGAAGACGAGCAGTACTAAGAAACTTAATTTAGAAAAGGAAAGTCATGCCAAAGCCTGCAAAAGGAGCCCGTCTCGGTGGTTCACCTGCTCATGAAAAGTTGTTGCTCGCCAATTTAGCAACGGCACTTTTTTCACTCGGCAAAATCACCACGACAGAAGCAAAAGCAAAAAGGTTGCGCCCTTTTGCTGAAAGACTAATTACCCAAGCCAAGCGCGGGGACTTAGCTGCTCGCCGTCGTGTGATGGGAGTTATTCGCGACAAATCAGTAGTGCATTCATTGTTTGCTGAAATTGGTCCGCAATACAAAGCTCGCAATGGTGGTTACACCCGTATTACCAAAGTTGGCCCGCGTAATGGAGATAACGCACCAATGGCAGTAATCGAATTAGTTGAGCCATTAGCTGAGCAAACCGTCGCCGCTGCAGAAGCAGTCACCAAGCGTGCGGTTAAAGAGGCTAAGGCTGACGAATAAACAATTGAGTAACGAAAAGCCCACTGCTAATTCCAGTGGGCTTTTTCGCATTAGAGCAAA
>JAYPCW010000052.1:7887-8152 GCA_038124905.1 Candidatus Nanopelagicales bacterium | reverse complement strand
TTCCAGCCTTCCAAGCTGGCTATGCGGGTTCGATTCCCGTCACCCGCTCGCTTTATTTCTATCTAACTTTTGCTTCTTGTTTCGTACTCTGTTAACTGATCAATTCTTCTAATGTGCCTTGCGTCGTTGGAAAACTCCGTAGAAATGAATGCTTCAACAATGCCAATTGCCTCGCCTTCGCTGTGCATTCGCGCCCCTAACCCAATTACATTTGCATTGTTGTGTTCTCTAGCCAATTTTGCGGTTTCCACGCTCCAAGCAAGAG
>JAYPCW010000052.1:0-7877 GCA_038124905.1 Candidatus Nanopelagicales bacterium | reverse complement strand
CTTTATTTGCAGCGATTTGCTCGCCGTTGCCGCTTCCGCCAATCACAATGCCTAAGGAGTTCATCTCTGCTGCCACTGCTTCTGCCGCAGCGATACAAAATGCCGGGTAATCATCTAAAGGGTCAAACTCATGCGCCCCATGATCTACTACTTCATAATTCGCTGCTTCTAAATGGGCTTTAATCGTGTTTTTTAATTCAAAGCCAGCGTGATCGCATCCAAGGTGAATCTTCATGACCATAGCCTAATGAAAATTTCTGCTTCATGTAAGAATTCTCTAAAGAAAAACAAAAATGAGGCAAAGTGTCTAATAACCTAAATATCAGTCAAAACGAGGCTAGCCAACGGGCTCAATTAATTAGCAATGTTTCATACCAAGTCAAATTAGAACTTGACCCAAAATTAGACACCTTCGGTTGTGAGAGTGTCATTAAATTTAATTCTGCCGATGAAACTGCTTCATGGATAGACCTAATTGCTCCTAAGGTTAATTCAATTACGTTGAATGGTGAATCTTTAAGTGTAAGTGAAGTTTTTAATGGTGCCCGTATCTCATTACCAAAGTTAGCGCCAAACAATGAACTAATAGTTAAAGCTGAATGTGCTTTTATGAATACTGGAGAAGGTTTACATAAACATACTGACCCACAAGATGGCGAGGTTTATCTTTACACCCAGTTTGAGGTAGCAGATAGTAGAAGATTTATGCCCGTCTTTGAACAGCCAGATATAAAAGCGACCTTGCAACTAAATGTCGTAGCGCCTAAGCATTGGAAGTTAGTAAGTAACTCCCCCACCCCTGAGGCAATTAATCATGATTCTGAATTTAATCTCTGGGAGTTTAAAGAAACAAAAAAAATCTCTTCTTATCTATTTGCGCTTTGTGCTGGCCCCTACGAAAAATTTGAAGATGAATACCAAGGTGAATTTGGAACCTATCCTTTTGGAATTTATCTAAGGAGTTCGCTAAAAGAGCATTTAGACGCTGAAGAGATATTTGAAATCACTAAGCAAGGTTTTCGCTGGTTCGAAAGTAAATTCAAAATTGGCTACCCCTTTGAGAAGTATGATCAAGTTTTTGTTCCTGAATTCAATGCTGGCGCAATGGAAAACGCAGGCTGTGTAACTTTTCGAGACGAATATGTCTTTAGATCTAGAACTACAAAAACAGCTTATGAATCGCGCGCTAACACGATTTTGCATGAATTAGCACATATGTGGTTTGGAGATCTAGTAACAATGCGCTGGTGGAATGATCTTTGGCTTAACGAATCTTTTGCCGAGTGGGCCGCGCACTGGGCAAGCACAGGTGCAACTAAGTACCAAGAAGCGTGGACACTATTTCATGTGCAAAGAAAAGCTTGGGCATATCGACAAGACCAATTACCCTCAACGCACCCGATTGCCGCAAGTATGCCGGACTTGGATTCTGTTTATGAAAATTTTGATGGCATCACCTATGCAAAAGGTGCTTCTGCCCTTAAGCAGTTGGTTTCTTGGGTTTCCGAAGACAAATTTCTTATCGGACTACAAAGCTATTTTCAAAAGCACAAGTGGCAAAACACCCAATTGACGGATCTTTTGACGGAACTTTCTGCCAGTTCTGGTCGTGAGCTAAATAAGTGGAGCCAAATTTGGTTAGAAACAGCCGGAGCTACTTTGCTTCGTCCAAATATTGAAACCGATTCCAACAACATAATTACCAAAGCTGAAATCAGGCAATTGCCGCCTTCTTCGCCACCTGGATTACCACCAGTTCTTCGGCCCCACCGCTTATTAATTGGGCTTTATGAATTAGCAGACAACAAATTAAATTGCTTAGAAAAAATTGAGTTAGATGTAGTGGGAGCCAGTATTGAAGTTAAAGATTTAATTGGCAAAAAGCGCCCTGATCTAATTTTGATTAATGATGACGATTTGACTTATGCAAAAATTAGATTAGATGAAGTTTCAATAAAGACGGCAACTAATCACCTAAGCAAAATAGAATCTTCGCTCTCGCGTGCCTTAATTTGGGGTGCGATGTGGGATATGTTGCGCGATGCTGAAGTAACCACTAAAGATTTCTTGAAGTTAGTTATCAATGGAATTAACGAAGAATCTGATATTGGAGTAATCCAACAACTGCTACTCCAGCTGCGCACTGCCATCGACATGTATGCCGATCGCTCTGCTAGAAGTAGTTACCTTGAAACTTTGGCAGAAAACTTGAAATCTGCCTGGGAGCAAAGTGATCCAGGATCAGATAAACAATTAGCCTTTATCAGGGCCTGGTCTCATGTAGCACAAACAAAAAATGATTTAAATTTAATCGAAAATATTTTGGATAAGTCATTCAAAATAGAAGGATTACAAATAGACCCAGATTTGAGATGGACGCTATTGCGTCGTTTGGTAGTAACGGGTATGGCAGCTGATTCAAAAATCGAAGCTGAACTAGCTAACGATCCGACGGCAATGGGTAAAGAGCAAGCAGCTGGAGCCAAGGCAGCTTTGCCAACAAAGCAAGCTAAAGAAAACACCTGGAACGAATTGATCAATAATCAAAAATTAACCAACAGTGAAATTCATTCCATGCTCGCTGGATTTCACCATGTTGACCATCTGACAGTGCTCAAAGATTTCGTTGACTTATATTTCAATTCTGTTTCGGATCTCTGGAATGCCAGAACTCATGAAATAGGTCAATCGCTAGTTACTGGCTTGTTCCCGGTAACGATAGTAGACCCATCAGTTATTGATAAAGCCGATCAATTTCTTAAAAACAATTCGGATCTGCCAACTGGTGCTAAGCGAATTATTGTTGAACAGCGAGATTCATTAGCTCGGGCACTGAAAGCTCAACTAAAGGACAAAGCTAGTTAGCCAGAGATTTCTTTCCTCGAAGAATTTTCTTCTATAAAAAGCGGATCTTTTGGCGCCAAGTTGGCAAATTCGCGGCTATTTTTCTTGAACCATTTTGGCGCAAGTACCAAGATCGAAGTAATTGCTGCAACCAAAATCGGAATACCTACAAAAATCAAAACTAGTGTGGCACCGGGTAAGGGCACTCCCGGCTCATCGCCATCATCGCGGTAGAGCGCAAAAGCCAAGTTTGGAATACTCCAAAACAGAGTTGACACTAAAAAAACAGATAAACCGCGAATCTTTTTCATCATTCACTCATTTTAACTACTTGTCAGGTTTACCTCCCCTACGCTGGGGGTATGAACCCCCTACCCCGGGAAACTTTTTTAAGTGACGTAACCGACACACTCGCTGAAGTATCGCTAAAACTCATAGCAGTTTTAATTGTTGCGCTAATTATTACCTTCATAATAAGAATTTCAATCAAGAGTTTTGTAAACACCGCAATAAAACGGGCTCAACTCAAAGCTCCTGATTTAGCAAGACGAGCTGAAAATACCGAAGATCTATCTCAGATAGTTATGGAACAACGCACTGTTCAAAGGTCCAAGGCTGTCGGGCAAATAGTTCGCAGCACAGGGATTTTAATTACTTGGTCGGTCGCAACAATATTATTTTTAAGTATTTTAGGAATCAACGTTGCGCCAATTTTGGCAAGTGCCGGTATTGCGGGTGTCGCTATTGGATTTGGCGCTCAAACTTTAATTAAAGATTTTCTCGCTGGAATATTTATTATTTTAGAAGACCAATATGGAATTGGCGACATTGTTGATTTAGGCCCAGCTGTTGGAACAGTTGAAGAAGTTGGATTAAGAATCACTCGCTTACGCGATCTTGGTGGAGTGGTTTGGTACGTACGAAATGGTGAAATTATGCGAGTTGCCAATCGCTCCCAAGGTTGGACGCTTGCAATTGTGGATGTACCGGTTGCTTATAACGAAGACTTAGAAAAGGTGAGAAAAGTAATTGAAAAAGTTGGCCTAGAAATGCTCGATGATCCGCAATATTTTGGTCAATTACTGGGAACTCCCTCGTACGCTGGAGTTGAGCAAGTATCAGGAGATGCCGTGTTCTTGCGGATTGTCGCCAAGACCGCACCAGATCAACCAATTCAAATGGCTCGAATTATTCGCGAAAAATTAAAAATGGCATTTGATCAAGAGGGGATCAAAGTTCCGGTTCTTGCTAGACCATATCTACCAGGAAGCAACCAGCCGCAAAATCCTCCGCAGCGCTAATTCATTAATATTTAAACAATGACGAGCTATTTTGAGCAATTTGGTGGCCATAAATTTTTTTCTAAATTCGTTGATGATTTTTATCAAGGAGTAGCAACAGATCCAATACTGCGCCCCATGTATCCAGAAGAAGACTTAACTGGGGCTAAAAAGCGACTCTTAATGTTTTTAGAACAGTATTGGGGCGGGCCCACTACCTATTCCGAAGAGCGAGGCCATCCACGTTTAAGAATGCGGCATGCACCGTTTCCTATCGGCTTTCAAGCTAAAGCTGCTTGGCTCACTCATATGCAAGCTGCTCTAAACAATCAAGATTTATCCCCAGAGCTACGAGACACGCTTTGGAATTACCTAAGCACTGCCGCCGATGCCATGGTTAATATGCGCGACGATGATGTTATTTAACGACTGTAAAAATTGTTTTTAAAGAATTTTCTGGCTTAACAAAAACTTGCCCAGTTGGAGTTAATAACCGCTTCCAGCCATTACATAGCGCTGCAGAGATTCGAGTCCCTGGATGCGCCAACATCCCTAAAGCCGCCGCCGCATTCATGGCACCAAAAGGCAATCCGCCCCAAATTTTTTCATCCCAGGCAGCTTGCGTAATCGTGTCTATCTCTTTTTGATTACTCACCAAAGTTAAAGGCGCAATTTGACTTTTTAGTTTTTCGAGGCGATCTTTCACTTTTGGTAAAACATCGCCACTCATTCCCTTTTCCCCTGGCAGCCATGGCCCCTCGGGTGGCAACAGAGCTAATGCAGCCGAATGCACGGGTTGAGTAAATTTTGCTAGATCAATTAATTGCAATTCATTAATTTGACTTAAAACTTGCTCCGCAACAAGTACTTGATCAACGTCAGCAACATCTTCTTTCAATGGTAAGGCAGTTAAAGTGATAACCCCAAAAGGCGGCGCTGCATAAACACCAATAACACCTGGCTTGGTTCTTATTCTAATTAGTGAATTTTTATCCCAAGATATTAATTTTTCTAGTACTAGTTTTAGGGCGCGAAGTTCATCTTTATCTAAAACAATCTTCATGGTTTAACTTCTAGTGAGCTTGCGATAAGTAACTCTGTGTGGCCTTGCAGCTTCTGCCCCAAGGCGCTCAACTTTATTTTTCTCATATGATTCAAAGTTTCCTTCAAACCAATACCAGTTGGATTCACCCTCATAAGCCAAAATATGTGTAGCAACGCGATCTAAAAACATACGATCGTGCGAAATAACTACCGCGCAACCAGGAAACTCCAGCAAAGCGTTTTCTAAACTTCCTAAAGTTTCAACATCTAAGTCATTTGTTGGCTCATCTAGCAAAAGCAAATTGCCACCTTGCTTCAAAGTTAGCGCCAGGTTTAAACGATTTCGTTCTCCACCTGAAAGCACTCCGGCAGGCTTTTGTTGATCTGGCCCTTTAAATCCAAAGGCACCTACATAAGCCCGGGAGGGCATTTCCACGTTTCCTACCTTCAAGTGATCAAGCCCATCACTTACGACTTCCCATACGGTTTTTTTCGGATCAATTCCACTTCGACCTTGGTCAACGTATGAAATCTTTACCGTTTCTCCGACTTTAATTTCACCTGAGTTGGGCTTTTCTTCACCAACGATCATCTTGAAAAACGTGGTTTTACCAACACCATTAGGTCCGATAATTCCGACAATTCCATTACGCGGCAAAGATAATGAGATTCCATCAAACAAAATCCGATCGTCAAAACTCTTCATCAAGTCTTTGATTTCAATTACGACATTACCAAGCCTTGGCCCAGGGGGAATTTGAATTTCTTCAAAATCCATTTTTCGAGTTTTCTCAGCTTCTATCGCCATCTCTTCGTAGCGCTCTAAGCGAGATTTACTTTTAGCTTGGCGTGCCTTCGGGCTTGATCTCACCCATTCCAATTCATCGCTCAGACGCTTTTTCAATTTAGCGTCTTTTTGCCCCTCAACTTTTAATCGCTCTTGCTTCTTCTCAAGATAAGTTGAGTAATTGCCTTCATAGGGGTAAGCGCGACCTCGATCTAATTCTAAAATCCATTGCGCGACGTTATCTAAGAAATAACGATCATGGGTAATAGCTATGACGGTTCCTGGGTAGTTTTCTAAATGCTGCTCTAACCATAAAACGCTTTCAGCATCTAAATGGTTTGTAGGCTCATCTAAAAGTAATAAATCTGGTTGTCTGAGCAAAAGTTTTGCTAAGGCAACTCTTCTTTTTTCGCCCCCAGATAGCACCTTCACATCTGCATCCGCTGGAGGTAAACGTAAAGCATCCATCGCTTGCTCTAGTTGCGAATCTAAATCCCAGGCATTTAAATGATCTAACTCTTCTTGAAGATTTCCCATTTCTGCGAGCAACGCATCGTAATCAGCCTCAGGATCTGCTAATTGCTCGCTAATTTCATTGAATCTATCTAGCTTTGCCTTAGTTTCACTCACAGCTTCTTCAACATTTTGTAAAACATTTTTCGATTCATTTAGCTTTGGCTCTTGCTCTAAAATGCCAACGGTAGCGCCCGGCGAAAGCCTTGCCTCGCCATTTGAAACTTCATCCAATCCAGCCATGATGCGCAACAAAGATGATTTACCTGCGCCATTAGGCCCAACTACGCCTATCTTGGCGCCCGGTAAGAACGCCAAGGTGACATCATCTAGCACAACTTTTTCGTTGTGCGCTTTTCTTGCTTTATAAAGTGAGTAAATGTATTCAGCCACGTCCCTTAGGTTAGTCAAAGGGCTAAGCTGCGGCTCCCTCTGCATCAACTATCGGCTCGTTCCAAGCACTTGTATCTTGTGCTTGACTTCTATTTACTCTTTTGAAAGTTGAAACTCCTCGAGCTAGATCTGCACCCACCGCTTGCGCGTCAACCTCAACTGCAGTCCCACTTTTTTCACCGTCTTGCCATTGGCGGATTTTTAGTTTCCCATTTACAACTACTGGATCCCCTTTTTTAAGAGACTCTTGCGCGTTTTCCGCCAAAGCACCCCAGCAAGTCACCGTCAAATAGTTGGGATCTGAATCCACCCACTGGTTAGTTGCCCGATTGAACTTTCTCGGATTTGAGGCAATTCGAAAACTTGCAAATGCTCTGCCTGAAGCTGTAGTCCTTAATGAAACTTCAGACGCTAAATTGCCAACTACGGTTGTGTATGTATCGTTCATAATTATCTCCTTATTTCAAGTACCAGAATGAATTAACTCTGGATTTACGGCCAGCACCTGCACTAAATCTGGGGATAAGTAAGGTCTGTGGATGAACTTTGAGAGAATAGAAAACCTGCGCCCGTAGCTCAATGGATAGAGTGCCTGGTTTCTACCCAGTCGGTTGGGGGTTCGAGTCCCTCCGGGCGCGCCAGATACTTTTAAGGAGTTTTTTTGCCAAACGGTAATGACCTAATCGTCTGGGTTGATTGTGAAATGACCGGTCTTTCATTAGAAAAAGATGAACTTATTGAAATTGCGGTTATCGTCACCGATGGTCAGCTAAATGAAATGGATCAAGGTTTAGATTTAATTATCAAACCTTCTCAAAAATCTTTAGACGGCATGATCGAGATTGTTAAAGAAATGCATACCGCTTCTGGTCTTTTAGCTGAGCTTGACCAAGGCACTGACCTAAAAACCGCTGAAGCCGAAGTACTCAAATATGTCAAACAACATGTCCCTGAAGAAAGAAAAGCACCGCTAGCTGGCTCAAGTGTTTATGTAGATCGTGGTTTTATCGCTCGAG
>JAYPCW010000051.1:0-8342 GCA_038124905.1 Candidatus Nanopelagicales bacterium | reverse complement strand
ACTTCATAATCCGGCAAAGAGTCTGAATCTAATTGCCCAGGCCTTAACTCTGCACTGGGTGGTTTTTCAATGCTAGAAACCGGAATCAATTCTTTACCTGCTTTTTCGTTTCTCCACCTTGAAAGTTCCCAAACTAAGGTCTTAGGTACATCCTTAATCGGCGCAAAGCCTCCAACGGCATCTCCATATAGCGTTGAGTAGCCGCTAGCAATCTCACTTTTGTTTCCAGTGGCTAGCACTAGGTGGCCTTCTTGATTGCTAATTGCCATTAAAGTTACGCCTCTTGCCCTTGCCTGCAGATTTTCATCTGCTAATCCAGACACCTTGAGGTTGTCACGAAATGACTGCACCAACGGCTCGATGGGAATTGTGCGAAAATTAATCTTCAGGTTTTCTGCTAGAGCCTTGGCATCTTCAAGTGAGTGGCTTGAGGAAAATTCACTAGGCAGAGCTACTCCATAGACTCGATTTGGCCCAAGAGCATCAAAGGCAATAGCGGCAGTCAATGCTGAATCAATCCCTCCAGATATACCCAGCACTACCGAAGGCATTTGATTTTTCTCAACATAATCTCTTAAGCCCAGAACTAAAGCTTCATAAATTTCTTCATGCTTACCCAATGCAGGCTCAATGGTGCTAGCGGTCAATTCGGAATCGATGATTAAAAGTGCTTCTTTAAATTGAGGAGCGCGAGCTATCAAGTCCCCAGCGGAATTGACCGCCATTGAATCGCCATCGAATACCAATTCATCTTGGGCGCCAACTAGATTCACATAAATCACCGCGCAGTTAAACTCTCGGGCCCGTTTTTGAACTAAGGCAAGACGTACGTCATCTTTGTCTTCTTCATACGGGGAGCCATTGATCACAATTAAAAGGTCACTATCTTTAGCTACTTTTAAGTCCCCGTCTTGCCAAATGTCCTCGCAGATTGCAAGGGAGTATTTAAGTCCGGCAAATTCATGGCTGCAGCCAGAATCGCCCTTAAGGAAATAGCGAAATTCATCAAAAACCCCATAGTTAGGTAAGTGATGTTTTGCGTAGGTTTTTAGGATCTGACCATTTTGAATTATGGCCGCAGCATTTTGTGGGTTACCAAATGGCTTACCCAAGGATTCAGACGTGGGGCTCGAATCGAGAAATCCCACAATTACTTGAAGATGGCCTAGGTGCATTTCAGATAATTTTTTTGCTATATCTATGAGTGCTTTTTTACTTGCCTGCTGAAAGCTTGGTCTAAGCGCCAAATCTTCAATTGGGTAGCCAGTTAGCGCCATTTCTCCGAAAATCACTAATTCAGCGCCCTTTTCATGGGCTGCCTTACAGTATTTAATAATCAGTTCACTGTTGCTAGCTAGCGCCCCAACGGTGGGGTTGATCTGCGCTAAGGCGATTTTTGCCATATGCCAAGCGTAGGGGCTCTCTTGTAACAAACTAGAAACAATAACCAGGCAGACTTTGGGGCATGGATAAACAGTCAGAATTTGTTTTAAGGACCATCGAAGAGCGCGACATCAGATTCGTCAGGCTCTGGTTTTCCGATGTAATTGGATCTTTGAAATCAGTTGCGGTTGCCCCGGCTGAATTAGAGGCAGCTTTTGATGAGGGTATTGGATTTGATGGCTCTGCGATTGAAGGCTTTGCTCGCGTTTATGAATCAGACATGCTGGCTAAGCCAGATCCGACCACATTTCAAATATTGCCTTGGCGAAGCGAGGGCCCAGGTGTGGCAAGAATGTTTTGCGATATTCAAATGCCAGATGGAACTGCTTCTTACGCAGATCCGCGTTGGGTTTTAAAACGAACCTTAGCTAAAGCCGCAGATATGGGATTTACTTTTTACACTCATCCGGAAATTGAATTTTATTTATTCAAGGGCAACACCGAAGATGTTCAGGAGCCTGAGCCAGTAGACCACGTCGGCTACTTTGATCAATCTGCCTCTGGCCCAGGTTATGACTTTAGAAGAAATGCCATCACCATGTTGGAGTCAATGGGAATAAGCGTTGAGTTTTCTCACCATGAAGATGGACCTGGTCAACAAGAAATTGATTTGCGTTATGCAGATGCCCTAAGCACCGCTGACAACATAATGACTTTTAAATTGGTGGTAAAAGAAGTTGCCTTACAAGAAGGTGTAAGAGCATCATTCATGCCTAAACCATTAAGGGATCATCCAGGATCCGGAATGCATACCCACCTTTCTTTATTTGAAGGGGATCGAAATGCTTTTTATGAAGCTGGTGCGCAATATCAACTTTCCAAAGTTGGTAGAAGTTTTATCGCCGGAATCTTGAAGCACGCTCCGGAATTTACTGCCATCACAAATCAGTATGTAAATTCATATAAGCGATTAACTGGAGGCGGAGAAGCGCCAGCTTATGTCTGCTGGGGACATAACAATCGTTCGGCTTTGGTTCGCATCCCTATGTACAAACCTGACAAGGGACAATCCACCAGAATTGAGTACCGCGCACTCGATAGTGCAGCAAATCCTTATCTTGCTTATGCGGTTCTTTTAGCAGCTGGTCTCAAAGGAATCGAAGAGAACTATCCCTTGCCTGAAGGTGCAGAAGATGATGTCTGGAGTTTGACTGATGCAGAGCGCCGAGCTCTTGGGATTAACTTGCTCCCGCAAACCCTCGATCAGGCGATCAGTGCGATGGAAAACAGCGAACTGGTTGCAGAAACACTAGGAGAACATGTCTTTGATTTCTTTCTAAGAAACAAGCGGGCAGAATGGTCGGAATATCGACGTCAAGTAACTCAGTGGGAAAGAGAGCGGTATCTTCCGGTCTTGTGAGCAGTAAAAACGTGGTGTTGGTAATCCAGCACGAAGAGGATGCGCCCTTGGGTTATTTGGGCGAATGGCTTATTGAATCTCAAGTAGAAGTAAAGGTTGTCAAGCCATATTTGGGTGAAGCGGTCCCTAGTAACTTGAATGAATACTCAGGATTAATTGTTCTAGGTGGCGCCATGGGCGTTCATGACGAAGCTGAGTGCCCGTGGTTGGTTCCGACAAAAGTTTTGCTTAGAAGCGCGGCAGAAAATCAAGTCCCAACTTTGGGCGTTTGTTTGGGCGGTCAATTACTTGCCGACGCAACAGGTGGTCGGGTAGAGCGATCAGACAACGCTGAAATTGGCGTCTGTGCAATTTCATTACTAGAAGAAGCGCAAGATGATGAAATACTTTCTGGCGTTTCAAATGTAGGAATCCCGGTTTTGGTTCCGCAATATCATCAAGATGCGATTGTGGAATTACCTGAAGATGCGGTTTTATTAGCTAGTAGTGACGATTGCCGAGTTCAGGCATTTCGAATTGGAGAAAAAGTTTGGGGTGTGCAATTTCACCCAGAGACTGACAAAAACATTATGCAAGATTGGTTAACTTCATTAGATCCAGCTAGAAAAGGTGTAAGCATTACTGATCAAGAAGTAATGCAGGATTATCAACAATTTGGTGAAGTTATGAAAGATAACTGGAGCTCGCTCGGTAAAGCATTTGCTGAAATTGTTAAGACTTATCGCAAATAAAAATGAAAGAAGAACTGCCTGCTACCTCTGGCCAATTAGCGAAGGCAGGTTTTCAGGACGTCGCACGAGCGAGTCAATTGCTCGCAGGTTTAGAAGCTTCAGTTGGTCAGTTCTTAATTGAGGAACTAGAAAAAGTTGCAGATCCAGATAAAGCGCTTTTGCATTTTGTTCGACTCTTTGAAGCAAATCCAGAAAATTTAAATAAATTAATAATTAACAAAGAATTTAGATCAAGATTATTTGTTGTCTTGGGCGCCAGCGTCGGTTTGGCAGAGCACTTAATCAGATATCCAGAATCTCTGTCGATATTAACAAAAGGGTTTGCAATAAATGAAAGCCTTGAAGGGGAAGGGCTCAACCAACTCTTTACCTCAGTTGCTTCTAGAGATGAACTAGTTAAAGCAAATAAGCAGGCGCTACTAGCAATAGCAGCTAAAGACCTAGCTAGCCAATGGAGTTTTTCTCAAGTGGCTTTTGAACTCTCGCTAGTTGCTGACCGAGTTGTAGAAACGGCCTTGAAGTTAGTTATCCAAAAAATACCCAAAGCAGAACTATGTCAATTTGCCGTAATCGCTATGGGCAAAGCCGGGGGGCGCGAGCTTAACTATGTCTCAGATGTAGACGTAATTTTTGTTGCGGAGCCAAGCGACGGAGTTGAAGAAGTTGAAGCAATTTCAGTAGCAAATCAAATTGCCAGTGAATTAATTAATTTAATTTCAAGTGTTGACCAATCAGGTGAGATTTGGCAATTGGATGCGGCACTACGGCCTGAAGGTAAAGCGGGGGCGTTAGTTAGAACAATTTCGCAACACGTTGCTTATTACCAACAATGGGCACAAACCTGGGAATTTCAAGCATTACTAAAAGCGCGCCACATGGCTGGCGAAAAGACAGTAAGCGATCAATACCTTTCTGCGATCATCCCCATGGTTTGGGTCGCGGCAGAACGAGAGAATTTTGTAGCTGATGTACAAAAAATGCGCAAAAGAGTAGAGCAGACTATTGATACAAAAGTTGGGGAGCGTGAGTTAAAGCTATCTAGCGGAGGCTTAAGAGATGTCGAGTTTGCCGTGCAACTTTTGCAATTAGTGCATGGCAGGAGTGATTCTCAAGTGCGCAGTGCTAACACTTTGCAAGCGTTAGCGCAATTAGCCAGTCATGGTTATGTAGGGCGTGAAGATGCTGCCACATTTAGTGCTTGCTATGAATTTTTAAGAAATTTAGAACATAGAATTCAATTACAACAATTAAAGCGAACTCACGTACTGCCTGAAAAAGAAAGTGAATTAAGAGCGCTAGGTAGAAGCCTCGAATTCTTTATCGAAAGTGAAAAAGAGCTAGACAAGGAATGGAGAAAAAACCAAAGAGAAGTCAGAAGAATTCATGAAAAACTTTTTTACCGACCTTTGCTTAACTCGATTGTAAAAATTGATGCGGCTAGCGCCAGATTGAAACCTGAGGCAGTGCGGGAACGCTTAGAAGCTTTGGGTTATGTAGATCCAGATTCTGCTGTGAGGCATTTACAAGCTTTAACTAGCGGCGTCTCTAGAAGAGCACAAATCCAAAAAACCCTGTTACCTATTCTTTTAGATTGGTTCGCCCGCTCACCGGAGCCAGATCAAGCACTTTTAGCATTTAGACAACTTAGTGATCAATTAGGGAGCACTCCTTGGTACTTGCGCTTATTGCGAGATGAGTCAAGTGCGGCAGAAAGATTAAGTCATGTCTTGGGGGCAAGTCGTTATGCGACTGATCTTTTATTTCGCGCTCCTGATGCCATCGGGATGTTTGCCGACGATGAAGAGCTTCAACCTAGAAGCCAAGAGCAGTTTTTAATTGAACAAAATTCAATTTTTAATCGATATGAAAATCCTGAAGATATCGTTTTGGCGGCTCGTGCACTAAGACGTCGGGAGCTTTTAAGGTGTGCAACTGGCGACATCTCAGGCTTAATGCAGGTAGAAGAGGTTGGCTCTTATCTGTCGCTGGTAAATCAAACGGTAATTGAAATCTCTTTGAAAGCTGCAATTTTGAAATTTGAAAAAGAGAAACATAAAAAAATTAATACGGATTTATGTTTAATTGCGATGGGTCGCTTTGGTGGGTTGGAATTGGGTTACGGAAGTGATGCGGATGTGATGTTTATTCACCGCCCTCACCCAGGTGTAGCAGCAGATGAAGCTGAACGAGCTGCCTTAGACGTTGCCAACCAATTAAGAAGTTTATTGATGGCACCGTCAGTTGATCCAGTTTTAGAAATTGATGCGGACTTAAGGCCAGAAGGAAAAAACGGACCGTTAGTTCGTAGTTTGGACTCTTACCTTGCTTACTACCAAACCTGGTCTTCACCATGGGAGGCGCAAGCATTGCTAAGAGCAATACCAATTGCGGGCGATAAGTCTATAGGTGATCAATTCATACAAACAATTGATAACTTGCGCTATCCGAAAGACGGTCTAGCAAAAGATCATCTAGTTGAAATGCGCAGATTAAAAGCAAGAATGGAATCAGAAAGATTACCGCGCGGAGCGGATCCAACTTTGAACTTAAAACTTGGCAGGGGAGGCTTAAGTGATGTGGAGTGGACAGTGCAATTGCTACAAATGGAAAATGCAGCAAAGCACCCCACTTTAAAAACCACCTCAACTCTTGTTGCCTTAAAAAATTTAAGTGAGGCAAAAGTGTTGAGTGACGTTGATTTTGAAATTTTAGGTACTGCTTGGCGCAGGGCTGCTCAGATTCGAAATGGCTTGATGTTAGCTAGAAATAAACCCACCGATCAGATCCCAACTGCCGTAAATGACTTGCGAGCATTGAGCTTTGTGTTGGGTGAGAATTCTTATGCCGACCTCTTAGAGGATTACCGCCGCACCACTCGCCGTGCCAGAAAAGTTATGGAGCAAGTTTTTTACGGTGAAAATTAATTTTATCTTTCAATGTTTTTATGAATTTTGTGAATTTTTGACAATATTTAGCCATACTGCAACGCTGTAACCAATCAAGCTAGCAAAGATTAAAGTTCCAATTCCAATAGTCCCGCCTAAAAGCCAGCCAATAGTTAAGACGCTAATTTCGATAAAAAGCCTAACTTTACCAACTGAAACTTTTGTTTTTTTATGCAAACCAGTCATCCAACCATCTCTTGGCCCTGGGCCCATATTGCAAGTTAGATATAAAGAGCTGCCTAAACCAACTAACAGCACGCCTAATATCACTTCAGAAAAATTAATCCAAAGAACCTCATTGCTTGGCAAAATCTGTAGCATCACATCGATTGCTAAGGCAATTACTATGGCATTAAGTACTGTGCCAAGGCCAAGTCTTTCTTTAAGTGGAATCCAAAAAGTTAAAACTATGACACTTGTTAAAAAAGTAGCCAAGCCAATTGTCAACCTTGTTTGAACTGCAATACCTTCTGCTAAAACAGTCCAAGGCGAAACGCCCAAGCTGGATTTAATTAATAAAGCTTCACCCGTGCCAAATAACCATAAGCCTAAAATTAAAATAAGAATTGTTGATGGCTTGGCCCGCCAAAAATTTTCGCTTCTCCAACTAGTAAATGGGATTGTTGGATGAGGAGTTAGCCAATAAGGAATTCTCACTTACTGATTTGTTCCCAATTAACTACTAATTCGCTTAATTCTTTCCTAGTTCTTGGCTTTAATTCTCTTTGCTTCAAATCTTCATCGAGCACTTCTGGATTTTCAAGTTGGCCAACTGCTATCACTACAACGGGGGTTAGCTGTTCGGGTATTTGCATAATTTCCTGAGCTAATTTTTTGTCAAAGCCCGCCATTTGATGGGTATAGAGAGAAAGCGCTGAAGCTTGAATTGTTAAGGCACTAGTTGCTAGTCCAAGGTCAAATGCAACTTGTGAAGTTAGCGGAGATTGATCAGCTAATACCAAAATAAAGACGGAGGCATTAGGTGCCCAAATTGTATTTGTGTCCTTTAGAGTCTTTTGAAGAAGCACAAAGTTTTCATCATCTCTAAAAGCTACAAGAAAGCGCCAAGGCTGCTTGTTCATTGATGAGGGTGCCCAACGAGCAGCTTCAATCAAACTAATTATTTCTTTCTTGCTGATCACATGATCGCTCTTTAGAGCACGCGGGCTCCAACGATTAGCTAGTAATTCATGTATTGGTTCAGTGGTTTGGGCAATTTTTGATTCTAAAGTCACGGGTAGAATTATTCACTAATGCAAACAATCCCGCATATTAGGACCTTCGCCGGGCGTCATGGGCGACTTTCCTTGACTCAAAAAGCTGCCCTGCAGCAATTGTTAGCAAAATATGAAATGCCAAGGACGCCATGGAACTTTAGTGAACTTTTTGACTCGATGCCGGTAGTGATAGAAATTGGTAGCGGAGATGGCTTAGCGGCATTGGCTTTTGCTAAAGCAAATCCTGAAACAATTTTAATTGCAATTGATGTTCATACTCCAGGAATTGCGCAATTAATTTATGAAGCAGAAAAAAATAATATAAAAAATATTCGAGTGGTATTAGGTGATGCTTTAGAAATTCTAAAAAATAATGTATTAGACCACAGTTTGGCTGGTTTGCATATTTTTTTTCCAGATCCATGGCCTAAAAAACGACATCATAAAAGAAGATTATTAAACAAAGAAAATTTAGAATTACTTAAATCTAAATTAAAAATTAATTCAAAGATTTTGATCGCCACCGATTGGGCCGAGTATGCAGTTGAGATTCAAGAGGAGCTGGGGGCGCAACTGCATTCGCGGCCAGATTGGCGACCGATCTCGAAATTTGAAAAAAAGGCGATAAATGCGGGTAGAAAAGTCT
>JAYPCW010000050.1:0-8451 GCA_038124905.1 Candidatus Nanopelagicales bacterium | reverse complement strand
CGATATCGCCGCGCAGATGAAATTGGGGTGCCCTTTGCAGTAACAGTTGACTTTGAATCTTTAGAAGATAAAGCAGTCACGGTACGGGATCGTGACAGTATGGAGCAAGTAAGAGTCCCGATTGCTGAATTGAAATCATGGCTACAGACACATTTAAAGGCTTAGATTTAGCGCCCATAAAAACTGAGCGGTTTGAGGTTTCTCCGCCAGTAGTTTTGGCACCCATGGCAGGAATCACAAATCAAGCTTTTCGAAAATTATGTAGAGAGTTTGGCGCAGGACTTTACGTTAGCGAAATGGTTACCACAAGAGCGCTAGTTAATAGAAACCCAGAAACCATCCGCATGGTTACTCCTGATCCAGAAGAAGAGATAAAAAGTGTACAGCTGTATGGCACTGACCCACAAGTTATGCAAGAGGCAGTCCGCCTACTCGTTGAAGAAAATCGAGCAGACCATATTGATATAAATATGGGCTGTCCAGTTCCAAAGGTAACAAGAAAAGGTGGGGGAGCCGCCTTACCCTGGAAGAAAGACTTATTTTCAGAAATTATTAATTCAGCTGTCAAGACAGCGAATGAGACAACCAAAGCATTAGGGCAAAAAAAAGTACCAGTAAGTGTAAAGATGAGAATTGGTATTGATGAAGATCACCAAACATTTTTAGAAGCTTCAGAAGCAGCTGCAAGAGCAGGGGTGGCTTGGGTAGCCCTTCACGGACGAACAGCAAATCAAATGTACTCAGGAAAAGCAAATTGGGATGCCATTCGAACTTTAGTTGAGAAGATGCAAGATTTTGAAATCCCGGTTTTAGGAAACGGCGATATTTGGTCAGCACAAGATGCGATAAAAATTGTTAAAGATACCGGCGCAGCGGGTGTTGTTATCGGGAGAGGTTGTTTAGGTAGGCCTTGGATCTTTGGTCAATTAAGCGCCGCTTTTTTAGGAAGGCCAATTCCAAAAGATCCGGGCCTAGCTGAGATATCAAAAATTATGTATCGACATGCACAGCTGCTTTGCGAACTATACGGTGACTACAAAGGTATTAGAGATATTAGAAAGCACATTGCTTGGTATTTAAAAGGCTTTAGCGTGGGCAGCGAATTAAGGACTAAACTCGCCTTAGTTGAGTCACTTGAAGAATTTGAAACGCTACTAAATCAAATGGATTTGAATCAAGATTTTCCTGTAAGTATTGCAGATTTACCCAGAGGAAGAACAGGCTCAGAAAAAAGAGTCGCCTTGCCGCAAGGTTGGTTAGATTCTCAGTACCTAAATGTAAACGAAGCAAGTGAGCTTGTCGCTGCAGAATTGTCAGTAAGTGGTGGCTAATTGAATCAGCTAAATGACGACATCCTCTCTAAAGGCTATAGCGAATTAGATGAAGAACGATTTACCGAAGAGCCTCCTAAGCGTGCTGGTAGAAGAGCTTTTGCTCGCGATCGTGCGAGAGTGTTGCATTCGTCCGGTTTAAGAAGGTTAGCTGCAAAAACTCAAGTTCTAGCTCCAGGTGCAGATGATTTTCCTCGGACTAGATTGACTCACACGCTGGAGGTCGCCCAAATTGGCCGTGAGTTAGGGGAGGCCCTAAGTGCCGATCCTGATCTGGTTGAAACTGCTTGCCTAACTCATGATCTCGGCCATCCACCTTTTGGCCATAACGGCGAATCAGCGCTTCACGAAATTGCTAAAGACTTTGGTGGATTTGAAGGTAACGCGCAAACTTTTCGAATACTTACTCGATTAGAGTCAAAGACTTTTATAGCTGAGCGCTCAGTGGGACTGAATTTAACTCGCGCTTCTTTGGATGCCTCAACAAAGTATCCGTGGGGATTTGATGGGGAGAATCCCAAATTTGGTTATTACCAAGAAGACTATGAGATATTTGAATGGGTTAGAAAGTACTCAGAGTCAAATAAAAAAACTTTTGAGTGTCAGATAATGGACTTTGCAGATGACATCGCCTATTCAGTTCATGATGTAGAAGATGCAATTCACTCCGGGCTAGTTGACTTGAATTCTTTAAATTCAAAGTCTGTTGCAAATGATTTATTCAACCTGGCAAATGAATTTTATGGTGGGCTACATACTATTGACTTTTATGAGGAGCAACTAACCTATTTGCTTTCGCAGCCTTATTGGGTTCAGGATTTTGATGGTTCGCAAAAATCTTTAGCAAGCTTAAAGAACATGACAAGCAATTTAATAGGTTATTTTGCCCAAAAAGCTGAGCAAGCAACTAAGAATCACTATTCAAACGAAACCTTAAAACGGTATGAAGCAAATTTAATTTTAGAAGAGCGGGTAAAGGCTCAGATTCTAATTCTAAAATCAATTGCAAATTTATTTATGCTTCAAAGGCCAGGGGCAAAAGAGCACTATCAGCGGGAAAGATTAGTAATTCAAGAACTATTTGTGAGACTGTCCAATGATCCAAATCGAATGGATAGGATGTTCTTTCAGAATTTTCAAGCTGCTTCAGATGAAACTTCTCAAAAAAGAGCAATTATCGACCAAATTGCAAGCTTGACAGATGCTTCTGCCTATCGCTTAGTCTCAGATTTTTAGGATTGTTCAATGCAAGGTCGAATTCGAAATGATGACGTGGCTTTGGTTCGCGATAGCGCTCGCATTGACCAGGTAGTTAGTGAGTATTTATCTATCAAGAGTGCTGGCGGTGGAAGCCTTAAAGGCTTGTGCCCATTTCATGATGAGAAAACGCCTTCATTTCATGTAACTCCAAGCAGGGGGCTTTGGTATTGCTTTGGCTGTGGCGAGGGTGGAGATGTTATTGCTTTCTTGCAGAAAGTTGACAATCTTTCATTTGTTGAAGCCGTAGAAAAGTTAGCAAATAAATTTAATATCGAACTTCGCTTCGAGCAGGGCAGTTCCAACATCTCTGATAATCGAAACCAGAAAAATAAAATATTTGAAATAAATAGGTTAACTAAAGAGTTCTATCAAAAATTTCTCTCAAATCCTGAAGCAGAAATCGGTCGTAATTTTCTTAAGGGTCGGGGCTTCGATAAAAACTCTGCCGATAAATTTTCAATCGGCTTTGCACCAAATAGTTGGGATTCATTAACAAAAAATCTCAGCGCTCAAGGATTTAATGAAGACGAGTTGATCCTGGCTGGTGTTGCTATTTCAGGCCAAAAAGGCGTCTATGACCGATTTAGAAATCGATTGATTTGGCCAATACATGATACGAATGGGCAAGTTGTTGGTTTTGGTGCAAGAAAGATGACAGATGAAGATCAAGGTCCTAAGTATTTAAATACGCCCGAGACTCTTGTTTATAAAAAAAGTCAAGTTCTTTATGGAATCAACTTGGCTAAGAAAAAGATCGCCCAAGAAAAAACGGCAATTGTAGTTGAAGGCTATACCGATGTAATGGCTTTTCATGAAGCTGGGATTGAAAATACAGTCGCAACTTGCGGAACTGCTTTTGGTGAAGATCACGCAAGAATATTAAAACGATTGATTTCAGAAGATGACCAAGTATCTGGCAAAGTTATCTACACTTTTGATGGGGATGCTGCTGGGCAAAAAGCGGCGATGAGAGCTTTTGATTTGGAATCTATTTTTTCATCTCAAAGTTATATTGCTGTTGCACCTCAAGGTATGGATCCATGTGACTTAAGGCTTAACAAAGGAAACGAATCTTTAAAGATTTTGATAGATAGTTCAATACCGCTTTTTGAATTTGTTATTAAAACATTCGTAAAAGATTTTGATTTAACTAATGCTGAGGGAAGAATAAATGCTTTATCAAAAATAACTCCAGTATTGCAAAGTATTAAAAATAAATTGCTACAAAAAGAATATATTAAGCTTAGCGCTAATTGGCTTGGTCTGGATCTGGAAACTATTGAAGAATCTTTAGCTAACAAGCAAGTTAAAAAACCTCTTGACCTTAAACAACCTGTTGATACACCCACCGTGGAGCGGAAGATTCAGCGAGAAGTTTTGAAAGTAGTTTTTCAATACCCCTTATTGAGCAAGAGCTGGCTAGGTCAATTAAATCAAGATAACTTTTCTTACCCGCCCTATCGGGAAGTGTACGAAAAAATAGTCGAATTTGAAATAGATAATAATTTAGCTGCTCGCATAGTAAGTGAGATTGAAAATGAAACTATCAAAAAGGGAGTTTCATCTCTTGCGGTTGAGCCCTTTAACTTTGAGGTTGATCAAAATTATGTTGACTCAGTATTTTCAAGACTTTTAGAATTTGGTGCAACTGTGCAAATAGAAGAGTTGAAAAGTCGCCTGCAAAGGGAGCAAGATCAACTATCTGCCTCGGAGCAATCTGAGATTTTTAAGGAATTAATGAATCTAGAGGAGTATCGTCGCGCCTTGCGTGACCATGCGATTGGTAGCCCCTAAGTGGGCAATTGGTAAGTTTATCTAGTTAAAAGAACCTTCCCGCATAGCTCAATTGGCAGAGCATTCGACTGTTAATCGAATGGTTCCTGGTTCGAGTCCAGGTGCGGGAGCCAACAATAAATTCATTATTTTTATTAAGGTAAGTTCTAACTGCAATTCCCATTGGGGCGGTAGCTCAGTTGGTTAGAGCTACGGACTCATAATCCGTCGGTCCTGGGTTCGAGCCCCAGCCGCCCCACTAAATTAGGAGTCGCCAGCAGTGCTTCCATGATCAGCATTTTGCGGGTCGTTAAGTTTTAATTCTTTTTTAGCTCTGTCTAGAACTTGTGGTTTTAGCTCTTTTTTGTTTACCAAGCTGAGAATGGTGGCAAAAGCTATTGCTTGAGCATCAATTGCAAAGTGACTTCTTAGTGCTCCTCTGGTGTCAGAAAGGCCCCAGCCATCGGCACCAAGTGAGGTGAAGTCGTTATCAATGAATTGTCTAATTTGATCTTGCACGGCTCGCATCCAGTCAGATACAGCAACTATCGGAGCTGAGTTATTTTTGAAAATAGTTTTTAAGAAGGGCTGTTTTTGTGGTTGATCGGGGTTAAGTAGGTTGAAGCGGTCTGCAGCTAAGCCATCTCTTCTTAATTCATTCCAAGAAGTTACTGAATAGACATCAGCTGATATACCGTAGGACTTAAGAATTTCTTGCGCTTCCAGGGCCCAAGGCACGCTAACTCCGGAAGCTAGCAGATTTGCTTTTACTCCCTTTTCCTTGTTCTTGGAATAGAGATATACGCCCTTTAGCAATCCTTCAACATCTAGGTTTTCTGGTTGCTCTGGTTGGATATAAGGCTCGTTATAAACAGTGAGGTAGTAGTAGATATTTTCTGGATTATCTCCATACATTCTTCTTAAAGCATCTTTAACTATGTGTGCAATCTCAAAGCCAAATGCTGGATCATAGGCAACGACTGCAGGATTGGTTGAGGCAAGAAGTTGAGATTGTCCATCATTATGTTGCAAACCTTCGCCGGTTAAGGTGGTTCTACCGGCCGTTGCGCCAATAACAAATCCTTTTGCCATTTGATCCATTGCGAGCCAGAACTGATCGCCGGTTCTTTGAAAACCAAACATTGAATAAAAAATATAAATTGGAATCATGATTTCGCCATGCGTGGCATAAGAGGTTGCAGCAGCTGTCCATGAAGCTACCGAGCCAGCTTCATTAATTCCTTCGTGCAAAATTTGACCAGTTTCGGATTCCTTATAAGCAAGGAATAGTTCGCGATCAACAGAGGTGTATTGCATTCCCTGAGGTGAATAAATTTTTGCCGTAGGAAAGAAGGAGTCCATTCCAAAAGTTCGAGCTTCATCTGGAATCACAGGTACAAAGCGCTTTCCGATTTCAGGATCTTTCATCAAGTCCTTTAAAAGTCGTACAAACGCCATAGTGGTTGCAACTGCTTGCTTACCTGAGGATTTTTTGACAGATTCGTAAGCCTTATCTCCAGGAAGTGAAATATGTACTGGATTTGATCTTCTCTCAGGGAGGAATCCACCTAAGGCTTTGCGTCGTTCCATCATGTATTCGATGATTGGGTCATTATTACCCGGGTGGTAGTAAGGCGGCTTCTTTTCATCTTGCAATGCTGAATCAGGAATTTCTAGGTACAAGCGGTCGCGGAAGGTTTTGATTTCTTCAAGAGTCAACTTTTTCATTTGGTGAGTGGCATTTTTGCCCTCGAAATGAGACCCTAAAGTCCAACCTTTAATGGTTTTGGCCAAAATTACAGTTGGTTGACCTTTGTGCTCAAGCGCTGCGCGATAAGCGGCATAAAGTTTGTGATAATCGTGTCCGCCACGTTGTAGCTCCCAAATCTCGTTGTCTGACATTGGGCTAACTAATTCTTTGGTCCTTGGGTCTTTTCCAAAGAAGTGTTCACGTATAAATGCACCATTTTCAGACTTGTAGGTTTGAAAATCTCCATCAGGAGTTGTATTCATGATGTCGATTAGCGCGCCAGTATTGTCTTTAGCCAAAAGCGGATCCCATGAGCGACCCCAAATAACTTTGATTACATTCCAGCCAGCTCCACGGAAAAGCGATTCAAGTTCTTGAATGATTTTTCCATTGCCGCGCACTGGGCCATCGAGTCTTTGCAGGTTGCAATTAATAACGAAAGTTAAGTTGTCTAAATTTTCTCTGGCAGCGAGAGTTAAACCACTGATGGATTCTGGCTCATCCATCTCACCATCACCTAAAAACGCCCAGACATGTTGATCAGAAGTGTCTTTAAAGCCACGTGCATGTAGATAGCGATTAAATCTTGCTTGATAAATAGAGTGAAGCGGGCCAAGCCCCATAGATACAGTCGGAAATTGCCAGAACTCAGGCATCAACCTTGGGTGTGGATACGAAGATAAGCCACCGGCTGGATTAGAAACTTCTCTTCTAAAACCGTCTAACTGAGCTTCTGTTAGGCGACCTTCTAGAAATGCTCTGGCATACATTCCTGGTGCTGCGTGACCTTGAAAGAAAACTTGATCAGCACCACCTGGCGCATCATGACCGCGGAAGAAGTGATTAAAGCCGACTTCATATAAAGAAGCACTTGAAGCATAGGTTGAAATGTGCCCGCCAACTCCATACTTTTGAGCACGATGAACCATGATGGCAGCGTTCCAACGAATAAAAGCTCTAATTCTTTTTTCTATAAATTCATCACCCGGAAACCAAGGCTCTCTCTCAGGTGGGATGGTGTTTATGTAGTCGGTGCTTGCGATAGTTGGGATTGATACACCCTTTTCAGCAGAGCGGCGCAAGAGGTTGAGCATGATGGCGCGAGCTCTCTGTGGCCCTTCGCGGTCTATAACTGCATCTAATGAGTCAATCCACTCTGATGTTTCTTCTGGATTGGTGTCGACAAATTGACTCGGCAGAGAGGCCGGATCCATTCGAAATCTATCAACCACGCCTTACACCTTCTTTTTAGTGAAAACTCGCAATGCCTATTCTTGTCCACCCCTTTGTTAGCAATGGCGCGGGTATAGAGGTAGGGGGTTTGTGTCTTAGGGCTAAATCGGGGACAATTAAGCCAGAAAGAATATGGATAAGGAGCCCGTCACGGTGGTAGGCGAAAACGCCTCCAGGTTAGGAATCAAACCTGGCCTAGTTGTGCAAGAAATTGGCTTTTCAGAGGACTCTGACTCAGAACTCTCTAGTGCGGTCGCAAAAGATGCGCAAAGTGATTTAGTAGACCAAGATTTTTCAGATGTAGTTGACGTGGTTCTTCTCTGGTGGCGAGAAGATGATGGAGACTTGGTTGACGCATTAGTGGATGCGATGACAACTTTGGCTGACCACGGCGTGATTTGGTTGCTTACTCCAAAGCGAGGCCGCGCGGGCCACGTAGAAGCAGAAGATATTGCTGATGCGGCGCCAACTGCGGGCTTGCAAGCTACTAGCAGTATTAGCGCCGCAAAAAATTGGCAAGGTACCAGATTGGTAGCACCGAAAGTAACGAGAGGCTAACTGTGAGTTTAGAAATCGGAGATAAAGCTCCTGAATTTAGTTTAAAAAATCAAAGCGGTGAAATGGTTTCATTAGCCGACTTTGCGGGTAAAAAGAATGTTTTAGTTATGTTCTATCCGTTTGCCTTTAGTGGCATCTGTACCGGAGAGATCTGCGAAATAAACGAAGATTTACCAAGGTTCCAAAATGATGATGTAGAAATGATTTCCATCTCTTGCGATCCGCATCATGCTTTAAGAGCATTTGCTGAAAAGGAAAACATTAAAACAATTTTGTTAAGCGATTTCTGGCCTCATGGCGCTGTGGCGAAGGATTACGGCGTCTTCTTGGAAGATCTAGGTTTTGCCAACCGTGGCACATTCTTGATTGATAAATCGGGTATTGTTCGCTGGAAGACAATTACCAGCCCAGGTGAGGCCAGGGTGTCTGAGGAATATAAGAAAGCACTTGCGGCAATTTCTTAAAATCCGGGCCTATAGCTCAGTTGGTTAGAGCACTGCCCTTACAAGGCAGGTGTCGGGGGTTCGAGTCCCTCTGGGCCCACTT
>JAYPCW010000049.1:0-8546 GCA_038124905.1 Candidatus Nanopelagicales bacterium | reverse complement strand
ACTTCACTATTAATGCAATTGCTTTAAAGTTACCCGAATTTGAAATTGTAGACCCTCATAATGGAGTTAACGATTTAATTAATCAAAAACTAAAGGCACCAATTGATCCAGAGATTTTGTTTTCTGAAGATCCTTTAAGAATGCTTAGAGCAGCAAGATTTATTTCAAAACTTGATTTGGTGGTTGATAAAAATATTATTGCGGCAGTTGAAAAATTGAAGTCAAGACTTAGCGTGGTATCGAGAGAAAGAATATCTGACGAATTTAGCAAGCTGCTATTACTTGAATCACCAAGAAAAGGGTTAGAGTTTTTGGTACAGACCAAGCTTGCAGAAGAGTTTTTACCCGAATTACCTGCTTTGCAGTTAGAAGTTGATGAACACCATAGGCACAAAGATGTTTACCATCACACTTTAATAGTTTTGGAACAAGCAATTGATTTAGAAAAATCACACGAACCTCAGTTGGCCCCAGATTTAGTTTTAAGAATTGCAGCTTTGCTACATGACATTGGAAAACCAAAAACACGAAAATTTGAAGCAGGTGGCAGAGTTTCTTTTCATCATCATGAAGTAGTTGGCGCTCGAATGGAAAAAAAGCGACTCCATGAACTTAGATTTTCGAAAGAAATTATTAATGATGTTTCAAAACTAGTTGAATTACACTTAAGGTTTCATGGATTTGGTTCGGGGCTATGGACTGATTCAGCTGTCCGCAGATATGTCAGAGATGCTGGCGATCAACTGCTTCGACTTCATAAATTAACTCGTGCTGATAGCACCACCCGAAACCAAAAGAAAGCGGATGAACTTCAAAAAAATTATGACAAACTAGAAGAGAGAATAAATGAGCTTTCCAAAAAAGAAGAGCTCGCAAAAATTAGACCAGATTTAAATGGTCAAGAAATTATGGAAATTTTGAACCTCCCTCCAGGTCCTTTGGTAGGCAAGGCGTACGAGTACCTATTAGAGATCAGAATCGAGCAAGGGCCGCAAACCAAGGAAGTAGCAAAAGCCAACCTCTTAACTTGGTGGCAAAATCAAGAATCGTGAGTGAAATTCAAGAAAAGCTAGATCCAACTAAACCGCGTGAAGTGGTGGATTACGCCCTGCAGCGCAAGGCAGCTTTAGCTGAAGTTGCTCGCGGCAGGTTGTTTAGAGAAGAGATTTGTGACGCTGATCCAAATTTAAAAAGAACTTCACGTTGGCATGGGATTGTTACCTCAAGATTTTGCCCAGTTTGTGAAATCGAAAAATTACGAGAGATCTCATATGTATTTTCCAAAGAGCTCGGCCCCTTTTCAGGAAGAATTAAAAAACCCCAAGAAATTTCTGAAATGTCACTTAATTTTGGTCAAATTAGAGTTTTTGTAGTTGAAATTTGCGAGTTGTGCGGGTGGAATCATTTGCATAGCTCATACGTTGTAGGAGATGGAAACCCTCGTAAACCTTTACGTAAACCACCAGATTGGCTTGATTAGTTGGCAACTCGAAAAGTAAAAAAGAAGAAAAATAAGCCAGAGATCAAAAGATTAGTAACTTGGCTGTTAGGAATCTCGGCAATTGCCGGCGTAATTTTTGTTTTTTCTTTAGCGTTTGCTGTCGCCACAACCTCAATCCCTCAACCGAGCGATGTTGCAAAAGCTCAGGCGACAGTGGTTTATTGGGCAGACGGTGAAACAGAAATTGGCCGATTTGGTGAATTTAATAGAACTGATTTACCAATTGATGAGATACCGCTTGCGGTGCAATATGCAGTTCTTGCTGCTGAAGACAGAGAATTTTATGAGCATCAAGGTTTTTCAATTCGGGGTATTTCTAGAGCTTTTATAAATAATATTTTTACAGATTCTTTAGCTGGCGGTTCGACCATTACTCAGCAGTATGCCAAGCTTGCCTTTCTTTCAACCGAGCGAACCATAATCAGAAAATGGAAAGAATTGGTTCTTGCGATAAAACTTGAAACAACAAGTTCAAAGGACAAAATTCTAGAAAATTATTTAAATACTGTTTATTTTGGACGCGGCGCTTACGGAGTTCAATCAGCAGCATTAACTTTTTATGGAGTCGAGGCTAAAGATCTTTCAGTTTCTCAATCCGCTGCCCTAGCAGCATTAATTCAAGCCCCAAGCGCCATTTCAAATCCAGATAATAAAAATCGCTGGGTTAATCGTTGGCGGTATGTAGTTGACGGCATGGTCACACAAGGTTGGCTAACTGAAAACACCGCTAGCGTGCTTTTGTTTCCAGAAGATATTCCTTACCAGTCGCAAAATAAATTTGGCGGCACAAATGGTTACTTACTCTTTTCAATCAGAGAAGAGATGCTGGAAAAGGGTTACACCGAAAACGACTTAAACCTTAGAGGATTAAAAGTTGTTTCAACCTTTGAACGTAACGCGCAAAGCGCAATAGTTGCTGCGGTAGAAAACGAGGGCCCAAAAGAAAATACTGAAGGCTTACGAATTGGAATAGCTTCAGTTAGGCCAGGCACTGGCGAGATTGTTGCCATGTATGGCGGGCCAGATTACGTAAAAGAACCTTTAAATAACGCCACCCAAGCAATTGCCCAAGCTGGTTCAACCTTTAAACCATTTGCCCTAGCTGCAGCTTTTGAACAACAAATTAGTTTAGACACCTTATTTAATGGCGATAGCCCAAGAAAATTTGGCGACTACCGAGTTAGAAATTACAGCAACAGAGATTTTGGTGAAGTTAATTTATTGCAGGCAACTGAACAAAGTATTAATACTCCTTACGTAGAACTCGGTTTGATGGTTGGAACAGATCAAGTTTTAGATGCAGCGCTTCGTGCCGGAATACCCGCAGATACTCCGGGATTAATTTCAGATGTAACTCTAGTTTTAGGAACTGCCTCGCCCCACACTTTAGATTTAGCAGTTAGCTATGCAACCTTTGCTGCTCGCGGTATTTATTCAAAACCAACAACAATTAAAGAAATCTATGCTCCAAATGGCGGAATCCTTTATGAATTAATCGTAGAAAATACAGCTGTATTTTCTACAGAAGTCGCTGATGAAATTAACTTTGCCTTAAGAAGAGTAATTAGAAGTGGCACCGGAACCAATGCACAAATTGGTAGACCTGCTGCTGGCAAAACTGGAACTACAGATGAAAATAAATCTGCTTGGTTTGTTGGCTACACCCCAGATCTAGCAACTGCCGTGATGATGGCAAAAGATGATGAAAACGGTAATCCAATTTCTTTAAGCGGCACAGGCGGTTTGAGAAATGTAACTGGTGGATCATTCCCAGCAAGAATGTGGCGCTACTACATGAGTGAGACTTTAAAAAATTCACCCGAAATAGGATTTGCGCCGCGAACTAACATCGGTCAGATAGTAGAAACTGACCCGGGAATCAGTGAAGAAGTTCCCGAACTAGTTGAGCCAACACCAACTGAGCCGCTCCCAACCGAACCAATTCCTACAGAAACTCCAACTCCGACCCCAACTCCAACGCCAACAGATACTCAATCCCCCACACCTACCCCGACACCAACAGAATCTGTTCCGCCTGAAGAATTAGAAATTATTGAAGAAGTTACTTAATAAAATCAAAATTACAAGTTGAGTATCTAACCCGCGCGTCTAACGCATCACCCACAGCAACCTTTTCTTTTGCTGCAACTTCGATCAAAGAAACATTCATATGGGTCGGTTCAAAAAGATATGCTTTTTTACCTCTAAGCAAAAAAGCAGATTGATACTTACCAAAAGCTCCAAGCAAGCCGGTAAGAAAAACCCTTAGCCGGTCTGAGGGTTTCTTAATAGTGATATCAGAATTTAAGCCCACCCCATTAGCTGTTCCGCCAGAAACCACAACAATTTTTTTGCCGTTTTTTAGTCTTTTTTGAGAATAGCCAGCCCGCTCAACCCCTTCAATGATGCCTAGCACTACTCCTTTTGCCGAGACAAAAGATTTATCGCCAAGCCAAAGCTCGGTGCCAATTCTCATATTAAATTTAAGTTCAGGTTTTAAAACTTTTAATTTATTTAATAATTCTTTTGAGATATGGCTTAACCAGATAGTTTTATTAGGCGTAACTCCTTGCCAGACTTCTAACCAATCTAATATCTCTTTTAACTTCTTATCATCGGATTGATTAATTGCTAAGTGCAACGCTAATCCTTCTATTAAAGTATTATTTAACTCAATTTCCTTAATTTGTTCTTTACTTAACCCAAATCTATTTGTGCTAACGCGACCTTCAATTACAAAAGGCATGTCGAAATTAAATTTAGAATCCAAGCTAGAAATAGTTCTAATAAATCTTTTATCAAAAGATTCCCAAATAGCGCTAGCTGCTAAGTCGTGTGAGTGATAAGGCTCTAAAATTAGGATTTTGCCGGTAAAATCTTCAGCTATTTTTTCAGCTTCATAAACACTTCCAACGGCAATAGCGTCAACCCCAAGACGCATTGCTTCTTTGGTTAAGTAGTTCAATCCAAAACCGTAGCCGGTACCTTTTATTACTGGAATTAAATTTTCAACATCTTTTTTCACACTAAGTAAGTGTTCTTGAAATTTAGTTTTATCCACTTCTAAATAAAAGCTCACTATTTACCCCGATACTTCAAAAGCAGCATGAACAATCTGTAGATAAACGTGTTTAGCACCAAATCCCATTCGCCGATGTATTTAATAACTTTTCCACCGGTACCTAACTTAAATCTAAGAAGCCCAAATAAGTGATTATTTTGGTCTAAAGAATCAGAAATACCTCTAAAGTCATAAATTTCAGCTCCAGAATCTCGAGCATCTTTAATCATTTGCCATTGAATCGCGTTGCTGGGCTTAAACTCCCTGCCTTCATTAGAAGAAGCGCCATAGGAGTACCAAACTCGATTTTTAACCTTGATCCAAATCGTGGCAGCTAACGGAACTTCATTTTGAAAAGCTAAATACAACCGGATTTCACTTAACTCTGTGTTTAGATTTTCAAACATTTTTTTAAAGTAATTCAAAGGCCTAGGGTAAAACCCATCTCTTTTTGCTGTCTCTTTGTAAAGTTCGTGAAAAACAGCTAATTTTTCAGCACCCGCCACTTCTATTTTAACTTCGGAATTTTCTGCTTTTTTGATATTTCGCCGCCAGAGCTGATTAAATTCTTTTAGCAAAGCTTCATCAGATTTGCCGGCTATTTCTTTGACAAAAATAAACCGCGGTTGAAAATCCCCAAAGCCAGCCTCTTGATTTTGTTGGCGACACCCACTGGCAACCAATTCATTTATAACTAAACTTGCTTCATTTCGTAATTCATCAAAAGTTTTTACACCATTTTCTATCGCTTGTTCTATTTCATCTTTTTCGTAAACACTTTGAATTAATCTTGGCCCAAATTTAATCGCAAAAACTTTTTTACCTTTAGCGAAATCTTTTAAAGCGCTAACCCAAGATCGTACCTCTGAAAGATAAGGCTCTTGGATTACTGGCCCTTCAGGTAAATACCAAAGTGAATAGTTAATCTTTGGCACAACGCGAGAAAGTAAAAGACCTACACCAATCAACGCTTCATCATCATAAAAACCAATTGATAATCCTTGCCATTCTGCTTTGACATTTGCCCAGGTGGGAAGCTGAAGAAACGAAAAGCCTTCGACTTGTTTTAAGAAATTCTCATGCTCGATATTTGATATTTCAATAACTTTTAAACTCATAAAGAACTTCGCAAATATTCAATATCTTTATCAACAAAATCTAAATTTGTTTCACAAACCGTATTTGCTTTAGCATCTTTAACAGTTTTCAAAACCATTTCTTTTGGTAACAAACTGGATTCAAAATTGTCATGCCGATCCCGACCAGAATCAGCTTTGTCTTTAGAGCCATTTGCGTGGACTAAATCCACCCTTTTTGTAATTGCTAAAACATCTTTAACTAAAGTTTTCATTTCCCAACCGCCAGCCCAAGCGTGGCAGGTATCCAAACAAAATCCAACTTCACTATGCCCGACTGCTTGCCAAAGATTTTCTAAATTCTCTTTGGTCCGAGCCATTGCATGCGAGCCACCAGCGGTATTTTCAATCAACACAGGAACTTTAAAATCTAATTGATCAACACATTTCTTCCAGTTTTCAAAACCTTGATCAGGATCATCATCTTTTGTTACATGCCCGCCATGAACTACAACTCCTAATGCGCCAAGTTCATAAGCGAAATCAATTGTGCTCTGCAGTAGTTTTCTAGAAGGGATTCGAATTCGATTGTTTGTGCTAGCTACGTTTATTACATATGCCGCATGGACATAAATTGGAATCTTGGCGGCCTTGGCATCTTTTTTTAAACCCGCAGCCCCTGCGGGGTAGGAAACAGCAGGCTTACCCCAACCTTGTGGGTCTCCTACTTGAATCTGCACACATTCAGCCCCAACCGACTGCGCATGAGAAATTGGGTCTAAATCATTGCCCAGCGCCACACCTATTAATTGCTTCATAGGCCTCTAAGGCTAGCCAGCCACTGGAAATCTCAAAGCAAGCAAAGCGGTATTGTTCATGCTTTAGCCCTCCTGCTACGGAACGTCCGTGGCCGATTAGTCCAGAGGAGGTCGGCTAGAGCATGCGCAAATATGAAGTAATGGTGATCCTCGATCCAGATTTAGAGGAACGCACCGTAGCCCCCAGCCTTGATGCATTTTTGAATGTAATCAAGCAAGATGGCGGATCCATAAACAAAGTAGATATTTGGGGACGTCGTCGTTTGGCTTATGAAATTAACCGCAAAACTGAAGGCATTTATGCGGTACTAGACATCACCAGCACCCCAACCGCGGTTGCTGAATTAGATCGTCAATTAAACCTAAATGAATCAGTAGTTCGCACCAAAGTTGTGCGCCCTGAGGTTCAATAAAAATGGCAGCCGGAGATATCACAGTTACCGTAGTTGGTAACTTGACTAATGATCCAGAGTTGAGATTTACCTCAAACGGAGCTGCAGTCGCATCTTTTACTGTTGCATCAAACAGCCGCTATTTAGATCGCACCACAAATGAGTGGAAAGATTCTGAACCGGTTTATATGCGTTGCAGTGTTTGGCGTCAGTATGCAGAGCACGTGGCAGAGAGTCTTACCAAAGGTACTCGGGTAATTGTTACCGGAAGACTTAAAACCAACTCTTACACCACCAAAGAAGGCGAAAAGCGCACCGAACTTCAACTTGAAGTTGAAGATGTTGGCCCAGCTTTGCGTTATGCAACTGCCAGAATCACTAAGCAAGAGCGTCAAGCAGGTTCCGGTGGCGCACCTTCTCAATCAGCACCTGTTCAAGATGACCCATGGGCATCACCATCAGCTGGCGGCTGGAATGGCGCCAACGAAGAACCTCCGTTTTAAGTAGAAAAAGAGAATAAAAAACAATGGCAAAAAAACCAACTAAGAAAGTTAACCCAAAGTTATTAAAGCCTATTAAGAAAAAGGCTTGTCCATTTTGTCGTGCAAAAACTGAATATATTGACTACAAAGATCTAAATCTTTTGCGCAAATATATTTCAGATCGTGGCAAGATTCGCGCCCGCCGCGTTACTGGTAATTGCACCCAACACCAAAGAGACGTCGCTGCTGCGGTGAAGAATGCTCGCGAAATGGCATTACTCCCCTATAGCGCGACCGGAAGATAAGGAATAAAAAATGAAACTTATCCTCACTCAAACCGTAACTGGCTTAGGCGAACCAGGTGACGTAGTAAACGTTAAAGATGGCTACGCTCGCAACTTCTTAATAGCCAAAAATAAAGGCGTTAAGTGGACCGAAGGTGGCCAAAAGCAAGTAGATCAAATTAAGCGCGCTCGCGAAGCTCGTTCGGTTAGAAACCTTGAGCACGCCAGAGAACTTCAATCAGCACTTACTTCAAAGGTATTTAATGTTGAAGCTAAGGTCGGCGAAGCAAATCGCTTGTTTGGTTCAATTAACGCCCAAGACATTGTTAAAGCTATTGAAACAGCAGGTGGCCCAAAGATTGACCGCAGAGTCTTGCAGTTAAATCATCCAATCAAGTTAGCTGGAAAGCACAAGATCGGGGCCAAACTTCACCCAGAAGTATCAGCAACAATTCAAATTAAAATAGGTTAATTAAAAATAAGACAGGGCAATTAATTGCCCTGTCTTATTTTATTTATAAATCCATCTGCTGCTTTCTCAACCATTCTCAAAACTAATTCAAAATCCTTAAGCGTTCCGTAATAAGGGTCTGGCACTTCTAAATCCGGATGGTCTTGCGGTAAATGACTTAAATCTTCATCAAACCAGCGATACATTAAAACTTTATGTGCGTAATTCTTGCCAGCAAGCTTTAGCAAATTACTTCTATTGCTCAAATCCATAGCTAGAAATAAATCTGTTTTATCAAACCAGGAGTTGTTAACTTGCTTTGCTTGATGGTTTACCGAATAGTTTTTTGCTCGCAGAACTTGCAGAGTTCTTGGATTCGCATCTTCACCAATATGCCAATTGCCTGTGCCGCCGGAGTTGACCGCAATATCTAATCCATGTTTTTTAAAGCGATCTTTTAAAACCACTTCACCCATAGGGG
>JAYPCW010000048.1:0-8586 GCA_038124905.1 Candidatus Nanopelagicales bacterium | reverse complement strand
GGTGAAACTAAGCCTGAATACTCACGAGTTGTTGACATCGTGACTCGCGATTCACTACGTGAACTTGCAACTCCAGGATTGCTCGCAGTGTTTGCTCCGATGGCAGTTGGCTTTGGTTTAGGCGTGGGTGCACTTGGCGCCTTCTTAGCTGGTGCAATTGGCGCTGGTGTTTTGATGGCGGTCTTCTTATCAAACTCTGGTGGAGCTTGGGATAACGCAAAGAAATTTGTTGAAGATGGTCACTTTG
This sequence comes from Candidatus Nanopelagicales bacterium, assembly GCA_038124905.1. GTDB lineage: Bacteria > Actinomycetota > Actinomycetes > S36-B12 > UBA5976 > ATZT02. The sequence continues at coordinate 8,339 of JAYPCW010000048.1, read as the reverse complement.
GTGGCAAGGGCTCAGAAGCCCACTCGGCAACAGTTATCGGTGACACAGTTGGCGATCCCTTCAAAGATACGGCGGGTCCCGCGATCAACCCACTTTTGAAAGTTATGAACTTGGTGGCGCTGCTAGTAGCGCCAGCGGTAGTTCAACTATCAATTGGCGATGGCGCAAACGACACAGTTCGTTATCTACTCGCGCTAGTTAGCGTGGCAGTAATTGTGCTTGCGGTATGGAACTCCAAGCGCAAGAGCACTTCAATCACTGCTAACGCTGGGTAACTAAGGAGTTTTAAAAACACATGGCCGTCTCTACAGGTCAAAAACTGGTAATTGTTGAATCGCCAGCCAAGGCTAAAACAATCCAGAAATACCTGGGAGACGGCTTTATTGTTGAAGCCAGCGTGGGTCACATCAGAGACCTTCCTCAAAGAGCTGCTGAAATTCCGGCCGAAGTTAAAAAGCAAAAGTGGGCTTCATTAGGTGTAGACATTGAAAATGACTTTAGCCCTTTATATGTAGTTGATTCTGCAAAAAAACCGCGGGTAAGTGATTTAAAAAAAGAATTAGTAAATGCGGATGAGCTTTATTTAGCGACAGACGAAGACCGTGAGGGCGAAGCCATCGCTTGGCACCTGATGGAGGTTTTAAGGCCAAAAGTTCCAGTTAAGCGAATGGTCTTTAATGAAATTACTAAAGAAGCAATTCAAAAAGCTGCCTCAACCACGAGAGACATAAATCAAAATTTAGTAGATGCTCAAGAAGCGAGAAGAATTGTTGATCGACTTTTTGGCTATCAAGTTTCACCTGTCTTATGGAAGAAAGTTGCTCGCGGCCTTTCTGCGGGAAGAGTTCAATCAGTTGCGATCCGTTTAGTGGTTGAACGCGAGAGAGAACGCATTGCTTTTAAGGCAGCAAACTATTGGGACATCGATGCGGTTTTTGATCCACAAAGTTTTGCCGCACGCTTGGCAAGTGTTGATGGAAAGAAAGTCGCCCAAGGTGGCGATTTTGATGATTCTGGAAAATTAACAAAAGCTGATTTAGTTTTGTTGAGTGAAAATGATGTTAATTCATTAGTTGAAAATTTAGCGGGCCAGAAATACAAAGTTCGCGATGTAACTTCACGGCCCTACACTCGCTCACCGCAACCGCCTTTTATGACTTCAACCATGCAAAGAGAAGCAAGTAACCGCATTGGCTGGAACGCTCAGCGCACTATGAGAGTTGCCCAAGGTTTATATGAACGTGGCTACATCACTTATATGCGTACTGACTCAACAACCTTGTCGGAGACTGCGCTGAATGCTGCAAGAAATCAAGCGCGAGAACTTTTTGGCGATGACCATGTTTCACCGCAGCCTCGTCGCTATGAGCGCAAAGTAAAAAATGCTCAAGAAGCGCACGAAGCAGTACGCCCAGCAGGAGATGTTTTTAGAACTCCGGCAGAAGTCGCTGGTGAAATTCGAGGCGATGAATTTACTTTGTATGAAATGATTTGGCGTCGCACCGTTGCTTCACAAATGACTGACGCTAGAGGCACTACCAGCACGGTAAAAATTGTGGCAACCAGCAAAGACGGTAAAGAAGTTGAGTTTTCTGCCAGCGGCACAGTAATTGAATTTGCTGGTTTTAAAGCTGCTTACGAATCTGGCGAAACTGAAGATGCAGATAATGAAGAAGAAGAGCGACGTTTGCCCCAGTTAAAAACTGGTGATGAAGTAAATCCGGTTTCGCTAACGCCATCAGGACACACAACTTCACCGCCGGCTCGTTACACCGAAGCTTCACTGGTTAAAGAGTTGGAAAGCCGCGGCATTGGGCGCCCTTCTACTTATGCTTCAATTTTGGGAACAATTGTTGATCGTGGCTATGTAATAAGAAAAGGCCGAGCGCTGGTTCCTTCTTGGACGGCCTTTGCTGTAGTTCGTTTATTAGAAGATCACTTCAAAGATTTAGTTGATTACGGATTTACCGCTCGCATGGAAGAAGAACTAGATTTAGTTGCGAATGGACAGTTACCAAGAAGTCGTGCTTTACAAGATTTTTACTATGGAACAAAAGACGATGATGAGTTTCCCGGTTTAGAAAAACTTGTTGATCAACTAGGCGACATTGATGCAAAAGAAAATTCTTCATTTCCAATCGGAGATACCGGAATAGTTCTTAGAGTTGGAAAATATGGCCCTTATTTACAACGTGGTGAAGACGAAAGAGCTTCGGTACCGCCAGACTTAGCTCCAGATGAATTAACTCCAGAAAAAGCTGAAGCAATTTTGATTGCTCCATCTAGCGATAGAGAATTAGGTGTGCATCCTGATACCGGCTTAACGATTATGGTTAAGACTGGTCGTTATGGACCTTACGTAACAGAAGTTTTGCCAGAAGATACAAAAGAAAAACCAAAAACTGCATCACTCTTTAAATCAATGGCACCCGAGTCGATTACCTTTGACGAAGCTTTGAAACTCATGTCATTGCCAAGAATCATCGGTAAAGATCCAAATGATGGCCAAGTAATCCAAGTTCAAAATGGCCGTTATGGCCCATACATGTCTAAAGAAAAAGATACTCGTTCTTTAGAGACGGAAGAAGAAATTTTCACTATAACCTTGGATGAAGCCTTAGCAAAATTTGCAGAACCAAAACGTCGCCGTGGTGCTGTTGCCAAACCACCATTGCGCGATTTTGGTGAAGATCCAAATACTGGTCGCAAGATGGTTTTGAAAGAAGGAAGATTTGGGCCATACGTGACCGATGGCGAAATTAATGCTGGACTTCGCCCAGGTGACGTGATTGAAGAGATGACTCCGGATCGAGCGAGCGAGCTTTTGTTTGAGAGGCGAGCCCGCGGCCCAGTAGAAAAGAAAACCCGCAAAAAAGCAGTTGCTAAGAAAACCGCCAAACCAGCCAAGAAAAAGAAGACTGGTGAATCGACCAAACAACCGGTTGAGGCATCCTCTTAAGTATGAGTTTTAGCCAACTTGAGATTCCTACCCCTGAAAAACTTCCTGGCCTATTTATAGTTTTTGAAGGCGGGGACGGTGCTGGTAAAACAACTCAAATCGAAAAATTAGCAGAATTTTTAAGGTCAAAAAATAGAGAAGTTTTGGTAACTCGCGAGCCTGGCGGCACTGTCATGGGCAAGTCAATTCGTGACTGGCTTTTAGAACAAACTGAAGTTGAAGTAGATCCAAAAAGTGAAGCATTGCTATTTGCGGCAGATCGGGCGCATCACATGCACACGTTAATTCGCCCAGCTTTAACAGCCAACAAAATTGTTATTGGTGATCGACATATTGATTCATCGGTTGCTTATCAGGGAGTTGCCAGGAATTTAGGAATAGAAAATATAAAAAATATTTCACTATGGGCAGTTGACGGTATTTTGCCAAATTTAATAATTGTTTTAGATATTGATGTTGAAGTTGGGCAATCACGTCTCAATAGAAAAGACCGCCTTGATCGAGAATCAAAAGAATTTCATGAAAAAGTGAATAAAGCATATTTGGAATTAGCAGCAATGAATCCTGAAAAATACTTAGTCATCGATGCTCAATTGCCAATTGATGAGATAGCTCGGCAAATTCAAGATCGAGTCGAAAAGTTAATTTAAATGTGGCAAGAATTAATTGGACAAGATCTAGCTATTAGAAGCTTGCAGCAAGCAGCAAAAGATTCCTTATTAAATGCAAATGGCAAAACTACGGCTGGATTTTCACAAAGTTGGTTAATCACTGGCCCACCAGGGAGCGGCAGGAGCACAGCAGCAAAACTTTTTGCTGCAGCACTTCAATGCGAAAAATCTGGCTGCGGGGAATGCGCAACTTGTAAGTCGGTTTTAAATGGCAGTCATCCTGATGTAAAAACTATTTTGCCGTCAGGTCTCACTTACGGTGTTGATGAAGTGAAAGATTTAATGCAAGGCTCTGCTTTAATTCCGGCTATAGGTCAATGGAATATTTTAATTTTGGAAGATGCTGATCGATTAACTACCGTGGCCGCTAACGCACTTTTAAAATCAATAGAAGAGCCCGCGCGAAATACCATGTGGATTTTGTTAGCGCCAAGTAGTCAAGATGTAATTTCGACGATTCGCTCTCGTTGTCGCATGGTTAATTTGAGAATGCCACCTTTTGATGAAATAGCTGAGCTACTAAAGACGCGTGATGGCGTAGATCCGGCAATGGCAAAGTTTTCGGCGGCAGCCGCGCTAGGACATGTGGGTAGAGCAAAACTATTAGCGCTGGATGAAAATTTAAGAGAAATTAGGCGAAAAATTTTACAATTGCCTTTTGAGTTATCAGATTTACCAAGCTGCTTTAAGGCGGCAGCAGAATTATTTGAAATTACTAGCAATGAAGCTGAGCGAGAAACTGAAAATTTAGACAAAATTGAACAAGAGCAACTTTTAGAAAGTTATGGTTCGGGTGCGGTTGGATTAAGTAAAACCAAGATTCAAAGAATGTCTTCTTCAGCAATGAAGGAATTAGCAAAAGATCAAAAAGCTAGAAACAAAAGAATCTCAAGAGATAGATTAGATCTCGCTTTGGTAGAGATCGCGGCTTTTTATCGAGATGTTTTGACAGTGCAAGCCGGGGCAGGCTTAGAACTTTTTCATGAAGAGCAGCGTGGATCAATTGAAAAAATGGCTGCAAGCTCCAAACTTGATTCAACGATTAAAAGACTTGAAGCAGTTGATGAAGCAAGAAACCTCTTGCCTAGTGAAGCCTCACCGCTTTTGGTTTTAGAAGCAATGATGATTCAATTAGCTAGAGCCTAGAATCAAATAAATATGAAAAAGATTTTCACCTTAATAGCGTTTTCACTTTTGTTAGCTGCTTGTTCTACTCAGGAGCCAACTACTCCAGAAGCAATTACCGTTACCCCAACTGCCAGTGCACCAATTACTGACTTGTCTGACTTTTATCAACAAATTGTTACATGGGAGCCTTGTGAAGATTTGTCAGGAGTTTTATGTACTTCAATTGCAGTTCCGCTAAATTACCAAGAGCCATCTGGAATCACTATTCAAATTCATTTAGCAAAGTTGCCTGCAGAAAAAAACAAAATCGGAAGTCTGTTGTTTAACCCTGGAGGCCCAGGAGCTTCTGGAATTAGCTATTTAGCTTATTCCCAAGAGGTTTTTTCAAAAAATCTATTAGAAAATTTTGATGTTGTTGCTTTTGACCCTAGGGGAGTAGGGATTTCTAATCCAATTGATTGCCTGACAGATGAAGAGCTTGATTATTTCTTAGCTTTCGACGGCACCCCAGACACAGATCAAGAAGTTGCAGACTTTTTAGAGCTAACAAAACAGATGGCTGCTGGATGTGAGAAGAATGAAAATAATTTAGTAGCTCACATCGGTACCAGAAATGCCGCAAGAGATATGGACGTAATTAGAGCGATATTAAATGAAGATAAATTAGACTTTTTGGGAGTTTCTTACGGTTCGTTTTTAGGTGCTACTTATGCTGATATGTTTCCGGAAACCGTTGGGCAATTTGTACTAGATGGTGGCGTTGATCCACAAATTGATTCCAAGACTCTTTCTTTTGAACAAGCTCTCGGCTTAGAGAACGCACTTGATAGGTTTTTAACCGATTGCTTTACAAATCAAGATTGTCCTTTTCAGGGTAATACCGAAATAGCCAGAAGCGAAATTCTGAAATTTCTTTCAGAGTTAGATCAAAATCCCATACCAACAGAAGATCCAAAGCGAGATTTAACTCAAGCTATGGCAACTTACTCGATTGCAGCATTTTTGTATTCAAAAAATTATTGGCCGTTCTTACGAGATGCATTTAATGCCGCTTTCGATGGAGATGGTTCATTATTTTTATATGTAAATGATTTATTCAACGAGAGAAATTCAGATGGAACTTTTGCAAGTAATATTTCAGAAGCAATTTATGCAATAAATTGTTTTGACAAACCCGCATCTGATGATGCAGACGCGGTTCGAGAATTAGCAGCTGAGTGGAAGGAGCAAGCTCCAATATTTGGTGATTATCTTGCTTGGTCAAACTTGGCATGTGGTTATTGGCCCGCAGCTGAAACAGATGATTTTATTTTGAAGGCAGCTGGTACTAATCCAATCTTGGTAGTTGGAACTTTAAACGACCCTGCAACTCCTTATAAATGGTCCGTAGCTTTAGTTGAGCAACTTGAAAATGCGATCTTGCTCACGCTAGATGGCGACGGTCATACTGCTTATATGACTGGATCAGATTGCATCGATCAAGTAGTTGATGACTTTTTTGTCTCTAAGAAAATCCCTGAAAAAGACTTAACCTGCAAGTAGCTAAGCCAGCGTGAGAATGCGGCTTGCTTACCTGTTGGGTATTTTATGGCTATGGCAAAAGATGAAAAAGAATTAGTCTTTCACGAAATCGATAAAGAAGAAGCTCGCTGGTTAAAACGCGTTTTCACCGATGAAACCTGGGGCGGAGTTTTTTTAATCGGTGGGGCAATTCTGGCTTTTGTCTTTGCCAATTCAATGCTTAGTGATTGGTACGGCTCCTTTATAAGCACAAAAATTGGTCCAGAATCTCTTGGCTTAAGAATGTCGATATCGCATTGGGCCGCAGATGGTTTGCTAGCAATATTCTTTCTTGTAGCTGGCTTAGAGTTAAAACACGAATTAGTTCATGGTTCTTTGGCTAATCCTCGTCAGGCCTTAGTGCCAATCACTGCCGCGATTGCCGGAATGGCTGTGCCTGCTCTGATTTTTGTTGTCATGTTAAGAGACCGTCCAGAATATCTAGTCGGTTGGGCAATCCCAATTGCTACCGACATAGCATTTGCCCTTGCGGTATTGGCAGTCGCTGGCAAACACCTGCCGGCATCTTTAAGAGCGTTTTTATTGACACTTGCTGTTGTTGATGATTTAGCAGCTATTACAGTGATCGCAATTTTCTATACTTCTGATTTAAATCAAACAATGCTCTTAGTAACAGTGGGGTTGCTTGCCTTATATGCAGTATTGCAAAAATTAAATATAACTCGTTGGTATTTTTTAGTACCTTTAGGAGTAACTATTTGGTGGGCAACTTATCTTTCAGGTGTCCATGCAACAGTCGCTGGCGTTGCGATAGCGCTATTAACTAGAAACACCAAATTCAAAAATGAAAAAGAATCTCCTGCAGAAGTAGCTGAGCATAAAGTGCGTCCAATTAGTGTTGGTTTCGCAATCCCAATCTTTGCTTTCACTGCCGCCGGAGTAGATGTTAGAGAAATAAGTTTGGCAGAAGCTGGTAGTGGTATTTCTCTTGCTATTGTCCTTGGTTTATTTATTGGTAAACCAGTTGGAGTTTTGGCTTCAACATATCTAATCACTAAATTTACAAGAGCGCGGTTGAGCGAAAACTTAACGTGGAAAGATGTAACTGCTGCCGGATTTTTAGCTGGAATCGGCTTCACCGTTTCTTTGTTGATAGGTGAATTATCTTTTGAGCCTGGCACTAGTGAGAACGCCTCCGCAAAGATTGGTATTTTGCTGGCAAGCTTGTTTAGTGCCTTAGCTGCAATTTCATTGATGCAAAGTCGGCGCTTAAGAGAAAAAAGAAAAGCTCGTTTAGCAAATTAATTTTTTAACTGCAAGCTATCGACAGAGGCTTCGAATTCCTTTACTTTAATTAGAATTTGTTTTTCATCTAGTGCTAAGTGCTCTAAAATCGTAAATCTTTCTGGACGTGTTTCAGGGGCCTTAAAAATAGCTTGGGCAAATTCTTCACTAGTGAAACCTAAGTCTTGAGAATTAACTGGTAAGTTATGTTGCGCCAAAGCAAAAGCTAATTCGGCAAATCTTTCATCAGCTTCCCGCAAAAAAGTTGCGAATAAGGCGCCAACCCCAACTTGTTCACCATGAGGCTGAGTTCTATTTGGAAACAACTCATCAATTGAATGGGAAATCTCATGGCAAGCGCCACTGCAGGGTCTAGATGATCCAGCCATTCCCATGGCGATCCCTGATAAAACCAAGGCTTCGGCAAGAACTACCAGAAAATCATCGCTGTCAATAGAGTCTGTTCTGCCAATTAGGGCTTCTGCACTAGTTCTCGCCAAGCTAGCTGCTAACCCATCTACTTTTTCTAAACCTAAGCTTTGTGCGAGCTCCCAATCTTTTACCGCAGAGAGATTACTTAAAACATCGCCAATACCAGCTCGGATATACCGCTCAGGAGCTTTCTTGACAATTCCTAAATCAATAATGACCGCTACAGGTGAAGTAACACCAAAAGATCCGCGACCGCCATTTAATTCTAAAATGCTAACCGGAGAAGCAATACCATCATGTGCCAAATTCGTTGCCACAGAAACCATTGGTAATTGAACTTGTGA
>JAYPCW010000047.1:0-8645 GCA_038124905.1 Candidatus Nanopelagicales bacterium | reverse complement strand
TTAAATAAAGTTCTTAAGCCATTTTTGAGTGGAGTTTTTTTAGAATCAAAACTTGAAACTTCTCGCTTGTTTCTTGACGAGGTTTTAGCTTCATTTTTTTCAGGAACGCCAGCATTGCCGGCCCAAGGAATGGGCGCAATTTCTGAGCAGTTAGCCTCAAACGTCTCACCTTCAAAAATTCTTTTTAATCATGAAGTTTCAAAGATAGCTCCCAGGATGGTCACTACCAAGAATGGAAAATTTGCTGCAAAAAATATTGTTCTTGCTACCGATTCACAAGTTGCCACCAAGTTACTAGGACTCGCTGAGCAAAAAGTTCATAAAGTTAAAACCTGGTATTTAGTAGCCGATCAAGAGAAATCAGAAATACTTTCAGGTGAAAAATTACTAGTTACTGACGCTAGCCCAAACGCCCCTTTGGTTAATAGTGTGGTAATTTCAAATATCGCAGCAAATTACGCCCCGCCAAATACCGCACTAGTTAGCGCCTCTGCCATCGGGGAATACTTCAAATTAGATAAAAAGTCTTTACTTAATGCCTTAGCAAATCTCTATCAACTTCCGACTCAAAAATGGGAACTTGTTGCTGAGTATGAAATTCTTAATGCGTTACCTGCGATGTATTCACCATTCAATCCAACCAGAAATATAAAAGTAGCCGATGGTTTATATGCTGCAGGTGACCATAGAAACTTTTCATCGATTCAAGGTGCCTTGGATAGCGGTGTTCGTGCCGCTAAAGCAATATTGAATCTTTAAGAATTTTTACGGAAGGCCTTTTCTCAACTTGCTTGGCGCCCAAATAATTCTGCCCGCATCATAGGTAAGTGCTGGCACAAGTAGGGCTCTTACGATAATCGCATCAAGTAACACACCAAAGGCAACTACGAAACCAATTTGAGCTAACAGCACTAGCGGTAAAACGCCTAATACCGAAAAGGTAGCGGCAAGCACAATTCCGGCGCTGGTAATTACACCACCGGTCGCAGTTAAACCTTTAAGGATTCCTGCTCGTGTACCAATTTTTTGTGCTTCTTCACGAACCCTGGTCATCAAAAAGATGTTGTAATCAATACCTAGGCCCACTAAAAATACGAAGGCAAACAATGGCAAGAGCGGGTCCGAGCCTGGGAATTCAAAAACGTACTCAAATACCAATGAACTGACACCTAGCGTTGCGGCAAATGAAAGAACAACAGTCGCCACCAACATCAATGGTGCTAGCAAGCTTCTTAAAAGCAACGACAAAATAATAAAGATAACAACTAAGATAGTTGGAATAATTACTAAATTATCTCTTTGTGATGAAACTTGTAGATCATAATTAACAGCAGTAAAGCCACCAACTAATACTTCAGAATCAATTTCTTGCAGAACTTCTCGAATATCTACTATTAAATCTCTAGCTGCATTTGAATCGGCTGGTTCATCCAAAGTTACGTAGATCAATACCTCATCTTCTACAACTTTCGGAGTGAAGTCTGTTGGTGGAGCTCCTGGAACTACTGGTTGATTCAATAGCGGTTGAACCTCTTCGACTCCATCAATTGCTGCTAATTCCGAAAGTACCTCGTCAGCCTTACCGGCAGGCGCAATAATGATTGTGGGGTTTCCTTCACCAGCAGGAAAGTGTTTAGCTAAAACTTCTTGACCAATCACCGAATCAGGTTTTGTTACGAATGAATCAGTTTGACTTAAACCATCAGCTTCAAATTGCGTGGAATAGGCAGCAAATCCCCCTAGCAATAACACCGTGACCATCCAAGTTATTCGAGGGCGTCTACCTATGCCAGCAGCAACTTTTGACCAAAGGCCGGAAAGTTTTTCATCTTCATCATCAAATTTTGGAATTCTGGGCCAAAAAACCCAACGACCGAAAATAAGTAGTAGAGCTGGAAGTAACGTCAAAATTACTATGTAGGCCGAAGCGATACCTATCGCGGCGATTGGGCCGGTAGATCTATTTGAATTTAATTCACTTAACAATAAAACAGTTAGCGCGGCGATTGCGGTGGCCGCTGAGGCAGATATCGGCTCGAGAATATTTCTCCAGGCTACTTTCATTGCAGTGAATCGGGAGGCGTGATGATGCAGTTCTTCGCGGTAGCGAGCCACTAACAAAAGTGCATAATCGGTTGCTGCACCAATTACTAGTACGAAAAGAATTCCTTGAGACTGTCCATTTAGAACAACTAAATCATTGTCGGCCAATAAATAAACGATTCCACCAGCAGTCGCTAAGGCTAGCAAAGCTGACGACAACGGCAGGATCCATAAAACAGGACTGCGATAAACAAAAAGCAAAATTACCGCAACAACCGCCAAAGAAGTTAGTAGAAGCGTGGAATCAATTTCACCAAACGAATCAAAGAAGTCTGCCAGAATTCCACCAGCACCGGAAACGTTGATTTGCAAACCTTCAACTTCACTAGCTGCTTCACGAATTGCTTTGACTACCGCTGGTAGCGCTGGTTCTCCACCAGGTAATGGCTTAGCAATTGCTTCAGAAGATAAATCTACGCTTAGTAAAATTGCTTTTTCGTCTTCAGAAATTAGTGGGAAAATCGGATCAGTACTTGCTAGGTACTCCCCAACTAATTTTCCTTCACTGTCTTCAATTTCAATGTCTTTTATTTCAGAGGCAAATTCTTGAGCTTTGGCAATATTTTCTTCTGTTAAATCACCACTGATCACCACAATTGTGGGTAAGCCATCACCAACTCTGAATTTCTCAGCTCTTTCACTTGCGATAGTGGATTCCGCAGAATTTGGCAAGAAATTTGCATTGTCGTTATCTTGCACATTACTCAAGGTGCCAAAGAGTGGCCCTAAAAAGCTCGTAATGCCCAGCCAAACTATAAGAACTAGTGATGCTAAAAAGGTAAATTTAAAATTTCCCGCGCGAACTTTTTTACGAGCATGTTTTGCTTTCACAGAAGAAACTCTCCGATATCTTGTGAAATTGAGAAACAATTCACATGTTTACCTTCTTAGAATACGGGCTTTTGAGTGCAACAGCATCCTGTGGGGCTTGAGCATCTAGCTAAAATTGAAACATGTCATCACAAGCGCCCACGGTTGAGTTTTGGGGCTTTGGCGAGCAAGCCGTTGAGTTCCAAGCCGCCTGGGATCGGCAAAAACTAATCCATCAAAAAGTAGTTACCGATAACCATCCGCCGATAGTGGCACTCCTTGAACACCAAAGTGTCTACACCGCTGGCAGATCAACTAAAACTTCTGATTTACCCACCAATGGTGAAAAAGTTTTTGAAATTGATCGTGGTGGACGAATAACTTGGCACGGTCCAGGTCAACTAGTGGGCTACCCAATTATGAAATTGCCAGACCCCATAGACATCGTGGCTCATGTTCGAAGACTTGAATTATTAATTATTGATGTGTTGGCTGAGTTTTCGATTCGTGGTGAACAAATTTCTGGACGAAGTGGTGTGTGGGTCAATTCAGGCGTAATACCCAAAAAAATTGCAGCCATCGGCACTCGCGTAGCAAAGAGAGTCACCATGCACGGCTTTGCCCTTAATTGCAATAACGACTTAGCGCCCTTTAGGCAAATTGTCCCGTGCGGAATATCTGATGCCGATGTGACGACTATGAGTATTGAGGCAGGGCGCAACATTTCTGTATCTGAAGTTGTGCCTGTAGTTCAAAGCCTCATCGCGAGTGGCGCGCTGACGCGGAATGTTTCCAAGAAGCGTAATCTAGAGTCAATATGACAGAGTTAAGCGCCGGCAAAAAGTTACTAAGAATTGAAGCAAGAAATTCTCAAGTGCCTATTGAGCGCAAACCAGAGTGGATTAAGAACCGAGTTAAAACCGGCCCACAATTTACCCAAATAAGAAATTTAGTAAATGAAAAAGGGTTACATACGGTATGTCAAGAAGCAGGTTGTCCAAATATTTTTGAATGTTGGGAAGATCGTGAAGCTACCTTTTTAATTGGTGGTTCAGCTTGTACTCGTCGCTGCGATTTTTGTCAGATTGATACCGGCAAACCTTCCCCACTAGATAGAACAGAACCAGCAAAAGTTGCCTTAAGTGTTAAACAAATGAACTTGGCTTACGCAACAGTTACCGGCGTTGCCAGGGATGATCTAGCCGATGAAGGTGCCTGGCTTTACGCCGAAACTATTCGCGCAATTCACAATGCGGTGCCTGATTGCGGAGTAGAAATTCTGGTACCAGATTTCAGTGCTCGAGAAGAACTTTTGCAAGAGGTGTTTGGTGCCAAACCTGAAGTATTCGCTCATAATTTAGAGACTGTTCCCCGTATTTTTAAAAGAATTCGCCCTGCCTTTAATTACGAAAGATCTTTATCGGTAATAACCATGGCTAAAAATGCTGGGCTAATTACCAAATCTAATTTAATTTTAGGAATGGGTGAAACCAGAGCAGAAATTGAGACAGCTTTAGAAGACTTGCATGCAGCTGGCTGTGACTTGATCACCATTACTCAGTACTTGAGGCCTACCGCAAAACATCACCCCATTGACCGTTGGGTCAGGCCTGAAGAATTTGTTGAACTATCTGAAGTTGCAAATCAAATCGGATTTGCTGGCGTGATGAGTGGCCCCTTGGTGAGATCCTCATATCGGGCTGGCAGACTCTACCGGCAAGCACTTGAAGCGAGGTCGAATCTTTTAAATGGCTAAAGATAAAAAGAAAAAAGAACCCAAAGTTAAAAAAGAGCGATTTAAGCAATTAAAACTAATAAAGCAGACATACAAATTAACCAAAGAAGTCGACAAATTTTTAGGTTTGATTCTTTTTGGCGTTTTCGCTTTAACAGCTACTCCGATCATTGCCATAGGCATTCTTACAACTACTTCACCATTTGCTCAAATAATTAGTATCTCGCTCGGTATCACAATTGGATTAATGCTCATGGTGATTGTTTTTGGGCGCCGAGCAGAGACTGCCGCCTATGCAAAAATTGAAGGTCAGCCAGGCGCTGCTGCGGCTATTTTGAATACGCTAAAAAAAGGATGGGTCACAACCCCAGCAATTGCCTTGACCAAACAACAAGATTTAGTTCACAGAGTTTTAGGACCAGTTGGCGTAGTGCTAGTTGGCGAAGGGTCCCCCAATAGAGTTTCGCAACTATTACAAAGTGAAAAAATAAAAGCACAAAGAATTGCCGGTGAAGTTCCAGTAACCACACTGATTGTGGGTATGCAAGAAGGCTTAGTCCCCTATCGAAAATTAGTTAAGCACATTAAAAAATTAGGGAAAAAGATTTCACCTAAAGAAGTTAGGCAATTAAGAAGTAAATTTGGAGCTGTTTCGGCAAGCCCGCTTCCGATTCCTAAAGGTCCGCTTCCTAAGGGCTTAAGAGTTCCTCGACGCTAACGAGTTTTCACAACTCCCGCACCTACCAGAATGTCGTGAAGTCCGCGCTTATCTTTATCCATCACCACTGCAGGAATTACCAAAATAATCATCACTGTCCTTGCTAATACTTGCCAGAATTTCAATCGATCACTGCGGTAAGAAATTACTCCAATACCAATAATTCGCTGTCCAAAAGAAGCGCCCGTCAACCAAGTCAGCAGCAGCACCTCGGAAGCAAAAACTGCCATAGTCCAAGCCCCATAAAGATCGGAGCCAAAAGGCAACCCAGGAAACAAAAGCCTCACTATTAACAAACTGGCTGCCCAGTCCACAACTAAAGCGAAAATTCTTTGCCAAACACCGGCCAAATTTGTCATATCTCAGAGCCTACTTGGCTTTTCGTAACACAGCGTTAACAGAAGGGATATGAAATAGACACCAAATTCACCTAATCTTTCACCCATAACCAGTTACACCGTAGGAGGAAGCATGTTTAAGAGCGCCGATGAGGCGATCAAATTCGTAAAAGACAACGCCGTTGAATTTATTGATGTGCGATTTATGGATCTAGTCGGAGTGATGCAGCACTTTAATATTCCTGCAAGCGCTTTTGATAATTCAGTATTTGAAGATGGCTTGATGTTCGATGGCTCATCAATACGTGGATTTCAAGCAATTCATGAGTCAGATATGAAGTTAGTTCCCGATGTAACTACCGCGTATTTGGACCCATTTCGTGAATCAAAAACACTAGCAATCAATTTCTCAATTAGAGATCCATTTACTAACGAGGCTTATAGTCGAGATCCAAGAAACGTTGCTGCAAAAGCAGAAGCTTATTTAATAGCTTCAGGTATTGCTGACACTGTTTACTTTGGACCAGAGGCAGAGTTTTATATCTTTGATGAAGTTCGCTATGAAAATCAACCAGGAGGTTCTTTTTACAAAGTTGACTCCATCGAAGCTGCTTGGAACACTGGACGTGAAGAAGATGGTGGAAACTTAGGTTACAAAACCCCTTACAAGGGTGGGTACTTTCCAGTTCCGCCAGTAGATCACTTTGCAGATTTGCGTGACTTAATTTCGTCCACACTTCTGGATGCAGGAATCCAAGTAGAACGCGCTCACCACGAAGTTGGTACGGCAGGGCAAGCAGAAATTAATTACAAGTTTGATTCCCTGCTCGCTTCTGCTGACAAGCTAATGCTTTTCAAGTACATCGTTAAAAACGTAGCCTTTGCTAATGGCTTCTCAGCTACCTTCATGCCAAAGCCTTTAGCTGGCGACAACGGCTCTGGTATGCATTGCCATCAATCACTTTGGAAAGACGGCAAGCCACTTTTTTATGACGAAAAGGGTTATGCGGGGCTTTCGGATACAGCTCGCTGGTACATCGGCGGATTGTTAAAGCATGCTCCAAGTTTGCTGGCCTTCACCAACCCATCGGTGAACTCCTACCACCGTTTGGTTCCGGGCTTTGAAGCGCCAGTGAACTTGGTTTATTCGCAAAGAAACCGCTCTGCAGCAATTCGTATTCCAATTACTGGTTCAAATCCAAAAGCCAAGCGAATTGAATACCGAGTTCCAGATCCTTCAAGCAACCCTTATCTTGCTTTTAGTGCTTTGCTAATGGCAGGTATAGATGGTGTGAAGAATCGAATTGAACCGCCAACTCCGATGGATAAAGATCTTTATGAGCTTCCACCAGAAGAGGCCAAAGCGGTTCCTCAGGTTCCTGGCTCTTTATCTGAAGCTTTGGATGCACTGGAGAAAGATCATGATTACTTAACTGCTGGCGGAGTCTTCACCGAGGATCTAATCACTACTTGGTTGGACTACAAGAGAAGTAAAGAAATCGATCCAATTCGTTTGCGTCCAACGCCTTACGAATTTGAGTTGTACTACAACATTTAAGTCACCTCCTTTAAACATAAAGACCCCCTTTTTTAGGGGGTCTTTATGTTTTACCGCAAATTTGAGTCAGGCCTCTACTAGGCTGAAGTTACTCAAATGAATAAAGATGAAGCCTTTCAAGACGAACATTTAGCCGCCATTCAAAATCGGACCTTAACAGTTCTAACTGCGGCACAAGTTTTATCTGGTATCGGAGTTGCGGCTACCGTCGCAGCTGGATCTTTATTAGTAGCTTCAATTTCTGGATCAGAAGCAATGGCAGGGCTTGCGCAAACCTTTGGTGTTTTAGGCGCTGCAGCACTTGCCTTACCGTTAGCGACTCTAACTAGAAAAGGTGGCAGACGTTTAGCGCTGGCACTTGGCTATGCAATGGGATCTTTAGGTGCAATTTTTGCAATCATTGGAGGCGCTTACTCATTAACTCCGGTAGTTTTTCTGGGAACTTTTCTCGTAGGTGCAGCTTCTGCATCTGGCTATCAAGCAAGATTCGCCGCGGTAGATCTTGCGAAAGATCATTTAAGAGCTAAGCATCTTTCTGTTGTTGTTTGGGGATCAACTTTTGGTGCGGTGCTCGGGCCAAACTTGATGGCACCCTTCGGCTACATCTCAGCTTCGCTGGGCCTTCCGCAATTAATTGGCCCGTACTTACTAGCAGTGTTTATGCTCGGTTTGGGTGCTTTTCTAATTACCACGGGTCTGCGCCCGGATCCATATCTTTTGTCTTACGAATTACTACCGCATTTAAAAGAAGTTGTTAGAAATAATTCTGCAAAATTCGCACTCAAGCAAATTAAAAAATCAGAAAACGCTTTTATTGGCTTGCTAGCTATTGTCATTGGACACATAGCCATGGTTTCAGTAATGGTCATGACGCCAATTCATATGGCTCACGTAGATGTCACACTGCAAATAATTGGATTAGTGATCAGTATCCATATTGCTGGTATGTATGCGCTTTCACCAGTTATGGGTTGGATGGCAGATCGTTTTGGCAGAATTGCAACTATTCAATTTGGTGTGGTCACGCTATTGCTTTCAGCATTAATCGCAGGCACCTCTGCGCCAGATGCAGTTTTTAGCTTAGGTGTTGGTTTGTTTTTACTAGGGCTTGGTTGGTCTGCGACCTTAGTTGCTGGCTCGACTTTGCTCAGTGAATCGGTTGCCATTGAACAAAAAACTGCCAGCCAAGGTGCTTCGGACTTAATCATGAACTTAGGTGGCGCAATTGGTGGTGCTTTTGCTGGAGTAATTATCGCCACACTTAGCTATGGCTGGCTGTGTTTTATTTCAGCAATTCCTGTTGGGCTTTTTGGTCTTTATGTAACCTACAAAAAAACGAATAAATGAATGAAAAAACAAAAAATAAAGTTTCTACATTTATTG
>JAYPCW010000046.1:7348-8797 GCA_038124905.1 Candidatus Nanopelagicales bacterium | reverse complement strand
CCAGTTCGGGATCTAAAAATATTTGAAATAATTCTGGCAGTTAAGAATCTTTTTTTCTTCCAAAACCAATGCGCAATTCGGTGTCCCCATATTGCATGCACTCCGGGATAAGCTAAAACGATTTCAGCTGTACTTCGAGCGGCTGGGTCTCTTTTTTTTGCTGTTTCGATATCTTCTTTTAATCTGGTTCTTAATGAAACTTTGCTCATCAATCCATCAGATCTGAATAAAGCGCGGTTGACAAGTATCTCTCTCCAAATGAAGGAACAATCACAACAATATTTTTATTATTAAATTCTTCTCTTTGGGCTACTTGGCATGCTGCCCAAAGTGCTGCTCCTGATGAAATTCCTGCCATGATGCCCTCTTCTTTTGCAGCGCGTTTGGCATATTTCATTGCTTCTTCGGTGGGTGCATCTAAGACTTCATCATAAACATCTCTATCCAAAATTTCAGGAATGAAGTTTGCTCCTATACCCATAAGTGGGTGCCCCGCAGCGGTTCCACCAGTTAACAAGGGTGATGCTTCTGGCTCAACTGCAAAAATCTTTACAGATGGTTTTAGTTTTTTTAGAACTTGCCCAACTCCAGTAATGGTTCCACCAGTTCCAATACCAGCGACTACTGCATCTACAGTTCCATCGGTGTCGTCCCAAATCTCTTTTGCTGTGGTGTTTCGATGAATTTCAGGATTGGCATCATTCTTAAATTGACGCACCAAAACCGAGCCAGGTTGAGATCCAAGTTCTTCAGCTTTTGCGATCGATCCCCGCATACCTTCTGCGGCTGGAGTTAAAACTAATTCCGCTCCAAAAGCTCGTAACAATGCGCGCCTTTCTCTACTCATCGAGTCAGGCATGGTCAAAATAACTTTGTATCCACGGGCAGCGCCCACCATTGCTAAGGCGATTCCTGTATTTCCGCTTGTAGCTTCAACTATCGTGCCACCTGGTTTAAGTTCGCCTGATCTTTCTGCCGCGTCGACCATGGCAATTCCAATTCGGTCTTTAACGCTGCTAGTTGGATTGTAAAACTCTAATTTGGCTAGCACATTTGCCTTTGCCCCATCGGTTATTCGATTTAATCGAACCAACGGAGTGTTTCCAAAGACTTCCGTTATATCGCTATAAATTTTCATTGTGCTCCAAAGTCAGCCAAATTGTATTTGCCAATTCTATAAGCAAAGACAAAATTCAAAAACTCGAAGCGAACTATTGCGAATTCTTTGCAACAACGGCCTTAACCGCACTAGCCACGGCTAGCGAAACTTGAGAATCAAAGACGCTAGGAACTACAAAGCTTGCATTCAATTGAGTTTCTGAAACCCTGTCTGCAATTGCCTCGGCTGCAGCAACCAACATTTCATTTGTAATATCTTTTGCGCCTGCATCTAACAAGCCTCTAAAAATTCCTGGAAATGCCAAAACATTATTTATCTGATTAGGAAAA
>JAYPCW010000046.1:0-7338 GCA_038124905.1 Candidatus Nanopelagicales bacterium | reverse complement strand
TATGATATCTAAAAAATAAAAAAAAGAACAATAAGTATGAAAAAACTAACAAAAAACGAAATTTATATTTTGTGAAGAAACAATATAAGCTAAGAAAGTGACAAAATAACAATAGGTGAAAAACATTATTTATCTGATTAGGAAAATCACTTCTTCCGGTTGCGACAACTGCTGCATGTTTACCTGCAATTATCGGATCAATCTCAGGATTGGGATTAGCTAAAGCAAAGACAACTGAATCTTTTGCCATTTTTTTGATATCAGCTTCGGCCAAAATATCAGGTGCGCTTACTCCAATAAATACATCGGCCCCAACTAAGGCTTCACTTAAAGTTCCAGTAAATCCTGCTTTATTTGTGTTCTCAGCTATCCATTCAGAATCTATTAAATCTTGGCGTGAACCATTTATGGCGCCAGAGCTATCAAACATAATTAAGTTTTTTAATCCACTAAACACTAGTAATTTCGCTATGGCAGTTCCCGCAGCACCTGCACCACTCATTATGACCTTTATTTTTGTTATATCTTTATTGACAACTTTTAAAGCATTTCTTAGCGCAGCTAGCACAACGATTGCTGTTCCATGCTGATCGTCGTGGAAGACTGGAATGTCTAGTAATTCACGCAAGCGGCGTTCGATCTCAAAGCAACGCGGTGCAGAAATATCTTCTAAATTAATTCCTCCATATGCAGGAGCAATTAATTGCACGGTTCGAACAATTTCATCAACATCTTGACTATCAATGCAAACTGGCCAAGCATCTACATCAGCAAACTGTTTAAATAAAACAGCCTTACCTTCCATAACTGGTAACGCTGCTGAAGCGCCTAAATTTCCTAATCCTAAGATTGCCGACCCATCAGTAACTACTGCAACGGTGTTTCTTTTAATTGTTAAACGCCTGGCGTTTGCTTGATCTTCAGCAATAGCAAGACAAACTCTGGCAACGCCAGGAGTGTAGGCCCGAGACAAATCATCGCGAGTTTTTAAAGGAACTTTTGAATTTACTTCTAGTTTTCCACCAAGATGCAAAAGAAAAGTCCTATCAGAAACTTTTCTTACCTTTGCGCCAGCAAGTTTGCCTATGGATTCAGTAATTTCTGCAGTATGAGAGTCATCTCGCGCATTACAAGTTACGTCTATAACGATGTAATTGTGACCTGATTCGGTAACGTCCAGGGCTGTTAAAACTCCACCAGCAGTAGTAACTGCGGCGGCCAAGCCACCTGTTGAAGCTCCCTCGGCAGGCATTTCTACGCGTAAGGTAACTGAATATCCTGGGGAAGGTATCGCCAAGTTCGCCTCGCTTCTGCTTATTAAGTTAATCATACTTTTAACTACTCCCAGTTGACTCTGGCAAGTTCTAAAATTTCTGAAAGAATGGACATTGTGACAAAAACACGAGACATTCAAGCTCCTCCATTAATGAGAGGATGGCTGCACCTAGGTACTTCACCCGTTGCGCTCATTGCAGGTTTTACATTAGTGATTGTTGCACCGACCTTAAGTATGAGATTTGTAATTGCACTCTTTACCCTTGCTTCGGCAGCATTATTTACTGTCTCGGCTACCTACCATCGAATTAATTGGTCTCCTAAATGGAAGAGCGTTTTTCGTCGGTTAGATCATGCAAACATTTTTTTAATCATTGCTGCTACTTACACTCCTTTGTCGATTTACTGGTTGGATGAAGCAGAATCCACAAGACTTTTGCTAATTGTTTGGATTGGTTCAATTTCAGGATTATTTATGCGACTCTTTTGGCTTTCGGCTCCTCGCTGGCTTTATGTTCCTATATATCTAGCTCTTGGCTGGGCAGCTATTTTTTATCTTCCAAGTTTTTTAAATAATGCTGGCTGGTTAATAGTTAGTCTCATTTTTGCTGGAGGAGTTGCTTATTCCGTCGGTGCAATTGTTTATGGGTTGAAAAAACCTAAATTAAGCGAAAAATATTTTGGATTTCATGAACTATTTCATGCTCTTACAATCTTGGGTTATCTCTGCCACTATTTAGCAATTACCTTTACTGTTGTGGCAATGTACTAAACAATTCTTCCAAGAATTGGCAACCTGACGTTAGAAAACCAAGTACGCCAAATAGCAAGTAGTGCTACAAAAATTGGAAAACCTAGTAAAGCTATTTTGCCGAATAACGGAATATTTTCACCTGATAATTCTGGATAAAACCAAGATAAATAAGCAATAGTCACAAAATAATAGACTGTAAAAATAACAGTTATGGTTCTAAGTGCCTTTACTCTTACTGGATGAATTATTTTAATAGAAGTCATCTGTAGAGCTAACAAAATAATAGAAAATACTGCAACTTCTATTTGAGATGATCCAAGCAATATGAATGTGTGAACAACTAAATTCCAAACCGCTGGAAACCCATTAAACCACTTATCATCTGTCTTCTGATCAATTCGAGCAAACCAAATAGCCGAAAATAAAAGAATCCCAGCCCCAACAATAAATTCTAAATTTTTGGGTAATAGTTCTAAATTCCACAAGAAAACTACAGGAACAACAACATAAGTGACGTAGTCAACTACTAAATCAAGCATGGTGCCATCAAGTCGCGGCGCATGAAAAACTACATCTAATTTACGAGCAATTGGTCCATCCAAACCATCAAGCAATAAGGCAACAACCAGCCAAAGTAATGCATCTCGCACTCTTCCATCAATAACTGCTTGCAATGCGAGTAACCCAACTACCGCACCACTTGCTGTAAATACATGCAATACGTAGCTGGCATTTCTAGAAACTCTAGATTTTGACTTACCCATCTAGAGAAACTTACCCTAGATCGATCGAATTACCGCTAGCAATCAAGAATTTTGAGGTTCTATGGTTACTTTTCTACTTCCACCACTCTTGAATATTTCTAAACCAGCTTTATAGTCATCTAATCCATATCTATGACTTATAAATACTTGTGGATCGATCACCCCGGCCGCAAAAAGTTCCACTGCCCGACCAAATGAGTGAAGAACTGCCATAGAACCAACGATGTTGATTTCCTTGTTATAAATCCAAAAAGGTTCTATTTCAATCTTGGCTGACTCATTGGCAACTCCAAATTGCAAAAATGTTCCACCAGGCATTAAACGCGTCAATCCATCTCGTATAGCTGGAACAACTCCTGTGCAATCGATTACAACGTCCCAACCTCTTGGTTTTTCAAGTTCATCCGCACTTATCGCGTAGTTATCTACACCTAAAATCTCTGCAGTTTTTAATTTTTCTTTATTGGGATCTACAATTGAAACTGATGCTGCGCCATTTCGCTTTGCCATTTCCATCATCATTAATCCCATAGTTCCCGAGCCATAAATCAAATAATCACTGCCCGGAATTCTTGGTAACACATCAAATCCTCTTACTGCACATGAAAGTGGTTCAATTAGTGAAGCGTCTTTGACCGCAACATTTTCGGGCAACTTATAGCAATTCTTTATTGGTGCCCTTAAAAACTCAGCAGCCGCCCCAGCCTCAGAAACTCCGAGCGCACCCCAATTTTCACATAAATTTCCCCGCGCGCGTTTACAGTAAAAACATTCGCCACAATGCAATGAAGGATCAATTGCAACCATATCCCCAATTTTTAATTCAGTAACGTTGGACCCGAGCGCAATAATTTCGCCTGACATTTCATGTCCTGGGATGATTGGCAGGGTTGGTGCAAATTCTCCCTCTAAAATGTGTAGGTCCGTCCCACAAATTCCAACGGATGCTACTTTTATGATCACTTCTCTCGGACCAGGTACAGGATCTTCAAATTTTTCAATTGATATTTCATTGATTCCTGATATGACTGCAGCTTTCACAGCGCTACTCCTCGCCTATATAACTTGCCAGAACTCTAACTCAAAACCTTATTGCTAAGACTTTGCAGGTATTAAAGTCTTTGATTAAGTTTTTAAAGCCACCCTAGATACTTAAGGTATGGAAAACTTCGTCGCCCTTGCAGTTGTAGTAATTTTAGCCAGCCTAATTGGAATTTGGTCTAGATCAAATCAAGGTTCCATCAAATCAGCCAAGTTACATCCGAACTTTTCATTGGATTACTCACAATTTGGCCAAATGGGCAAGAAAGCTACCCTGGTTCAGTTTTCAACTCAATTTTGCAGTATCTGCCCCGCTAGTAAGGAAATTCTTACTGAAATCAGTAACAACCAAACTGGGGTTGAATTTATAGAAATCGATGCGGAAGAGAATCTACATCTTACTAAAAAATTATCTATTTTAAGTACGCCAACGGTATTGATTATCGATGAGTTTGGTGAAGAAGTGGCTCGCTTTTCTGGCCGACCAAACAAAATCAAAATTGTAAAATTTATAAATGAAAATATTCCTACTTCTAATGTGGAAAAAGTCTGATTAAGTGTCACAAACAAATTCATCAATTGACGCAAGAGGTCCACGATTTGGGGCCTTGATAACCACAATTGTTTTGGCAGCTGTTTTAATCACAGAATCAATTTGGTTGCTAGCATTTCAAGCAATAGTATTTTTTATTGGAGCTGTATTTGGTCCGCCTAAGTCTCCCTACGCCATTGTATATAAGAAGTTTGTTCAGTCTCGTTTGAAAAGTCCACTCGTAACTGAGGATGCTAAACCACCACAATTCGCTCAATCGGTGGGGTTAATTTTTGCCATTCTTGCTTTAGCAGGAATTTATTTTGAAATTAACCTACTTTTTCTGATTGCTGTCGCTTTTGCACTATTTGCAGCAATTTTAAATGCTTTTTTTAATTTTTGTTTAGGATGTCAAATTTATTTATTTTTAATTAAAACGTCTAAGTTACGTAGTTAATGACTACCACTTCTCGGTTGGACTGCGATACGCCCAGACGAGTAATGGAATTTGCAGCGGGACCCGTGCCCAGGCCGCTACTACTCCTGAAGTGAACCCAGCAGAACTTACATCTATAGCGAACCACCAGTTCCCTACCCACACCACCAATAACAAAACTACTGTTCCAAGAGGTGCCCAGGAGTATCTCATCAGAAGGCCAATTGCAAAAATTATTTCAGCAACACCGCTTGCGTAAATCCAAAAAAGTGGCGCGGGCAAAAATGGCGGAATCATATTCGAAAATAAATCTGGATTAACTAGATGACCTACTCCACTGAGTAAGAAAACAGTAACTAAAATTCGCGTACCTACCGGCAAAGAGGTAAATCTATTCATTTTTTTCCTTAACTCTGATCTACTTACGCCCTTGGGTTAGGTGAAATAATCTTAGCTGGATCTCTTTCAATCACTGACGACAAAACTTCGTCGATTTTCTTCATTACTGCATCTTCAAGAACAACATCCGCTGCTTTCACATTTTCTTGAATTTGCTCTGGGCGGCTAGCGCCGACAATTGCAGAAGCAACATTCTGATTCTGCAAAACCCAACTAATCGCTAGCTGACCCATTGTTAGCCCTAAGTCGCTAGCTATTGGTTTTAGATCTTGAACGGCCTTTAATATTTCGTCATTCATAAATTTTTCAATATTTTGGCCAATTCCAGGATCGGCAGCGCGAGACCCCGCTGGTGGTTTTTGCCCTGGTAGATACTTGCCAGTTAATACACCTTGAGCCATAGGAGACCAAACAATTTGAGAAATTCCTTCTCTTTCACTTAACGGAATTACATCTTTTTCTATTACTCTCCATAACATGGAATATTGAGGTTGACTTGAAACGATTCGATCAAAGTTCATTTCTTTAGCAATCTTTAAAGCTTCTTTAATCTGATCCGCAGTCCATTCAGAAACTCCGATGTATAAAACCTTTCCTTGCCTTACTAAATCTTCAAAAGCTCTTAAGGTTTCTTCTAATGGGGTTTCATAATCAAATCTGTGCATTTGATACAAGTCAATATAATCAATTCCAAGTCTTCTAAGTGAACCATCACAAGCATCTCGAATGTGCTTTCTAGAAAGTCCGCGATCGTTCACCCCTTCACCTATTGGCCAGTAAACTTTGGTGAAAATTTCTAAACCTTCTCGGCGAAGACCTTTTAATGCGTCTCCTAAAATCTTTTCTGCTTTGGTTCCTGCATAAACATCAGCAGTATCAAAGGTGGTAATACCTGCGTCATATGCCGCATGGACAGTTTTTGTGGCCATTTCTGCCTCAACTTGATCACCATGAGTTAGCCAATTTCCATAAGAGATAGAGGTGATTTTGAAACCTGTATTGCCTAATTTTCTATAGTGCATGTCGTGCTCCTTTTATTCTTGTAAATTGCTTAGGCGTTCTTTTAATGGTGGATGGGTGTAATGAACTTTCACATACCAGGGATGCGGATTTAAGTTAGACAAACTATCTGTAGTTATTTTTACTAATCCCGTTTTTAGTGCCTCTCCATCATTAGTTTCTTTGGCAAATGTGTCTGCTTCAAACTCATTTCTTCTAGAAATAGAGTTGTTAATTATGCCTGTCAATAAGGAAATTGGGCTAAATAAAAGAACAAAAGCCAGTAGGGCAATATGAAAACTTGGTTGACTTACCCCAAGGGCTTGTGAGAGTTGGGGGTAACCCAGTAGCCAACCTAGAACAAATAAAAAGATAAATGTTTGCACGTTAGACAAAATAAACATCGCGAATGTGTGCTTCTTCTTATAGTGGCCAATCTCGTGCGCCAAAACTGCAACGATCTCATCTGTTTCTAATTTTTCGATTAGGGTGTCAAATAAAACGATGGTTTTGCTCTTGCCTAATCCGCTAAAGAACGCATTTGCTTTCGTTGAACGCTTTGACCCATCCATCACAAAAAGATTTTTAAGTGAAAAACCTTGACTCTGGCAATATTGAGAAATTTTATTCTTTAATTCTCCCTCTTCAACTGGGGTGAGTTTATTAAAAAGTGGAATAATCAAACTAGTGCCAAACATAAACATAAATAAAGAAAACCCTGCGATTAAAACCCAAGCCAAAACCCAAAACCATTCTTGTAAATTTTGATAGATAAATAAAATAGCTGCAAGAATCACTCCAGCAAAAAATGCAGAAATTAGCAGACTTTTTAGAGTGTCTGTTATGAAGACAGTTTTGGTTGTTTTATTGAAGCCAAACTTTTCTTCTATAACAAATGTTTCATACCAAGAAAAGGGTATTCCCAAAAAAGTAATAATCAACCCTAAAATAGCAAAAAAACCAAGCGAAATTACAATTTCATTTGAAAAAGTGCTGCGAACAAAATTATCTAAACTCGAAAAGAAATTACCAAATAACGCTAGCAAAATAATGGCAAAACTAAAAATTGAATTAACCAACCCAGATTTAAATTTAGCTTCGCTATACGCCAATGCCTTTACTTTTTTCTCATCATCAT